>CAKZJW010000139.1 GCA_937120495.1 uncultured Oligoflexia bacterium
CTTGTGTGGTGTCGGTCAATAATATAAAGCATGCAATTTGGACCAACAACTGCAGGAGCAAACTTCTCTTTTAAAAAATTTTCTATTTTATTTTTTTTATATGCTTTGTGAATTTTTTTGATGTTTCTAGATATTGCTCGTTTTCCAAAAACTGATTGTGTTGGGTGAACTTTATCAAAAGTTGTAAAAAACTCAGATCCCTCTGATAATTGAGAGCAATCAGAACCTTCATTATAGGAAGACCAACATGTATTAAGAGAGATTGCGGATACAAGAAGAATTAAAATTGAGAGAGTTTTCATATTATAAAAATACCATATATTGAGATAACTCCCTCATATCTTGTAATTTTTATAGGTTAACTATCCCTCTAACTCTCTAATACAGTCTAATTCAAACTGATTAGGGCGATAATTCTTCCCTTTAAGTCTAAGTTTTTGATCGATAAACTCTTCAACTTTGGAAGGATCTAGTGATAAGTTTAAAAGAACTTTATTATCTTTTTCCATAAAGAACTTTTGTAAGTGTAAACGGTCAACAATTTCGACAACTTTAAATACAACACTCATTTTTATCTCCTAACTTATACTTGAACTTTCTCAAGTATGGATTTGTATAAATTTTGAAATTTAACTTTTGCATTTTTATCTTTAAGCAAACGATTATAAATATGAAATCCAATCATATTGGAATAAAGCTCATAGGCCAGTTGCTCACTTGAAGCAGAGCTTTTTATTTGGCTTTCTTCTTTTGCAATTTCAACTGATCTTGCAAAAGTTTCTACCATAGTGCCTTGTAGAACTTTTATGTGGTCTCTTACAGCTCCTGGTCTGTCATCGAATTCAACAATCGCAGATAGGAAAGGACAACCCCCTGGCAGGTAAGTGCCAGACCACTTCACCCAATTTTCCATCATTGCTTCTATTCTATCTATTCCACGACCTTTAGTTAGAGCAGGTTTCACTACTTTAAGGGTAAAGTTTTCTGCAGCGTAATCCATAACCATAAGTTGTAATTTTTCTTTAGATTTAAAATGACTAAAAAGACCTGACTTGCTCATGCCGACAGACTTTGCAAGTTCGCCAATAGACAAACTTTCAAGCCCAAACTTACTCGTAAGTTCAAATGCAGTTTTTAGAATAGTTTCTTTTGTTGTAAAACCTTTGCTCATATAAATATAATAGCACGACCGTTCGGTTTGGATCAAGAAATCTTTTTGACTCTAAGTCACTTGAATTACGATAAAATTATGTTTTTCGCAATTTTGTTACCAATAAAAACGCAGATAACTCCAATACCGCACGATCCAGTTAGATAGATAAATGGTCTAAATAGATGGCCTTGTTGGATCATATTAAAGCTTTGAAGTGTTAAGCTTGAGAAGGTAGTAAGCCCTCCGCAGAAGCCAATAATAAGCGGAATATAGATTGTTGAGCTTGCTGTTTTTTCCAATGCGACTGTATATAGAAAACCAGCGAGTATAGAACCTATTAGATTAACCAGTAATGTAGGGTAAGGAAAAAGGTATTCCTTGTTTGAGAGATACAAATCAATGGAGTACCGAGATAAAACACCAAGCACTCCAAAAATTGATATGTACAATAAGTTCATTAAAAAAATTTAACTATTGAAGAGGTGTATTCACATAGAGTCTAAAGATCTTATCTTTAGTTCTTCTAATAGTAGAATTACCCTGTTCTTTTTGATCAATAAGAAATGTGTAGAAATCAGGATTCTCATCATTTACTTGTAGAACAGATTTTCCTTCGTGTTCTCCAAAATCAATAACTACTGTTTCTTCAGCTAAGATGCCTGTAAGCGGACTTTGCGGTAGAGCTGCCATTTATTCCCTCCTTAGAATTCATAGGCCAAATTGAATATGCAATCCTTTGCATTTATTCTTTTTTTATTTTGAGATATTTAGAACACATTGAGAAGTAAAATCTTAACTTTATTTAAAAAAGTGTCTGAGGAAAACGACCAAGTTTTTAAACTCAGTAGGATACTCAGGTGATATAACTTTCTTAAGTAGCTCTAGAGCTTTGAATACGCTCATAGGCTCTCTATATGGACGTTTCGAGCTGACAGCTACGATGATGTCTATACTTGAAAGTAGGGTCGATTCAATGCCTGAGAGCATTTTATCTTGATCAATAACAAAAGAGTCAGATATTAAAGCTTGAATTTTATAATTTAAAAAATGATGATTCTCTATAATGTTTAGTTGAGTCTTATTGAGTGGAATTCTACCATTTAAAAGTTTTCTCGAGTTCGCGGCATGCTCTGAGAAAAGTTTTTTATCATAATCATTTAAATGGGCGAGTTCAAATTTCTCTCTAGGAATCAAACTCATTCCTATATCTTTAAAATAACTTGTTAGAAAATAATTTTGTATTTCTTTTTCCGAAAACATTCCTGTGTGCTGTAGAAAACTAACAAGCAAAATCGATGACAGTAGTGGCTGTGCCACTGTGTAGTGATGATTTTGTTTAACTAAATTTGTATAAAGAATTTTATGAATATCTTTATTTTGGTAAAGAAGATTAAAAAAATTCTTAGCAGATTGAAATTGATTTGTAAGAAGTTCGTCATTGAAAGGATCTTTATAAAGGTTGGCCATCTGCATACTTAAAAGGTTTGTATGTTTAACTCCTTTAGACCTAGGGTCTCCGATTGAAAGAGATCTGGTAATTTTGATAATTTCTTCATTTAATTTTTCATTTAGTCTTTTGTAATCAATCTTATGAAGAAAAATCTCTGATGATATCTCTTGAGCGTATTTTGAAATGAAATTTGTAGAAACACCTTCATTTGGTTCAAGCTCTTTTTGGAAAACACCTTGGCGATAACTATAAGCAGGTTTCTCTAATGAGTCTAACATCATCAGCTGCGCTATAAAAACAGGCTTAAGCTTAAGGCTTAATCTTGATTTCTCAATTAAAGTTAATTTTCTAGAACGCTTAAACATACTTAAAGTATATCAGATATTATCCGTTGGGTCAGAAAATCTGAAAAAGGAACACCTGAGTTCTCCATCATTTGAGGAAATAGAGATATTGGTGTCATTCCGGGAAAAGTATTGATCTCGTTGATTAATATCTCTCCATGATCCGTTAGGAAAAAATCTATGCGAGATAGACCTTTAAGCGATAGCGCTTTGAAGACATCTTTTGCCATCGTCGTAATTTGTTTCGTTATTTCTGGGCTTAGGTTTTTGGCCAGGATATCAATTTGTGTTTGAGAATTATCTTTATATTTTTGATCAAAGTCATAGAAGTCACTAGGGCAATGAATTTCTCCAGGTTTTGTTGCATGAATTTTGTTATCAAATTCAAAAACCGCGACCTCTAACTCACGACCTTTAATAAAACTTTCTACGAGTACAAAATCAGAGAAGTTGAATGCATCTTTAATAGAGTCCCTAAGTTCTTCTTTAGTCAAAGCACTATAACATCCAATTGAGCTTCCTTGATTTGAGGCCTTGATAAATACTTTTGATTTCTTTTCTAGAAACTCTAAAGATCTTTCTTGGATTTGCTCATCATCCTTATTCGATATATTAAAAAATAAAAAATCAGCAGTCGGGAAGTTTAATTTCTGTAGCCATAATTTAGTTAGAACTTTATTAAAACAAATTTTACTGGCCTCAGCTCCAACGCCTAGGTAAGGGACACTAACTAAATCTAAATAGGATTGAATATCTCCAGTCTCTCCTGGGTAACCGTGAATGCAGGGGATAACATAATCAATTTTACTTAAAGCTTTCCCATCTGAAACAAGTACTTTATCAAAGTTTAATTCAACAATTTTTTCATCAAGCTTCCATATGAAGCCTTTTGTTATTTCAACTTTTAAAATATTAAACTTACTTGTGTCGATCTGTGAGACTAAATAATCACAACTGATCTTTGATATCTCATGTTCACTAGAGCCACCACCAAATAGGATTAATATATTCTTCATTACTGAGTAATCGCTTTAGGCATTTTCATCTCATCGAGTTCACTGAATAAAGTTAACATTTCTTGTTCGGTCATAACCTTTGTAAACTTTTGCCCATATGCTCTTAGGGCAGCGCTATTTGATTCCATTTCTTTATCTCCAATTACAATCATGTATGGAGCTTTTGATTTTTGAATTTGTCTGGTCTTTAGTCCCATTGTCTCATTTCTATCATCAACGCGAACTCTGTATCCTTTCATTTGAAGATTAGCACAAAGCTTTTGGCAGTGTTCAAGATGGATATCGTTATTAACAGGAACTATTATAGCTTGCTCTGGAGCTAACCAGAATGGAAAGATTCCTGCAATATGTTCAAGATAAACTCCAAAGAATCTCTCTAGTGAACCTAGAAGAGCTCTGTGAATAACAACAGGTCTTTCTTCTTCGTTATTAGCGTTTTTGAATTTTAAATCAAATCTCTCTGGAAGAACAAAGTCTAATTGAACTGTCCCAAGCTGGTGGCGTCTTCCAATTGCATCGGCAATTTGGATATCAACTTTTGGTCCATAGAATGCACCATCACCTTCGTTGATATGATATTCTTTTCCTGACTTATCAAGAGCACTCTTTAGAGCTTCTTCGGCCATATCCCAAATCGAATCATCTCCAGCTTTTTTATCAGGTCTTGTTGAGAGACCAATTTTTATATCGGTAAAACCAAAGTGGTCGTAACAAGTTAAAAACATATTTAACAAATGTAGAATTTCTTTTTCAATATCAGCTTTATCTAAAAATACGTGAGCATCATCCTGACAAAAAGTACGTACTCTTGTCAGTCCAGCAAGGGCCCCACTTCTTTCATTTCTATGAAGTCTTCCAAAGTCAGCAAAGCGAAGAGGAAGATCTCTATAAGAGTATTTTTTATGAGAGAACATAAGCATATGACATGGACAGTTCATAGGCTTTACAGCGTATTCTCTTTTTTCTGAGTGAGAAAAGAACATATCATCTTTATAATGTTCGTAGTGCCCTGAAGTTTTCCAAAGAGATGTATCAAGGATCTGCGGAGTAACAACTTCTTTATAATCAAAAATATTGTAAATTCGTCTCATAAAGTTTGTTAGCTCGTTGTAAACAATTGCACCTTTTGGTTCAAAGAATGGAGAACCTGGAGCAACTGGATCAAAGTGAAATAGATCTAGCTCTTTTCCAAGCTTTCTGTGATCTCTTTTCTTTGCTTCTTCAAGAAAATTTAAATGCAGCTTTAATTTTTTCCTATCATCAAAACACGCAGCGTACACTCTTTGAAGCATTGGTCTTTTTTCATCACCACGCCAATAAGCACCTGCTGTGTGAAGCAGCTTAAAGTGAGTCGGAAGTCTTCTTGTACTCTCAACGTGCGGTCCACGACAAAGGTCAATAAATTTATCACCTTGAGTATAGTAAGAGATTACTTCGTTATCAGGTAAATCTTTTATAAGTTCAATTTTATATTTTTGTCCTCTTTCAGCAAAAATCTCAAGAGCTTCCTCTCTTGGAACTTCAAATCTCGTGATGGGATCATCTCTTTTAATGATCTCTTTCATCTTCTCTTCAATATTTATTAAATCTTCATCAAGAATTCGAGATTCCATATCAATGTCGTAATAAAAACCGTGCTCAATTGTTGGACCAATTCCTAGTTGAACGGTTTCGGTTGGATACAACTCGCAAATAGCTTGTGCCATAACATGTGCAGTTGAATGTCTTAGTGTATCCAAATCGATTTTACTCATTCTTAATTCCTCGTTTCTTCCTTATAATGTCGTTTATAATCTAGAGATAAATCTAGCATAGGCATAAAAACATGACCACCTTTTTTCAATGCTTTAAAAGAGCCGTAAATAATTTCTATAAATTTTTTTGATGTAAGATTTTCAATTCTAAATGCGAAATACAAGAAAAAATCTTACACCATTCTATGTAAGAATTAACAAGTGTTAAATTCTAAGGTATTAATAATACTGCTATTTTGGCTAATAAAGTCTCTCTGAATTGTAAGGAAAATTATCAAAAATCATCAATCTTACTCTCAAATTATAGAATTTAAGAAATTTTACTTAATGCAAAACCTGTTGTAAGTTTTCGCTGAATTTGGGGAATCAACAATATAGGGAAATCTTATGGAAACAGTAGAACTTTCTAATGAAACGAATCTAAGTGACAAAGAGTTAAGAGAGCAGCTGCAAGAGCGCTTCATGGCTAGGTCATCTCTTTTAGAAGAGACTGATAAAACTTATGTCGACCTTGGGGACACTGAAAGAACACTTGGTCAGGGGTATTATAGACTTGCAAAAGTTTATTATGACAAAGCTGATCTTGAAAATGCAGAGGACTACTTTTTACGTGCTCTAGATAAGACGATTTATCCAAAAGATGCATTTGCAATGCTAAAGATTTATGGATTCTTAATTAGAATCTACTCTGAGTCTCTTCAGGAGCAAGAGGCAAGTCGCTTTATTCTACTTGCAGAAGATTTAGTTGAAAAATTTGGTGGGGACCTTGGTTCTCTTGGAGCTGAATATTTTTATAATGTAGGAATGGTTTTCACATACAAAGGTGACTTTGATAGAGCGATTGAAAACTTTAAGCTTTCATATCAGAAAGCTCAAACGGAAAATGAACCTGAGCTTATTGCGAAGGCCTTATTCTCTATTGCTAATGCTTGTTTTCAAGCAGAGAAGTACACCGAAGCTCTTAACCATGTTGACCAGTTAAAACAACTTTTAAATATTCTAAAAAAAGGATTTTTAAAAGGAAGCATGCATATGCTTTATGGAAATATATATAGAGAAATGGGAAAACATGCTGAGGCGACTGAGCACTACGATCTATCTTTAACTCTTCTTCAACAGAAAAACTGTTGGAATTTATTCGGTTATATTCTTTTAGGTAAGGGGATTGTTCTTAAGAAAATGGGAGAGTTTAATCAAGCACTAACTTTCTTTAAACTTGGGCTCAATTCAATTAGTGCTGACTATGGAAGACTAAGAGAGCTATTTAGATCTCAGGTTGAAGATGTAAACGATTCAAGTGTAGATTTATACCTTGATAGACATAATAGAGTTATTCACGAAAAATCTCTTGGAACAATTGATTTCAAACATAGATTTGTACTTCTTGAGATTCTATTCTTATTGGCAAAGAATCCGGGTTCATCTTTTAACAAAGATGACCTTGCTAGATCAATATGGAAAGATGAATACAACCCTTTGATTCATGACAAGCTAATCTATACAAGTATTTCTAGACTTAGAAAGCTTATTGAGCCTAAAGGTGGAAATAGAAAGTATATTCTAAGAGGAAAAGACGGATATACGTTTAACCCTCGTGTAAATGCAAGGTTTCATAAAGAAGATGAGTCTTCATCTAAAAAGATCATTGGAAACATTGAAATAAGCTCTCCAGTTTAATAAACTAATAATTATGATAGTTAGATACTTAAGAGTCCTCCTATTTGGAGGACTTTTTATTTTCAGTTTTTCCGTTTTTTCTAAAACCCTAATCCAGGAAGTTTTTGTCTATAAGGTCGCATCGAGTATCTCCTCTTTGACAGACTTAAAGACGATGACAAAAAACCTGATAAACTTGAAGTGCATCTACCCAGACTCATTTTTAACTTCTTTATTTGAGCAAGCTAGTTCAAAAAGAATTTTAAATCTTAGTGCGAGTAAAATTGAGATGAAAAAACTTGATCCTCAAACAAAAAAGCTTTTTGAGCATTTTCTGTCTCTAAGTAAGCTTGTGGCGTATACCCAGAGTCACAATATTTATGTTGATAAAAATCTTGTATCTGCCTTTTATAAATTATCCAAGAAGTGCAACAGAAAAGAGATGTTCAACCGGGATAAAGTCTTTTTTAAAGAGTTTGAACAAATAATGGCCACGGAGATTTTTTTAAGAAAAAGATTTCTAAGTCATTCTAATAAAAAACGTTTGGGCCAAAAACAAAGAAAAGAGCTTATCAAAAACATAAAACTCCTAATCAAAACAATTAACAAGCAAATTGACTCTGAAGTATTTTGGACAAAATGATTAAGTTAGGCACAACGAAAGAGCTTCTTTCAAATCCCTCAATTTTAGATCGACTATATTTTCTTGATCATCACTTTTTCCCACAGCCTTGGACAAAAGAACAATGGGTGGAGTTAGTGGAGTCGGATGATTCTTTACTTGCACTTGTTTACGATAGTAAAAATATTGAGATTGCGGGCTTTGCATTATTTGGTCTGAATGCTTATGACGAACTTGCTCATTTATACAAAATATCAATACAGCCCAAAAATCAAGGTGAAGGCTTATCTAGTCTACTTTTGAATGAGGCGTTCTTATGGCTGTCTGCGGCAATGATAAAAAGAGTGTTCCTAGAAGTTTCTGTGCACAACGATGTAGCGCTCGGCTTATACAAAAAACTCGGATTTGAAATTCTGTCGATAAAAAAGAAGTTTTATTCTAACTCTGATGACGCTTACGCAATGCAGAGAAGTATTGTTGGAAGCTTGTCAAGTTAAGAGCTCTCTGATATAAATTCAATCTGTTATAAAAGTAGTTCAGTGTTGGGGTGGTTTTTTTTAACCGCCCCTTTTTTTAATATGCGTTTTATATTGTGCAGGGATTTGTGGAATTAGTTAAAAACCGAACAGGTGTTGAAGAAAAATTTTATAAAATTGTCGAAAAAGTTGTTGATGAAAATCAATATCAACTTTACGACTTTGAATATATTTCTGGATCTTCAACTCTTAGAGTTTTTATTATGGATAAAGAAACACAAACAGCAGTAATAGAAGATTGTATTAAAGTTGATAGAGCAATGAGTCCATATTTCGAAGAAGAATGGGTTCCAAACGATGTTGTCTTAGAGGTTTCATCTCCAGGAATGTATAGAAGTTTAAAGACTCTTGCACATTTTGAATTGGCTTTAAATAAAAGAATTGCATGTAGTATAAGAGGGAAACTTGATGAGCAACTTGTTGAAGGAGCTCCCAAGTCAGTAAAGAAGGGTAATGCCTTTATTGGTATTTTAAAAAATATAAACGAAGAAAATATTATTATTGATATAGATGGGTTTGAACTTGCTTTAACATTTGAACAGATGAAAAAAGCAAATTTAGAACCAGAGTTATAAAGAGGAGAACAAGGTGAATTTTTCAGAATTAGGAAAAGTAATTGAGCAACTTGGAAAAGACCGTGGAATTCAAAAAGAAGTTGTTGTTGGTGCGATAGAGCAAGCATTCATGGTTACAGCAAGAAAGAAATTTGGAATTCAAGGTGAGTACGAAGCTCGTTATAACCAAGAAGATGGTGAAGTTGAAATTTTTCAATATAAAAATGTAGTAGACGCAGTTAAAGATCCAATCGTAGAGATTGAGCATGTTGCTGCAAAAGAACTAGATGAAGAATGTGTAATTGGAGATCAATTAGGTATTAAAATTGAAGACCCACATTTTTCTAGAGTTGATATTCAAACAGCTAAACAGATTATTTTTCAAAAAGTTAGAGACGCTGAAAGAGAAATTCTTTTTGCTGAATTTAAGCATAGAGAAGGTGATCTTGTTACTGGTATCGTTAGACGCTACGAAAGAGGAAATGTAATTATTGACCTTGGAAAGGCTGACGCAGTCTTAAATAGAAGAGAAATAATTTACGGTGAGCAATTTAAACCAGGCGATAGAGTTCAAGGTTATTTATCAGAAGTTGTAATGACGAATAGAGGACCAGAAATTAGAGTTTCTAGAACTAGTCCAATGTTTCTTGTTAAACTTTTTGAAGCAGAGGTTCCTGAAATTCAAGATGGAACAATTGAAATTAAAGCTGCAGCTCGTGAGCCAGGACATAGAGCAAAGGTTGCTGTTTATACAGTTGATCGCGACATTGATCCAGTTGGAGCATGTGTTGGTATGAAAGGTTCAAGAGTTCAAAATATTGTAAATGAACTTCAAGGTGAGAAAATCGATATTGTTAAGTGGCATGATGACGTAAGTTTCTTTGTTAAAAATGCACTTGCACCTTCGGAAATCACTTCAATCAATATGAATCATGAAGATCATGTTTTAGATGTAATTGTTGAGGAAGATCAGTTGTCTCTTGCAATTGGTAGACGTGGACAAAATGTTCGTCTAGCAGCAATGCTTTCTGGTTGGAAAGTAAACATTATCTCTAAAGCGAAACTTCAAGAAAAAGTTAAGCTTGCTGTTGAGAACCTAGTTCAACTTGATGAAGTTTCTGAAACAGCTGCTCAAATGTTTGTTCAGATCGGAATCATGTCGATCATTGATCTTTCAGCAACATCTGGGGAAGAAATTTCTAGAGCTATAGAGTGTTCTGCTGAAGATGCTCAGAAGTTTATTGATGCCGCGACAGCAGCTATTGAAAATGATGATATTCAAAACGAGCCAGAAGAAGAGTCTGAAATAATTTCAGCTTCTGCTGTACCGTCTCAGAGAATGGGAATGATTAAAGATTCTCGCCCAGCTTCAGCTGAAGGTGAGGAAGATGATGATAAATTCTCTGATGCTGAGAAGAGGCTTAGAGAAGAGCTTGCAGCATTTAAATTAAAATAATTAGGAAACTGGAGATAATAGATGCCTAAAAAAGTATTCGAGTTGGCCAAAGAGATTGGTGTTGGAGCAATTGATTTAGTTGAGCAACTTAAAGGTATGGGACTTAACGTTAGAAATCACATGGTTTCTCTTTCTGATGAAGAAATAGAGAAGGCTATGGCGATGCTAGCACCAAAAGATGAAAAACCTACGAAGAAAAAAGTGACTAAGAAAAAAGTAGCGAAGAAAAAAGTTACTAAGAAAAAAGTCGTTAAAAAAACTTCAGAAGGTGATGAGCCAGTTGGTGAGGTAAGTTCAGAGGAAGAGCCTAAGAAGGTTGTTGTTAAGAAAAAAACAGTAACTAGACGTAAGGTTATCAAAAAAGAAATCTATGAGGGTGATAAGCCTCAAGGTTTACAGGTTGTCTCTAAGGCCGATGTTGCAGCTCCAAAAGAAGAAAACACAGCAGCAGCCCCTAATGAGAAAGAACCAGAAAAAGTATACAAAGAAAAGATGCATACTTTTACTCCAATTTTTGTTCCTGAAGGTGAAAAGAAATCTGCAACAGATAGCTCTGATTCAAAGGCCGCTCCAAAGAAACAATTCTCAAATGCTCCAGCAGATCCAGTTGCTGATAGTAAAAAGAGAATGGGAGATCTTGCCTCAATCGTTGCTAAGAAAGCAAAAACAAAAGATCTAACTCAAGTTAGAGCTGATGAAGAATTAAAGCTTGCTACTGTTGTTACTGGTAGACAAATTTATACGCCAATGAAGCGTAAGAAAATTTTCTCAGGAGCAACTAAGAAGACTGAGATAACAGAAGTAAAAGGTGCCAAAAGAATTGTTGATGTTTACGGAATTATAACTGCAAGTGACCTTGCGAATAAACTATCAGCTAAGTTTGCAGCTTTTCAAAATAAAGCATTAGAACTAAGTCTTCTTTTAAAGAAAGACGATTATATCGGTGTTCAACTGGCTTCAGAACTTGCAGCTCTTTATGATTATAGAGTTGAAAATAGAGCGTTCGATGAAGCAAAAGTTATTGGTAATGAACAAAAAGAAGATAAGTCACATCTTCCTGTTAGAAATTCTATTATTACAATCATGGGACACGTCGATCATGGTAAAACAACACTACTAGATCATCTTCGTAAATCAAAAGTTACTGAAGGTGAGGCTGGTGGAATCACTCAACATATTGGTGCTTACTCAGTAGATGTTGATGGTGCAACACTTACTTTCCTAGATACTCCTGGTCACGCGGCTTTTGGATCTATGAGACAAAGAGGAGCAGACGTAACGGATATTGTTGTTCTAGTTGTTGCAGCTGATGATGGTGTAATGCCACAGACAAGAGAATCTATAAAATACGCGAAAAAAGCGGGAAGCCCTATCATCGTTGCTATGAACAAGATGGATAAAGAAGGTGCGAACCCAGATAAAATTAAACAAGAACTTACTGAATTTGAACTTGTTCCAGAAGATTGGGGTGGGGATACGATGTTTGTTCCAATCTCAGCTCTTAAGGGAGAAGGGACAGATGACCTTTTAGAGTCAATAAAACTTCAAGCTGAAATGATGGACCTTCGTGAAGATCCAAAAGGAAAAGCAGAAGGGATGATTATTGAGTCTAAAATTGAAACAGGTAGAGGTGCTGTAGCAACTGTACTAGTTCAAAGAGGGACTCTTAAAAAAGGTGATGCAGTTGTTTGTGGTGAAAACTATGGACGAGCAAGAAGTTTAATGGATCCAACGGGTAAAAATGTTCAATCTGCAGGGCCATCAATTCCAGCTCAAGTTTTAGGGTTTAATACTGTTCCATCACCAGGTGATGTTTTAAACGTTGTTAAAAACGAAAGAGAAGCGAAGAAGATCGTTGAAAACAGAATTGCTGAAAGAAGAAAACTTGAAAACGTTAAGAAGCCACAGGTTGCAAGCTTAGAAGATTTCTTTGCGTCAGCTCCTAGTGATATGAATGAGAAGAAAATTTTAAATCTTGTAATAAGAACAGATGTTCAAGGTTCATTTGAAGCCATTAAAGATGCAGTTTCAGCTTTAGGTAATGATGAAGTTGGAGTTGAGGTTCTTACAGGTGGTGTTGGAGCGATAACTGATAATGATGTTCAGATGGCAAACAACTCAAATGGATATTTAATTGGATTCAATATGAGACCTGTTACTTCGGCTAGAAAGATGGCTGAAACAATGGGGATTGAAGTTAGAACGTACTCAATTATCTATGAACTAATAAATGATGTTACTTTGGCACTTGAGGGAATGCTTGAGCCAGAGAAAATTGAAAAATATATTGGTAGAGCTGAAGTTCGTGACACTTTCTCTGTTCCAAAAATTGGAACAATTGCAGGTTCTGCTGTAATCGATGGTAAGATCGAAAGAGGGTGTAATATTCGTCTTCTTCGTGAAGGGAAGATTATCTATGATGGTAAACTTTCAACTCTTAAACGCTTTAAAGATGAAGTTAAAGAAGTTACTAACGGTTATGAATGTGGTATGGCTCTTGAGAGCTTTAATGATATTAAGAATAACGATTTAATTGAAGCTTATATCTTGGAAGAGAAAAAACGTAAGCTTGAAGTTGATCAAACTTTCTAGAGAATATTATGGCCAGACAAAAAAAATCTGGGGGAAACCCAAAAGATATTTATCAAGAACGTATAAAAAACGAAATTAATATTTTGCTTAGGCGAGATCTTGCAGATCCTCGTCTGAGCTTATGTTCTGTAACAAGAGTTGAACTTAATCAGGATTACTCTGTTGCAAAAGTTTACTGGGATACTTTCGACTCAGGTAAACGTGGTGATATAAAAGAAGCTATCGAAGGTATCGCTGGAAAGATGCGTGCGTTACTAGCAAAAAATTTAGATGTACGCCATACACCGATTATTACATTTAGCTATGACTCTCAATTTGAAGATGAAATGAAAATCTCTCAATTATTATCTAAGACTCAAGAAGATGAGTCAGACCTATAATACACCTCTAATTTTTAATGCTTATAAACCTGTTGATGGTTCTTCTTATGATGTCGTAAGGCATTTTAAAAGAAACCTGCCTGAAGGCTTTGGGAAGATAGGCCATTTCGGAACACTTGACCCTTTTGCAGAAGGTGTTTTAATGATTGGGGTAAATGGGGCTGCCAGATTAAATAATTTTATTCATGACTTTTTGCCAAAGACTTACCTTGCTGTTGGAAAACTTGGTGTTGAAACACCTACGGGAGATCTTACTGTAGAGCCGTCTCAAGTTGATGATAGTGAATATCTAACTACTACGATTAAAGATTTCTCAGACAAGTTTATTGAAAATATATGCAAAGAAAAGTTTCTTGGTGAATATTTTCAAGCACCTCATAAATATTCGGCTGCAAAGTTCGAAGGTAAAGCTCTTCACAAATGGGCCAGAGAGGGTGTTGAGATAAAAAAAGAGAAAAAAAGAAGAGAAGTTTATAAAGTAGAAGTCGTAAAATATGACTTTCCATATCTGGCAATGAGATTTGAAGTAAGCTCTGGAACATATATAAGAACTCTTTTTTCAGACTGTGCAAATGCTATTGGAACAATTGGAACATTAAAAAACCTAATAAGAGAAAAAGTTGGTGGCTGTAATTTAGAAAATGCAATTGATCAAAAAAATTGGCCACAGCAAAAAGAATGGGATGTAGAAAAATACGGTATGCCTATGGACTCTGTTCTTGAATTTGGAAGCGTATACTTTGAACAAAAGGAAGCTGGCTTATATAAAAACGGAGTTGTTCTTAAAAAGGATCGAGCAAGTTCTATTGAAAACGGTAAAATATCTTCTGAGTACTATTGGGTTCGAGACACTAATGAAAATATCTTAGGCCTTGCTCTTGTTACAGATGTGATAAAATCGCAGTTTAATTTAAGTTCGGTTTAATAATTTACTTAAGAGAGTTTTTCTTTAAGATCGAAATAGCCAAGAGTTACTTTATCCCACACAGCTTTAACAAATTCATCTTCATTTTCAAAATCTTTAGGAAAAATAGGTGCATGCATAATTTTCCCAACTTTTCTACCGTGTTGAATAAAGCCTTTAGGGCTTAGAACTTCAGTGGTCCCATACATACTGAAAGGACATACAGGTACATTGTTCTTATATGCAAAAACCATTAAGGGTTTTTTTATTTTATCAAGATCACGAGGAGGCTTGTTACCTTTATTTCTCGTACCCTCTGGATAATATTGAAGGTTTTTATAATAAGAAAATAGTCTTTCTTGAGCTTGTTTAAATACTTTTCTACGAGATTCCCCACGTTTTCTATTTACTATCATAGCTCCTGAGGAGTAGGCACAGATTCCAAAGACCGGTATGTAGAGGATTTCTTTTTTCATAATAGGAGCAATTTGACATGTACACAGCATCAAAGGAATATCTATAAAACTTTGGTGATTACCAACATATAGTCCTGGGGGATTGTGTAGCGATTGAACTTCCTCTGGGCGGTAATCCTCAAAGTGAACTTTACATAAGCACGCAATATAGATTGTTAGCTTTCCATAAAATTGCCAAAACGGAGCCGTAACCTTTAAGCGAAAACTCCAGTTAAATGGTAGGACTAAAATACTTATAGGAAAAATTATAAAAATTAAAAAAGCAGCTGGAATTAAAAAAGAAAAGGGTTGATATAAAAAGGATAATATCTTTTTGATTTTTTCCATCTTGTATATCTACTTCAACTTCTCAAGTAAGAGGTTACTTTGAATAAAGCTCTTTAAGCCTTCTTCGTTTTCATCCCAAATACCCTTTAGAGAATTGTCATCATTTAAAACGGGACATTCAAAAGTTAGAACACCTGATTGATATTTTTCAGGAACAAAACAACCTAAAGATCCAGGAGTCGGGTACCCAATGTCAGGAACTGTTTCATACTCGTTATGGCTTGCAAGATAATCGGCAACATCTTCAATATCACCATTATAGTTTAACAGTGGCTTCCAAGAGTGAAATGAAAGAACAAGACCAGGAGGAAATTTATCCATTAGTTTTACTAGAAATTTATTTTCTGGCTCACTTAAAGCTTCTGGGCCAGGATTGTATTTTTCTTTTTTTGCTTCACCAGTCCAGTTCTCAGAAGGATAGTTTCTATTTAAATCTACAGCGTGAGAATTAACTCGAGTCGAATTCCTATAACCATCAGGGTTTAGAACCGGAACAACAACCATCGGTATTTCTCTTAAAGAATGCTCCTCTTTGAGCCATTCAAATAGTTTTTGTAATACGTAAACACCTTCCACTTCATCACCGTGAGTTCCGGCCATAAGGTAGAGATATTTTTCAGCTTTAATATCTGTTTTAAAAGCAGGAATTTCCATGCCTTCAACAGATGTTCCTGAATCAAGTTCTACAAAGATCATAATTCTTCCTTGTGAATATAAACAGCTGACTGGCCAGGTGTCTCTTCTACTTCAATTTCAAAAGTAGAAAATTTGAAATTGAACTTTTCTTGTGTCTTTAAACGAACTTGTTCGTTTATATAAATAGCCAATCTCTCAGCGCTTGTATTTAAAATAGGTAATAAAAGAACATCAGATTTTGGAAAACTAAAGCAAGACTCGTCAGGACATATAACCTTATAGTTATTATTATCCTCATGAACTTGAAGTTGTTTATTGTCTTTTGGGAGAAGCAACTTGTGGTCTAGGCTATCACAAACTTCTCTTACAATAGGTTTGATATCTAAAAAATCAAAAACCATGTCCGAGTTTAGACTAGGAGCTTCACCTTTAACCATAACTCTATAATTATGCCCATGAAGGGGTTCTCTTGATCCGTCATCAAAAATTAAAAAATGAGATGATGCAAAATTAAAGTATTGCTTATAAACTTTAATCGAATATTGATTGTCCAAACTTACTCCGACGTGTATCTTTTAAAGCAAGTAGATTATAATATTAGGCATGGTTTTGGAAAGAAAAATGCTAGACTTAGCAGGTGTGTCAAAATGAAAGAAAAGTTACTTAAAAATTTAAAGAAAATAGAAAAAACACTCTCAAACACTGATCTGAATGATGCTTTTAGTC
Source organism: uncultured Oligoflexia bacterium (assembly GCA_937120495.1). GTDB lineage: Bacteria > Bdellovibrionota > Bacteriovoracia > Bacteriovoracales > Bacteriovoracaceae > CAKZJW01. The sequence goes on from CAKZJW010000139.1 coordinate 16,583, forward strand.
AAATTAAATCAGCTCTCGACTTACTTCCTGAAGATGAAGTTAATAATAATAGCTTAGGGGAGTTCGTTATTCCTTCTTCTATTTCTTCTAACCCTGGTTCGTATGTAATTTATTCTGATGGAGCCTGCCGTGGAAATCCTGGACCTGGCGCTTATGGCTGTATTGCTCAAGACTCAGAGGCAAAAGTTGTATTTGAGAAAGCAGCAGTTTCTGAGCAGACAACAAACAATAGAATGGAGCTTTTGGGTGTAATTGAAGGGATAACAACCCTTGGTAAGCTTTTAAACGAAAAGGGCCAGTCTATATCGGATGTTGATATTTTAGTTGTTACTGATTCAAAGTATGTTGTAGACGGAATTACAAAATGGATGGATGGCTGGAAATCTCGTGGTTGGAGAAAGGCTGATAAAAAAGCGCCAGAAAATGTAGAGATGTGGCAGAAACTAGATTTGATTAAACAAAAAATTGGAAAACGATTAAGTGTTGATTGGGTAAAGGGGCATGCTGGTCACCCTCAAAATGAATTTTGTGATCAACTTGCAAATAAAGCGTTAGATAATGAAGGTTTTTAGCGTCCTATTTCTAGTATTTAGCTATAACTCCTATGGATGTCACCTCAATAAAAAGTTTGAGTATTACTCTTTAAGCTCACCTGTAACAATGCTACTAGAAGAACTAAGTCTTCTAGATCAAATAAAAGCTATCTCCGTTTTCCACCCAGTTAAGAGCAAAAAAATATCTAAAATAGCAGGTGGAATTTTTCTTACAAAAAGAGCATTTGATTCAAAGAAAAAGAAAATTATTTTTTTTGATGAATCAATCGAAGTTAGAAGAACATTAAAAAATATAGAAAATGCAGAGATACTTGAAGTCTTTACAAGAAAAATTGGGGCCTTTGAGGCTTACAAGGTCTCTAAAGAAATCCTCTCTTCCTTTACAAAAAATTGTGAAGCTAGGATCAAAGAAATTGATAAAAGAGTCAAAAAGATAAGACTCGGTCTTTCTCAAAAGAAATTTTTAAAGACATATTTATTTTATCTCGGAAAGTTTGAAAAGAATAAAAAAGACCCTGAACTTCTAATTGTGAATGATGGTTTTGTAAAAGATTTGATACAGCATTCAAATATCAAGACTTATCCCAGTCCTTTAGAATATGTGACATGGTCTACTAAAATTCTTAAAACAATATCAAAGAATGCCATTAAACTCTCAATCTCGGATGGAAAGTTGGATAATATTGAAAAAAAAGAAATAGAACCCCTTAAATATTCTCTTTTTTATAGAGGAGCACTTTCTCCAGGAATAAGACAGGTGTACTTTTTAGAAGAATTTATTACAAAGTTCTTTTAGCTTAAATGATCTTGGCATTTCCCTGAAAGATCTTCTAGAATATATATAAATGAAAATTAAAAACCAAACCCTCTTTTATGTTAACAGTTTGCCTGTGAACATCGATATTGACCTCGATCAACAGAACGGAATTTATCTTTTAACGGGAGAGAATGGTGTTGGTAAATCTTCACTCCTAAATCACTTTAAAATTCATAGATCTCTATTTCTTGAAAAGAAATGTGCCTTCATGGATCAATTTCCACTTACTCCGATAAATGAAATTCGAGTTAAAGACGTTCTGGATTTATTCGAAGATGGAATCGCTGACTTTGATAAGGCCCGTGCCCTTTCTCTTTTTAATCGATATGGCTTGGACTATATAATTGACAGGTCCATATCCTTATTAAGTGGAGGTGAGAATCAGCTTCTAAAGTTTATTTTTTTACTTGGCCAAGAAGCGGATATTTATTTTCTAGATGAACCCCTGCAGTACATTGATGAAAAACGACTAGCTCTTTTGCTTGAAGATATTAAAAAACTATCTTATTCAAAATGTCTCTTAATCGTAGAGCACAGATCTTCTTTATTTGAGAACTTAGAACTTGCTCAAATTCAAATGCAGAGAAACGAACAGGAGATCATTGTCAGTGGAATTTGATTTTGTAAGAATATTACTGGCCTTTTTTAGCGGTTATTTCTTAACTGTCTCAGGAAGTCTCGCACAACTTTCAACAAACAATAAGCTCGCAAGTTCATCAACTCTTGGCTTCGATGGAGTAGGGGTTCTTTGTATTCTAGCTGCTCAATCACTAATTAGTTTTTTCTCTGTGAATTTGTCGATTGAAAATTTAAGCTTGCTAATCTTTGGGAGCATATTTGTTTTTATTATTATCGTTATTAAATTCAAAAAAAGCTCAAGTGATATTTCAAAAAATATGAATAAAATTATATTGATTGGTCTCGGATTTAATCTTTTTATTGGAGGAGTCTTTTCAATAATTCAATTTTTGTTCATTGCACTTAATTATGAATTCCCTACAGGGATTTGGTTTGGAAACTTTAAGCAGTTTGAAATTGAAACCCTCTACCTATTTGGAGTTCTCTTTTTAGTGAGCTTTGTTTTAGTATGGAGAATGTCTAAGAAGCTCTCTTTTCTTGCCTTGGGTCCAGACTTTGCTAAGGGATTGAATATTGATGTTTCAAAAGTTTTGAGAGGCTCTTTACTAGTATCTTTTTTTCTAACAGGACTTGTTGTTTCTTACTTTGGAGTATTTTCTTTCATTGGGCTTATTTTTCCTCACATATTGAGAAGTATTGGTTTTTTTAAGTACTCGATGAAAAATGAACTGATTATAGGATCTGTTTTTGCTGGAGTGTTTTTGTCGACTATTGATTTTCTCTGCTATCATTTTACTTTCTTTGGGGCCGAAGTTCCTGTAGGAATGGTGTGCTCGGTAGTTGGATCATTTACTCTGCTTGCTCTTTTAATTCAAAGGCAAAGTATTAAGTAAAGTCTTGGCAAAAGACATTAAAATAATTATCGTTATAGGTATAATTTTTTAAACTAAGGATTAAAAAACATGAAAAAAACAATTGTTATCTTAGCAGCACTATTTCTAGTTTCTGCATGTAATCAAGGACAGAGTCCTGAGAGTGTAAAGTTAAAAACTGAAGAGGATAAAACATTTTATGCTATGGGGTTTATGTTAGGTTCTAACCTTCAAAGACTTAACTTAAATGATAAAGAGTTATCTGCTCTATATAAAGGTTTAGTATCTTCAGCAAAAGGTGTTAAGCCAGAAATTGAATTACAGGTTTACCAACCAAAAATTCAAACAATGTTTAAGTCTAGAATGGAAAAAGTTGCTAAAAATGAAAAAGCATCTGGTTCTAAATTTATCGAAGACTACTTAAAGAAAAATAAAAATGCTAAGAAGACAGCTTCTGGTTTAGTTTATGAAGTACTTAAAGAAGGGAAGGGAGCTTCTCCGAAAGCAACTGACACTGTAGAAGTTCACTACCATGGAACTCTTACAAATGGTGATGTTTTTGATTCATCTGTTGATAGAGGAAAAACAATTTCATTCCCACTTAATCGAGTTATTAAAGGATGGACTGAAGGTCTTCAATTAATGAAAACAGGTGGAAAAATCAAACTTGTTATTCCACCAGAGCTTGGTTATGGTGACAATGGTGCACCTCCTAAAATTCCAGGTGGAGCAACATTAATGTTTGAAGTTGAGCTATTTAGCATCAACAAAGACGCAAAAAAGAAAAAATAATTAAATAAATGGAAAGGGTCAAAGCAGTTGCTTTGGCCTTTTTTTTTGCATGATAAAAATCTTAATTCTCTTATTCTCTTTTTCTAGTATTGCCTCCTACTCTAAGCTTGAGAAGTTTCTATTTCATCAAAATAATCCAAATATTGTGACTGAACAGTTTTTACTTTTTCACGATGGAGAAGTACGCTTTGAAAAATTTGAAAAAGGTTCGAGAGAAACACGGCATCTACTTTGGTCTATGTCTAAAAGTATTGGGTCATTACTTTTTGGTATCGCGGAACAGAAAGGCTACATTTCAAAAAGTGACTTGATTTCAAATATTTTTAAAGAGGAATTAAATAAACTTCCTAAAAGTCTTCAAAATAAACATAAAAATCTTAAAGTTAAAAATCTGCTTGAAATGTCTTCAGGCTTGAATTGGAATGAATTCTACGAGAGTTCGCCATTTAACTCTCATGTTGTAAGAATGCTTTATTTTGCAGCAAAAGAATCAGTTGTGGATTACATACTACAGGTTCCTTATCGACATACTCCAGGAGAAAAATTTTATTATTCAAGTGGTGATTCAAATCTTTTAATGGGGGCTCTTCAAAAGAAACTTCCCAAAAATCTTAAACAAATATTTCCATGGAAGTTCTTATTTGATCCTCTTGAAATGGATGCAACGTTTGAAACAGATAAGAAAGGTGTCTTTATGGCATCTTCATATGCTTACTTATCCACTAAGGACTTGTTAAAGCTTGGACTGTTCATTCTTAATAAAGGATCTTATAAGGGAAAACAAATTGTATCTAAAGAGTATATAGACTATGCCACAAGCATAAGCGAAGCATTTGCTATTCATAAAGATTGTAAAAATAAGCACAACTTAAGTTATGGCGCCCAGTTTTGGCTAAATAGAAGCTGTGATAAAAATAACAAGTTCATGCCGGATGCCCCAGAAGAATTAGTTATGCTTTTAGGTCATGGAGGACAGAGCGTATATATCTTTCCAAGTGAGCGAATCGTTGCTGTGAGAATTGCAAGAGATAAGCATAATGCTTTAGATAAAAATACATATTCAAAATATATACTGAATGCGGTGAAAAATGCTAAAGAGTAAACTTTTTCTCATTCCAATGTTTATACTAGTCTGTCTGGGTGCAACTCACCAGATTATATTCTCTCAAACTCCCTTAAGACAAATGCCCGAACTTCTAAGTACAATGCGTGCAAAAGAATTTTGCTCTTGTTTTTTTATGCTTGGAAAAGGCGAGAAGTACTGTTTGGACTCAGTAAAAAAAGGTTACCCCATTTTTACTTATAAGCTTGATCAGAAAAATAAATCAGTAATCTTTGAAAATCCAATCGCAAGTTCAAGAGCATTTGTACAAAATCAAAAATACGGCTGCAACCTCGAATAAGCCTAGTTGGGAAGATTGGCCTTAATTGTATCCATAATATCTTTAATATGTTCAGGGTAAGTTTGGTAGTTAAGTGTACCTAAAAAGACTTGGTGTTTATTTGCTGATTTAACATCAATTGTTTTAAGCTTTTCTCCAACAATTGCATGAGAGGGGACAACTGCAATGCCAACACCTTCTTTGACAAGCTTAATTATAGAAGTGATCGATTTAACAGTAAGAATCTTATCCGATCTTTTCTTATAGAGACCAAAAATAAAATCACTATCTGAATATGTAATCCATCTGTGCTCATGAATCTTTTTGATATCTATTTCTTTTTTAGAAATAATAACAAGTTTTTCATCGAATAATCTTAGAGATGTAACAAGATCGCTTTGAACGTTTTCCGTTGTGAAAATTATATCGACCTTTCCATCAACAAGATCTTTTTTTAAGTTTTCTGGAGTGTCACTTTCAATTTTTAATTCGTGATGAGAGTTTTGAGTAAATAATTTAATTATTTTTAAAAACCAACTTTCAAGTAGGCCGTGTAGAATTCCAATTCGAATAAGTTTAGAGGGATTCTCTTGGGAGAGCTCGTTTGTCATTCCTTCAAAGACTGATATCGCATGTAAAAGTGACTTTCCTTTATCAGTAAGGATGACTTTCTTTGAAGATCGAACAATAAGTTGTTCACCCATTGACTCTTCTAAGAGTTTTATTTGCCTTGATACTGCAGATTGAGCAATGTTTAGCTGTTCAGCAGCCTTTGAGAAGTTAAGATATTTAGCAGTGATTTGAAATGCTTTTAAATAACGATAGTCTATATCAAAATTCATATCTTACTCTTTTGTTTAGTTATTTACTGTCGAGGGAAGTGGAGGAACATTTTCTCCATCTTTAAAAAATTTCCCGTGATGTTTATGTTCATTTCTATTTGTAAAAAAGAATCCGTCTTCATTTTCATGTGGAATAAAATAATAGTCTAAAATACCTTCTTTGCAATAAAATGCACTAAAAGCATCTAGTAAAATATCAAGTTTTTGGTCTTTATTAGTAAAGCTTAATAGTAGGTCATCGCTTACGGGCTTTGAAAAGCCAGTCTCATAAGTAAAACCATCACATCCTTTGCCACCAATCTTTAGGCGGAAAGTATGATCTTCTAGCGTAAAGTCATTGCTTTGGATTAGCTTTATTTGAGAGAATGCTGAGTCTGTTAAATCAATCTTTATGTCGTCGTTATTTATTGGATACACTTCTAGCCTTATATTAGTTGTTCTTTTTTGCTATAATTTAGCAAAAAATGAATGGAAAGGAAAAAGATGAAGTTAATATACACTCTCGAAATTGAAAACCCTCAAAATCACATAGCGAAGATCAAAATTGACGCGACGAGACCAAAGGGAACGGAGCAGGTCACTTTCTTTCTACCAAGCTGGTCACCAGGTTCTTACTTGATGCGCGAGTATGGAAAGAATATAAGATCTGTAAAAGCCTTAAATAAAACAGGTGAATTTTTATTTTTTGAACAAACTTCAAAAGGCCAGTGGTGTATCGATTGGAGTAAAAGTGATGAAAAAAATTCAAGTGATGAGTTTAGCTTTGAATATGAGATCTACTGTCACGACCTAACTGTTAGAACCAGTCATATTGATGAGTCTCATGCCTTTATTCATGGGCCAAGTGTTTTTATGGGAGCAGCTGATCAAAAGATGGCTAATCCAGAACTATTAGTAAAGTTTCCTGCTCTATGGTCTAAACTTCATACGGGTTTAAAAGATATCTCAACAAAAAGAGAAGTATTTCACTACACAGCACCAAACTATGACGACTTTATTGATTGCCCAATTGAGATTGGCTGTCATGAGTCAGATGGTTTTATGGCTTTTGGTAAAGAACATCATCTAGCATTTTATGGTGATCAGTATCCTCATTCTTATGATTTAAAAGCAGATATAAAAAAAATTGTAGAAACAGTAGGAGAGCATTTTTCTGATATTCCTTATGAGTCTTATTTATTTATTACTCATCTTGCAAAAAATAAGTTTGGAGGTCTTGAGCATAAAAATTCAACTGCACTTCAATTTGATGGAAGAAAATTAAAAAATAGAAAAGACTATATCAATTGGCTTGCACTTGTGGCCCATGAGTACTTTCATACTTGGAATGTAAAACGAATTAGACCGATTGAACTTGGACCTTTTAATTATCTAGAGGAGTCTTATACGAGACTTCACTGGCTAACTGAGGGGCTTACAAGTTTTATGGATGAACTTTTTGTCTTGCGTTCTGGTTTGATTAATATTGATGAATATTTGACGATGCAAAAACAAAATTTGATTCGTTATTATAGTATTCCGGGTAAGAAGTTTCACTCACTTGAGGAGTCCTCTTTTAATGCATGGATTAAGCTATATCGGCCTGATGAGAATAGTAATAACTCTTCAATTAGTTATTATCTAAAAGGTGGCTTGGTGTTTAGCACTCTTCATTTTGATCTACTGGAATGTGGTAAATCTATTAATGATCTTTTAACTGCTCTTTGGGATAGGTACAAAGAAAACCCAGAAGTGGGAGTAACTAAAGAAGAAGTCTTAGGGATGATTGAGAAAATCTCAACAAAAGAAATTGCACAGCGTTTTGAGATGAGAATCTCAACGACAGAAGATATTGATTTTGAAACATATTATGAACAAAACGGAATGAAATTTATTTGGGTTGAATCTAATAAGCCTTATCTTGGAGTCAACTGGGAGTTTAAAGGAACAAATGCTTTTATCTCGAAGGTGATTCTTGATGATCCCGCTTTTAAAGCAGGGCTTAATGCAGGAGATGAAGTCTTGGCCATAAATGGTCAACGATTTAATAAAACTGATGCCACAAGTTTGGATTCAATTTTAAGTGTTGATACAAGTTATAGGTTTACAATTGCAAGATTAGAAAAGATCTATGAGATTGATGTTACTGTCGCTCGAGAGCCAAGACGTCTAAAGGATATTCAAGTGTTCGATGAAGCAAAAGCGATGAGAGCTTTTAAGTAATCTTTTAAAATTGTAAGTTTTTTAAAGAAGGGTTCTTTTTAGAAAGCTCATCCCTAATTCGTTTCAGAATATAAAGCATTTGTGCTCTAACTAAAAGCCATGTTTCTTGGTCAACTTGTTGATCGGGTTTTATGTGAGCAAGTTGTGGAGTTAGCTCTTCCATAATACTTTTATAGGAATGAGATACTGCAAACTCTTGTCCTTTTAGAAAGTTCAAAAGAAGCTGATAGCGATAGATATTATTCAAAGACTTTATAAACTTAGACCCAATTAAAATATTTTTTTGTTTAAGCGTTCTAAATTGCATAAATTCATGCATAAGAAATTGAATACATGCTTTTTCCATTTGTCTTTTTGGTATATCAAATTTGTATTTGAAATCTCGTAGAGAATGACATCGTTCAATTCTATAATAATATTCAAGAGGGTAACTAAATAGCACTTGCTCACATTTAATCTTAAGTAAACCAAATGTACTGAACTTAAAAACATACTTTGGATGGTCTTGATTGAGTTCAGATAGAAAATTATCAATTCCAACTTGCAAGTGATGTAATGAATCAGAAGTTAGTCGGTCTTCATTGTTTCTAAGAATAATATCTACAAATACTTTACCTTTCATAGAGTCAGTATCAAGTTGGATTAGTGCAGGTTTTAAAATTATATCTTCAACTATAGAGAACTCTAAAAGTGAATTACAAAAGTTAATAAAATCTTCTTCGTAAGAATCAATTTGTTCAATTTGAGTTTGAAGTGATGGTTCGCAAAAATCAAGCATCTTGAGTGATTGAATTTTAAGTTTGTGATATTTACTTCTTGAGAAGAGAGTAAATCTAACTATCTTCTTTGCAAGCTCTTCCCAGCTAGTAGAGGCCTTCACTTGGATTAAATTATATTTTATTAAACCTGCGAGACTAAAGTATACGCCTTTTCCAAAAGAGCGAATCCAGTGTCTATTAAGTAGTAAATCTTTTTTAGGATTTAAAAGAAGAAGTTCTAATTTTTTTACATAGTTAAACTGAATATTATGATGATCTTGTTCTTTTAGACGAAATTCAAAAAAATCTTTCGTCAGAATTGACTGCCATTTTATATCCTCCGATTCAAAGCGTGTAAGCATCGTGCTTCTTATGAGAGGAGTTTTAAGCTCACTGGTTTTTAAGACGTTTAGGTTTTTGATGTCGACAAGCATATTTGCTGGCCACATTCCTACTAGCTTCTTTCTCGTCTGTTCTAAAAATTCTTTAGGGTAGACATGATCTTTTACAACAAGAATTAAGTTTAAATCGCTACTTCCATATATAAAGTCATGATCTTTCATATTTGAGATTAGTAGGATGTCTAAAATATCTGAAGATGACTCTGAGGCTAGCAGACGCATCTTTTTTATTGCTGATTGATAAAGGTATTTAAGAATTATTCTAAAAAAGGGAATAAGACTAAATAAAAGGATTATTTTTTTTCTCATAAAGTTTAATTCTATAAAATTTTTGGTCAATGTAAAGGAATTAGTCGAAAAACAAGGCTCTAAGTCACTGTAAATATTATGAAAACTTGGTCTCAATATTGCTTAATAATTAAAGCTTTCAATTTTTAGGAGATTTAGATGAAGTTAAGTGTATTTTTATTTTGCGTATTACTAAGTACTACTTTTATTCGTAGTTCTTTTTCCTCAGAAATTATTTTAGAGATTAATGAGAATAAAGATGAATTAGTTTTAACAGCAAAACAGCTTGAAGATATTGCTTTTGATTTAAAGCATACAGCTTCGGAGCAACCAGCAGATGTACAAAAGTCTCTTTTGAAGGTGAGTGATGGCTTTCTAAGTTTGGCCAACGACGTTGAAGCAGACACTAAAAAGAAAAAAAGAAGAATATCATTTAAAAAGCTCTTATTAGAAACTGGAAAGGGAGCAAGTTTTTTATCAACTAATATGCTTCGTCCATTTGTAAATATCGCTAGTTTCTTTACTGGATTATTTGAGAATCCTGGAAAAAATGCTGATTCAAAAGCTTTTTTAGAGTTCTTTTTAAACCATGAAAAGGAACTAAGAGATTCGTGGAGAAATACGGGAACAGTAATTTCTTTTGCAGAAAAACTAACTCTAAAAGTAGAAAATATTTTCTTAGAAAAACAAATAATTATGATTGGTGATATTTTTAATCACTACGTAAAAGTTGATCCAAGTAGAGAGTCTATTTTAAAGAGTATTGGTGTAGAACCATTTGTAGATGATGAAAAAATTAAAACTTTGCAAGAAATTGCATTTGAAAGTCTGGGACCAGAAGATATGTTCTTTGAAATCGATCCAGATTTGATTAATGAACACCCAGAATATCAAGAACTAAGACCACTTCTCGGTGATATTAGTGGTAGTGACCTTGATTCAATAATGACATTTAGACCTGAATTTGATCTTTTAAGTCTTGGGAATAGATCAAGACTACAACTTCATGAAGGTTTACTTGCGTTTTCTGCAAAAATCTTTGCACCAAAAATTATAATTGGCCTTGTATCAAAGTCGATTTCATCAGTTGTAACCGGTGTAGGGCTTTTGGCTGACGCGACGACAGCAGCATCTGTATTAATGTGTACTGTTAATAAGAAAGTGAAAAAGAAGCTAAAACAAAAAGATGAACAGCTCGTAGACTTTTGCTCTTATGTCGTGAATAAATCGGCGTATGTTTTATCTCGATCACGTGCTAGAGGCTATGTGAGTGGGAAGAACTTTAGACGAACTCTTATTAAAAAGACGGAAAAGATTAGAAGAAAACTGCGTAGAAAAAAGAAAAAGAAAAAAGATTTGAATTAATTGTAAAAAATTAATCGAGCTTTTTTTTGACTTTTATCTTAAATGGATTTACCTATTATAAAGACTACTCATTATAAATAGGTTTAACGCATGGAAAAATATCTCGTTATCGTCGAGTCCCCAACTAAAGCAAAAACAATTCGAAAGTTCTTACCAAAGAACTATATAGTAGAGGCCAGTATGGGTCACGTTCGTGATTTACCTCAGTCTGCTACGGATATTCCTAAAGATCTTAAGAAAGAAGAATGGACAAAGCTTGGTGTAAATACCGAGAAAAACTTTGAACCTCTCTATATTGTACCAAAGGGTAAATCTAAGATTGTAAGAGAACTCAAAAAGAAATTAAAAGAATGCTCTGGTGTATATCTTGCGACCGATGAAGACCGTGAGGGAGAGAGTATTTCGTTTCATTTAATGGAACTTTTAAAACCAAAGGTTCCTGTTAAGCGAATGGTATTCCATGAGATTACAAAAAAAGCCATCCTAGCTGCACTTGAAGATACAAGAGAGCTTGATGTTAAGCTTGTAAAAGCACAAGAGGCCAGAAGGATTCTTGATAGACTTTATGGATATACTTTATCTCCACTTATTTGGAAAAAAATCGCTTACGGACTTTCTGCTGGACGTGTTCAGTCGACAGGTCTTCGCTTTATTGTTGAAAGAGAAAGAGAGAGAATGCGTTTTGTTCGCTCTGAGTACTGGGATATAAAAGCAAATCTTTTTGTCACAAATAAAGATAAAGATCTATTCGAAGCAAAGCTTACAAGTGTTGGCGGTAAGAAGATCGCTAAAGGTAGTGACTTTGAAGCTGAAACAGGAAAACTGATTCGCGATGTAGAACATTTAAAAAGTGAGCAGACAAAAAAATTAGCTAAAGCTCTAGAAAATACTGAGTGGAAAGTGACTTCGATCGAAGAGAAGCAATCGACAATGAATGTTTCAAAACCTTTTATCACTTCATCTTTACAGATGGAGGGGATTAGAAAATTAGGTCTTTCGGCTAAGAACACTATGAGAATGGCCCAAAGATTATATGAGGAAGGTTTAATTACATATATGAGAACCGATTCACCAAACCTTTCAAATGAAGCAATTGAAGGTGCGAGACAATCTGTTGAGAAATTATATGGAAAAGATTATCTTTCGGATAAGCCAAGACAATTTGCTGCAAAATCAAAAGGTGCTCAAGAAGCCCATGAGGCAATTCGTCCCGCTGGTAGTGAATTTAAGCACCCAGATGAAATTGATTTTAAAGAACCAAAAGAGAAAGCTTTATATGAATTGATTTGGAAAAGAACACTTGCAAGTCAGATGAAAGAAGCTAAAAAAATGAATATGGCCATAAAGATTCAGGCCGATGATTGCGAGTTTACTGCAAATGGATCACGTATAACATTCCCAGGATTCTTAAGAGTCTATGTTGAGGGAAGTGATGATCCAGATCAAGCTCTTGATAATAAGGAAATCATTCTTCCAAAATTATCTGAGGGTGACATCATCAAGCAAGATGAAGTTAATGCAAACTTTCACGAAACAAAACCTCCTGCTAGATTTACCGAGGCAAGTCTCGTTCAAAGACTAGAAAAAGAGGGCGTTGGTCGTCCATCAACTTATGCATCAATTATTTCAACAATCCAAGATCGTGGTTATGTAAGAAAAGAGGGATCGGCATTGATTCCAAGCTTTACAGGTATGGCCGTGTGTCAGCTTCTTGAAAAATATTTTTCTCATTTAGTTGATTATGGTTTTACAAGTTCTATGGAAGAGAGCCTAGATGGTATTGCTGATGGATCAGTTCAGTTTCTTGAATATATGAAAAGTTTCTATAGCGGTGCTAAGGGACTTAAAAAAACAGTTGAAAAACAAGGCGAAAAAATTAAGCCTGAAGAGTCGCGTACAATTCATCTTGAAGGTGAGTATGGGGCTGTAGAAATAAAAGTTGGGCGATTTGGTCCTTACGTTATTAGTCCTGCCAGTGGTGATACTAAAGCGGAGGAAGTTCATGCTTCTATTCCTGAAGATATAGCTCCGGCAGATCTAAAGCCAAGTGATATTGATGACCTTATTGAACTTAGTAAACGCGGACCAGTTCCAATTGGAGAGCATCCAAACTTTGATAACCAGCCTATTTACGTTCTGGTTGGAAGATATGGACCATACTTTCAGTTAGGGGAAGCTACTGAGGAGAATCCAAAGCCAAGAAGAGCTTCACTGCCAAAAGGTATGAACCCAAAGCAGGCGGACGTAGATCTCGCTATAAAGCTTTTAAACTTACCGAGGGAACTTGGTGAGCATCCTGAGACTAAAAAGCCTATACTGGCCAATGTTGGACGATTTGGACCATATATTATGCATGACGGAGACTTTAGATCGCTTAAAAAAGACGATGACTTATATACAGTTAAGCTAGATAGAGCACTTGAGCTTCTGAATGAGCCAAGAGGATCTCGTGGAGCTAAGAATATTAAGGACTTTGGTAGAATCGAAGAGCTTAAGAAGAAAGTTGGAATCTATGATGGAAAATATGGTGTGTATTTGAAGGCCGGAACAAAAAATATTGGACTGCCCGATGATTATAAGACAGTGGAGAAAGCAGTTAAGCTTACTGAGAAGCAAGCTATTGAAATTGTTAAAAAGGCATTTAAAAAATAACAACACGCATTGTATGAGAATTTATTGACTTATTCTGAATAAGGTACTAAATTTCTTAAACATTTTTATACGAATTAATAATCTATTGTATATGAGCAATAAAAATAGGATTTAAATATGAGAAAAGACATTCACCCAGAGTACAGAGACGTTTTATTCCACGACATTTCAGTTGATTTTAAAGTAGTTGTTGGTTCAACAGTTACAACTAAAGATACAATTGAGCACGAAGGAAAAACACTTCCATATTACAAAGTTGATATTTCTTCAGCTTCTCACCCTTTCTATACTGGAACTCAAAGAGTTCTTGATACTGAAGGAAGAGTTGATAAATTCAATAAAAAATTCAGAAGAGGAAAGTAATCTTAATTACATTCTAAATATAAAGAAAGGGACTCATTTGAGTCCTTTTTTTTTAGTTAAATTCACCTCTGCGTTGTTGTTTCTCTTCTTTTATTGAGCAATAATATAGCTAAGGGGTGTAATCGTGAAATCAACAGTATTCTTATTTATAATTATTTTAGCACTTGAAGTTTCGGCAGCGAAAAGCTCAAACATTCCAGGAATGGCCACAAGGATTCTACAAGCCCAGCAATCTATTAAGGAAAAAAGACATCAATGTCACGACTCAAACTCATTACCAAAACTAGAAGAAAATAAAACATCTACAGTTAATACAGATTATTTTAATGCTCAAATAACATGTGAGTTTCAGTGCCGAAATAATAAGACGGTAAGTGAAAGTATTAAAGATGTATTTGAGCCAAAAAAATTATCTCTTTATGAAGGTGACGGGTCATCTAATGAAAAAATTATGTGGAGGTCTTTAGGGATAACTCTTAGCACTTGGTCTCAAGAACTTTGTTTGAATAAAGCGCAAAAAAAATGTTCAAGCCTAAAAAATGTTGAAAAAATTTCTGTTAAAAAAATTAAATCTGGAAATTGGTCTTTTGATGGAAAGCTAAAATGTTCGAGTTCAAAAACTGTTTATTCTCCTTTTGATAGTCAGTTTAAATTAGATAACCAAGGCCTGTCAGCTTACAATCCTTTTGAAATGAAATTTAATCAATTCGAAAGTAAGACAATTAAAACTGTAAATAACTTAAGTGAATATATTGGATCTCGCTATACTGAAAAAGAAGTAGAGAAGTGGATCGATGCAAAAAGCTGCTCTAAAGCAATAAAAGTAAAAGCGTGCTTTGGAGATTGTGTTTGGGAGGAAGGAGCTGATAAAAATTGGCGTGAAACTCTAAGCACAAGTGAACCACTTGGGACTGATGAGTATAGTATTTGTGTCGATAAAATATTGACTAAAAATTCTTTCAAGGGGCTCTCTAAAGAGGTTGTTCAAGTCAAATGTGAAAAAATAGCTTGGGAATTGATTCGTAAACTCGAATTTTCTGGTGCAAGTTGTGCTGCGACTAGAGCTGACTATGATTGTTCTGCTTTAGTTGATTAAGGTCTGGCAAATAGTAACGTTTGATTTTTCTTTCATTTAACTTAGTTGTCAGTATATCCCGTTAAGTGTTCAGCTTTAACATCAGAATACAAAGTATCGTCAGGTAAAACGACTTGTTCAAAGTTATTTTTCTTTATTTTAATCAATGCTCTAGAAATAATCATATTGAACATAAAAAAGAGAATTGCGAGACTAGACATTCCTAAAGCATTGTACTCTAGTGTCGTTAGTCCATTGCTTACTCTGGAATTGGATATAGTGACTAAAAAGATGCAGACTGTAATGAATATGAAAATTAGAGCGAGAATATTTAAAACCCTCTTAACTATTATGAGAGTATCCACTTTTTTTTGCGCGGAACTATAATTACTAATTTTATTCATTCATAATCCTGATGCTTAATAATTTTATATGAATTCAAGCCATTTGTATTTTGGTCGTAAAGATTAGTTTGATCCACATTCTGTTGATTCACAACGACCGTGTCTAACTTTGATATTTCGGATATGAGCAATAATCAATAAGATTGAACCAGTAATTGTAAGACCGTGCTCAATTACTTCACCGTAGTCATGGCCAAAGAAAAGAGCAACTACAATAAATGTTACTCCAGCTAGGGCAAAGGCTACAATATCCTTATGTCCATGACGTCTACAATGAGGATATACGGCCATCAAAACCGAAGAGATTACCATAACTCCAAAGATTTGATGAAATAGCTCATTATGAAATAGAGAAGCTCTAAGTGTTGGAAATAATATGATTATTACTGGAGTAATTAGGCAATGCACTAAGCAAAGGCCAGAGAGGCATATCCCAAATTTATCCAATAATCTATTCATTTCGCAGTTATACACACTCAAAGATAAATTTGCATCAAAAACCTTAATTTCTAGTCAATTTTACCGAAAAGCTACTGATGATGAAAAATAATAAATATATGTATCTCTTTTCAATTTTATCCCTCTTTGCCTTTGGAGGTTTGATCAGTTTTGTTGATTTGCCTGATAAGTCTAGGACAATTTCCTCTGTGGAAGTACTGGAGCCAGCTGAGTCTGGAATTCTTTGTGCTGATGAAATGGAAAGAATAGAGGTTGGGGATAAATGGCAATCAGACAAAGGGACTCAAGATGCAATTGAGAGCGCTTTTAAAGTTTGTTTAGCTGAGTATATAAAAATAAAGACTGTGAGTCCCGAAGGGAATGAGCACAAAGCAGTTGAATTTTTTGAACAAATTTTTCAGAGATTTGATTATCCTTATAAAAAATTTGAAGTTGAGGACTTAACAGGAGTTGGGCAGACGAGACAAAATATCGTTGCAACTTTACCTCACGATCTATCAAACTCTTATGATTGGAGCAAAAAGCAGGAAGTAGAGTCTGTTATTTTATTAAATCATATGGATGTTGTTGATGCGAATGAGAGTCAGTGGGAAAGTCCTGATCTTGTTTGGAGTGGGAAGATAGCACCAAGTGAATCTGAGCCAGATAAAAATTTTATTTGGGGAAGAGGAGCTTTAGACATGAAATCGATAGCTATATCTGAGCTTTTCTCAATGCATATTCTTAGGCTTAAAGGAAAAATGCTCAGCAGAGATGTTCACTTTTTGGCTGTTGCTGATGAGGAACAGTCTGGTTCTGGAGCGATCGGAGCAATTCGAAAAATGCCAGAGGGTAAAGAACTTCACGCACTAACAAATGCCGCTTTAATTCTAAATGAAGGTGGTGGAGCTATTTCTGGAACACCAAATCCAAAGTGGAATTTGTTTTTAGTTGCAGTAGAAGAAAAGGGTGGAGCTTGGATGGATATTACTCATTCAACGCCACAAGATCTTTTGTTAGATTTAAACAGATCTAAAATTTTAGATGTAAAAGATTATTTAAATAAGAAAAGAAAAGAAAGAATATACACTGGGCATGGGTGTAAAATTGAAGAGATCTTCACTCCGAAATCTAAAGTTAATGTTGTAGCTTCAAAAATAATCATTACATTTGATTGTGATAGAACAGATAAAGACTATAGCGATTTCTTTGAAATGGTTTTTGCTAAAAAGTTTAAAAGTGTAACTGTAGAAACAAAAGCAGAGGGAAGAAAACAAATCGTAACAATTCAAACAGGTTCTTCTTCTCATGGTTCTTTAGGAATTAATGAATCGGCACTTGATGCAGTTGCAGTTGGTTTTCATAAAATGGGACTCGTTAGTTTAAAAAGAAAAGTACGAACACCAAAGTTTTTTAAATACGTAAGAACAAAAGCGACAAAAGTCTTTGTTAAAGCGCTTGCAAAAAGTATGTTTGTTCTTCAACTTGTTAAGGGACTTCAGTGGATTCCATTTGTTAAAAACCTTGTTCTTTCTTCGATTGAAGATGAATTTGGTGTAGATGGATTATTTAAAACAACTTGTCAGTTCTCAGCACTAAATTATAAAAATAATAAAGCTTCAGCTCTTGTAGATTGTAGACTTATCCATACAGCAAAGAAGTTTCCTCACTCTCATGATCACTCTGGAGAGTTTAGAAAAGAGCTCCTTAGCTTAATCAAAGATCCTGATCTTGGTATCAGAATCATGGATGGGTGGAATGTTTCGCAAAGTGATGCAAAGTCTAAGGACTTTAAGAAATTGCAAGCGAGTTTAGAAAAGCTAGGGAAAGAAACAGGAAGTAATAAGAAAGTAATGATACTTCCATATTTATTCCCTGCTGGATCGGATTCAACATGGTTTAGAAACCCTTGGTCAGCTGGAGTTTCAAATGTAGAACCTATTCCAAGTTATGGTTTTTTTCCTGCATTCATTACACCAGAACTACTAGCAAGTTTTCATGGATCAAATGAAAGATTTCCAGTCGAGCAGATCCATGGAACGATTACAAGATATGAGGCAGTTGTTGACTCATTAACAAAGGCCGATAAAGGTTGGATTAAGCGTTTCTTAGAAAGAAGACGTGCTCGTAGAGAGCAAAGAGATCACGACCGAGAAAGCGATGATTCGACAAAGAGTGAAAGACCTACAAAGGCCGAAAGAAGAGATGCAAAAAAGGAGTCTAAAGACAGGCTTCGTGATTACAATCAAGAAATGTTTAAACCAAAAAATTAATATATACTCTTGAGGATTACTAAAGTCTTCAAGAGTTATTTTTCCTACCTAAAATCAATCAAAAATGAACTAAATACATGGGTGTCAAAAACATTGACAGTGTAAAAAAACGTTCAATTTCTTCAGTGTAAATTAGTGAAATATAGTTCTTTCTTTGGCACATATATTGCTTCTATATATATACTAATTTGTCTTTGGAGATAATATGTCAAAAGTTTTTACACTTTTAATTCTAACACTACTTTTTTCAAACTCGTTGTTTGCAGTTTGTTTAACACAAGAAGATGGTGAGTTTGAAGGTTGTATTCCAACAAAAAGTTCAAAGGCTGACAAGTGGTGTTCTAAACGCTATGGGAAAGATTTTATCTCATTTTATACAACGGACACATGTTCTAAAGAAATAGCTTTTGGTTATAGAGATCAAGAATATAAGGCAAGTAAAAGAGAAAAGAATAAAGTTGTTGAAGCAAGTTGTATGTATTACGAAGATGGGGTTAAGAATTCTTGTGAACTATATAACTATGAGCCAGCAACAAAGTATTGTTTAGAGAGGTTTGGTGGTAAGTTTTTGGCTTTTATACCAAGTAAGACTTGTTCTTTATCTAAAGCATCTGCTCTTAGAGGTGAAGTAAATTCAAAAAGATTAGTTAAAGGACTAGCTTCATCAATTGAAGAGGCAGAAGCATTAATGACAATGCTTGATAAACAAGGTGTAAATTCATCTCTTGGTGGTGGATTCTACCATAAAGAGCTTGAAGTTAACTATGAATTTTATACAAATAGTGTATTGACTCTTCTTGCAAAAATGAAAGGAATTAAAAATACTTTTGTTGATAATGGAAAAGCAAACGTAAAGATGACTGGAAAATATGTTCCTCATTACTTAAAGTATGCATTTAGATACTTAAGTATTCTTTCTAGAGTTTATAAGCTTTATGCATATGTAGCTCATAAAAACCATAATGTTTTAAAGACTTATTCATTTAAAAATTTTGAAGAGTTAAATTTAAAACTTAAGAAAAAGTACGGTCTAGAAATTTTGGCAAGAGTTAATTATAAAGTAATGACTGTTGATGAGGGGAAATATCTAGAATTTGCAATAGGTGAGCAAGATAAACAAACACTTGAATACATGGCAATGGAAAAGCCTAAGACAAAAGTGCAGTATGGAAAACTTGTACAATATCTTGGTGTTCGAGAAACGTTAACAAATCATTGGGCCGTGCAAAGACTTACAACATCTAAAATACCAAACCCAGCAGTTTCTGAGTGTGGAAAAGGCTTTCTATCTTTTAGACCTGATAGAAATGGTTCTATGAGTAACTCAAAAGCAATGAGTGACCTTTGGGAATATGATGCTTTTTATAATAGCTATACAAAGCAGTGGGATAAGTTAGTTGATTCATCAAGAAAAGTTTCTCTATTAACTGATTCTTCTGCAGCTGAGATGAACTATTATGTAATGACAAAAGTAAAAGCTCTTAACTCTTATATGAGAAACGATATGTATAATTCACTTTCTTCAGACTCTGAATTCAGATCAAGAGCTAGTGAAGATGCACCAATAAGAGTATTGGCAGAGAACTACGCATGGGATGCATATAGTAATGATCATTTCTCTTCAATTGTTATGCCTAGTGATGGAATTTTGAAGAAAAATAATATCGCAAATAGAATAGCTGAAGATGCATATAGAGTAAGAGTAGAAGGTATTATCGATAATATTCAAGGAACGTTCCCATACGTAAGTAAAACTGGAATTAAAGGTATTAAAAGATATGTAGAAAGCTATATGAACAAAGTTCATAAAGAAAGATTTATGCAATCTTTAAGAACAAAACTTGTAAGTAGCCTTTCTAATTACAATAACAAAACAAGCGTAAGAAGAAATAATAGAAAAGAAAAAGTAGATGCGACATTAGAAGTAGTAAAAAAGGCTGCTCAAGCTGCAAGAATACAAAAACAAATTGAAGATGAAAAAACACTATCTGGAATATTACACCTAGACCCAGAGAACGTAGAAGAGCTGATGATGTTTTTTGAAAGAAAACTTGAAAAAAATTATGATGTTCAATTTGCTTTAGAGAATAACTCAAAGTGGGCAGAGGCCTTAAAAGGATTCTTTGCTGGAATCGCAAAGGACTTTAATAGTAAGTACCTTGTAGAAGTTGCTGGTAAATACCAATATAAAGGTTCTGCTGTAGAAAGAGCAAGAAAGCTTAGAGTAATTGCTAAAGAGCATGCGAAATCATTTTATAAAAAATACCCATTTAATATTCAAGGGTATATTCTTGATCAATACAAGAATAGATATGTAATTAATCCAAAAGACAATACAAGAGTTCAGAAGAGGTATATGCCAGTTTTTAAAGATGGTATGCCAGCACCTTTAACTAATTATGAAATGCAAAAAGAGCTTACTGAGCAAGAAAAGAAAGCTGTTATGGATTACGTGTCAAAGCTGAACGATGAGCAAAAAGATACATCTCCAAGTTCTTTATACACAGGAGTACCAAAGAATCTTAAAGCTGGTTGGAATGCAGATAAGATGTCTTCTGGAGAGCTCGCTATTCCAACATATATTGCTGAAACAGGACATATCGTGTCACCTAAAGGTGTTGTCGGAAAAGTTAATAATGAGCTTCTTCGGTTAGTTAAAAATGCTGATGTTTTAAACAAGAAATCCGTTAAGAAACTTGAAAAAAATGCAAGCAAGATGTTGAACTATAAACGAGGAAAGACAATTTCTGAGTCTAAGAAAATACATCATATTAATAAATTTGTTTATAGAGTATTAGCGATTCTAAACCTTGATATGGTTGCTTATTCTAAGGGAATAAAAACGGATAGGTTTGCTTGGAGAAAAGACGACCAAGCATATCTTGCAATTAATAAAACATCTCAAGCATACCAAATGGCACCGATTCTAAGAAACGACTATAGCTGGGTTGAAACTTATAAAAAATATGTACCTTCTATGAAAACATCTAGAATGCATACGTATACAGAAAGAAAAAAAATGTCTCAGCCACTATTAACGAGAATTTCTCTTGCTGCCTATAATTCAAAAACAGGATACGTTGATACAAATAAAGCAAAAGAGATGATTAACTCTGTTATTGATGAAGGTATCAAAAATGCAGGTAGTAAGCTTTATAAGTTTTGTGTAGCAAACTTCTTAAACTATAAAAACGATCAATCTTTTAAAGATATATTCAATGCATCTAGCTTCTTAAGAGCAACTATAAAAAATCCAATTGGTGAAACAGAAGCACAAGTTAAAAATCTTCAAAGTTTTGATGATGCTATTAGAAAAGATATTAGATCTAAAATGGAAGCTTTAAATGAGGATTACTTTGAGCCAGCACTTAAGGTTCTTGGATATGCAGCCTTAGTTGCATTGGCAGTAGTTTTAATTATTGGTTCTGGTGGTGCTGCTACTCCAGGAATTGTTGGTGGTATCTATGGATTTGCTTCACTTGCTCTTACAGCTGAATTTTTCATCTCATTTCCATTAGTTGTTGGATCATTATATTCGCGAATTAATACGCACTTTATTGAGATGCCGCATCAGTTAAAATTCCAAAGATCACTAGCTCAATCACAAGTAGACTTTTCTCAAGTTGTTGACTGGGATATGCTTCGCTCTGAAGAAGCTGCATTAAAATCAAAACAAGCGTGGACTGTTGGACTTATGCCACTTGATTTTATCTATGCAGGAGCTCTAATTAAGCAAGTTAGAACAGCAACAGGGATTGTTGGTAAAACGGCATATAGAAGAATGACAGGAACAAAACTAAAAGGGTGGGGAGCACCTCCTCCAGGTACTTTTAATGTAGAAAGATTTAAAAGTCTTCGTCAAAAACTTGGACTTCCAAAAGCATTAATTGCTAAGTCTCATCAAGTTACAAGAAGAATTAGAGCTTATCAACCTAGATATCAAGCATTAGCTCCAGAGCTTCTACATGGTACTCCTCTTAGAGTTGGACTTGCTAAAGCGGCGAAAGAAGCGGGGGTTCACACGAAGCCATGGACTCTTGTTGATGAAATCAGAAAATATGAAGTTAAACTAAGATCAAGACTTTCTAAGTTCGATGACTTTGCTAAAACAGAAGCAAAGCTTATGGGAAAAGTTAAACTTAATGGAAACCTTGGTGTTAAAGAAGTTTTGGAAAATGGAATTCAGTATTCTAAACTTGGCTTCTTTCCTCAGTCATATCTAACAGCTTTAAAAGAGGGAAGATTGATTGAATTTATAACTAAAAACCAAGATCTTTGGAGTGAACTTAAACATATGCAAGGTGTAATGGTTAAGGGAAGAGCAGATAAAATTGGATCTATTGCTGACAAAATGATGGACTTTAAACAAGGTATCAAAGCCGGTACGATAGTAAAAGAAGGTGATAACTTAATGGCCCAAATGATGAAAACATTTAAAAACGAAGAAATTCTTGCTCTTCAAGAAATTGCTAAAAGATCATCAGGCACTATGAATGTTTTTAAGAAAACGTTTAAGGACTACGCAAAAGTTGTTGAAGGACTAAGACCGATGACTTACTTATACGGTCCAACAAAACTAAGATTATTATCAAAAGCTTATCCTCAAAATGTATTTATGGGTGATGAGATTGTTGATGCTAAGTATTCATTTAAAACAGATGCGGAAGACCTTGTTAATTACTATGAGTCAATGATGAGTCAAAATGGAGTTCTAACGGAAGAGGCCAATAGAGCAAGACAGGCAATTGAAGAAAGAATTCACCATGTTGTATCAGAAAAAGATGGTCAAAGAGTTTATAGAGACTAAAGTGGTTTATATATTGCCATGGCAACAGCTGTGGCAATTACAATCATCCAAGGCCAGATAAGTAGATGTGCATATTTCTTAAATCGCTTTACTACTAAAGGACTAATTATTCCAACAGCAAGCCATAAACCAAGCTTAACTAGTACCCAGGCCGGAAATGGTCCAGAGTGAGAAATTCCAAATCTACGAAGTAGAAGAACTCCAGAAGCAGCAACTAAGAGAGTAAAAATACCTGAAAGTATTTTATGAAGTTTGCCTTCAGGTTTGTATAAAGTAACTGTTATAGATAGAAACATCACAAATACAGAAATAATATGTAGAAATTTTGTATCAAAATAATTCATTAGAAATTAGTATACCTGACAAGGAGCTCTTTTAAGTCTTCTTACAGCAAGCTTTGCTTCTTCTCTTGTATAGTTTAATACTTTTTCAAAAGCTTCCTCTGTTGCCTCATCAATTTCTTGAGTTGTTAGCCTTTTTGAAGTCGATATATCATCAAGCTTATCAAAGGGACCACCAGCTTTTCTGAAAGCCTTCTCTTCAATTAGTTTTGCTCTATAGATATCTAAGTTTGCTTTCATCTCTAGAACTTCAACGGAAGCTTTTGAGTTAAAAGTTTTACAACCTTTACCCATTCCAGAGTGTCCTGTTCTTTTTGTAACAGTCGTTGCACTTTCAAGAATCTCATCGATATTTGCGGCAATCGTAGGATCTGACTTAACTCTTTGACTATAAAGCTTGTAGTTGTCTTGATAGATTTTTCTTATCTTAGAATTTTTCACAGCTCGAATTTCACCTTTAATAAAAACTTCTCTAACATGAGAAGATTCGAAAGGAGAGGAAGAACTTCTTTTTGCTACAGTAAGTGCATTTAATTCTTTCTTTGTTAATTTGTAAGGATTAAATTTTTTCCCTGTTTGATTAACAATGACTTTGTATGCATTAGCAGCAACTCTTGATTCAACTTTAATAATACTTGTAATATTTTGAGAAACCCACTTATGAACTTTATTCATATATGGAAGATCATCGTATAAACCATTTATGTTTTTTGCCTGATCATCCATGATTCCCATTTTGGACCAGTTACCATATGCCATATCTCTTTCTTTTCTTTTGATATAGGCAAGTACCTTCTTTTCAATTTGAGCGGAAGTCATTCTGTTTGCAGTACCTTGTGTTTGGCGTGCGATGTCATCAATAAAGCCTTTTAAAAAGCCAGTATTTGCAATCTCTCGCTTTGCGCTCATATCAGGTCCTTGAGAATTAAAAGACTGACAAGAACTCAATACTAAGACACTTAGTAAAACTGCTGAGAATTTAAACATATTTCCTCCACTTTATATATTTCAAGATACTTATCGGTCTTTTTAGGGATATTTTTAGTTTTTTTTGCAAGAGTTAATATTTTAACTATAATACGTGTATTCGGTAATTTAGGAGAATTATGAGTATTGAAAATCAAGTATTTGAAGTCCAAAAGAAACATAAGATTCAGATGAAAAATACATCTGCACTCTATAGACTTGAAAAGATCAAAAAACTTAAGTCACTCATTCTAGAAAAGAAAGATCAAATTAACGAAGCCTTAGCCCTAGATTTTCATAAACCACATCTTGAAACAGAGCTTGCAGAAATTATGCCTGTGCTGGGTATGCTTAATCTTTTAGAAAAAGAACTCATTGATTGGATGAGTGATGAAAGAGTTGCATCTCCGCTTTTGTTCAAAGGAACTAAAAATTGGATTAGAAAAGAGGGAAAGGGAAATAGTTTAATTATTTCTCCTTGGAACTATCCTTTTCAGCTGACTGTTTATCCTGTTGTAACAGCATTTGCAGCTGGTAATACTTCGATCGTTAAGCCAAGTGAATTTACTCCACATACTAACAAAATTATAATTGAAATTTTCAACGAAGTGTTTGAGCAAAAAGAAGTTTGTATCCTCGAGGGGGAAGTTGAACTTTCAACCAAACTTTTAAAGATGCCCTTTGATCATGTGTTTTTCACAGGAAGTACTTCGGTTGGAAAAATTGTTATGAAGGCTGCAAGTGAACACCTTGCAAGTGTTGTTTTAGAACTTGGTGGTAAATCTCCCGTTATTGTTGATAAAGGTTGTGATATTGAAAAAGCAGCTAAAAAAATCATGTGGGGTAAAATTCTAAATGCAGGTCAAACTTGTGTTGCTCCAGATTACGTACTTGTTCACAGTGATGATAAAGAAAAATTCATCAATGCTTCCAAAAAATTTGTTGAAGAAGTATATCAAAATGAACTTGAATCGTCGGATGACTATAGTCATATTATTACGCAAAGACATGCTGATCGTTTGAAAGACTTGATTGAAGATGCGAAAAAACTTGGAGCAAAGGTAGAGTTTGGTGATGCAGATTTTGAAAATCAAAGAGTAGTAGCACCAACAATTTTATCCGAAATAAATAGTGATATGAAGATCATGCAAGATGAAATCTTTGGCCCAGTTCTTCCACTTATAACTTATGATTCCATTGATTCTGCAATTGAATATGTAAACCAATATGATAATGCTTTAGCAATGTATATATTTAGTAATTCTAAACCAGTCATGAATAAAATAATGGATAATACTTTTAATGGTGGCGTAACTGTTAATGATGTCTTGATAGGTGTTAGCCATCCAACATTGCCTTTTGGCGGGGCTGGAAAATCAGGGATAGGGAAGTATCACGGTAAGCATGGCTTTGACAGTTTCTCAAATCTTAGAAGTGTTACAAGAAGAGATATGGACCTTGGAACAAGTTATTTTTATCCACCATACACTCAAACAAAATATAAAATTGTTAATTCTTTATTAAAAAAATTCAGCTCATTGTTTTAAGAGGTATGTTAAAAGCGATCAGTATATTCTTGTATACTTGAGAGTTGATTCTCTTTTAAAAAACGAAGCATGTCGTTTTGAATATTCACTAGAAGCTTGGGTCCGTGAAAAATAAAGCTTGAATAAACTTGTGTCATTTTTCCACCCTGTTGCCAAAATTCTAGTATATCTTCAAATGAGTCAATACCACCGACCCCGATAACAGAAATATCTTTTGTCTCTTTTGTGAGTTCACAAACTTTCTTTCTTATATCTCTAGATATATTTCTTATATATGCTCCGGAGACACCACCTTTATCATAAGAGTGTTGAATGGTTGTATTTGTTGCAATTATTCCTGAGAGGGAGAACTCTTTTGAAAGCTCAACCATATCTTTTATATCTTCGATATTTAAATCTGGAGCGATTTTTAAGTAAAGTGGTTTACTTAGCATTTTTCTTTTTTCATCAATCGCAATACAAATATCTCTGAATGCTTCTTTTGTTTGCAAGTTTCTTAACCCCGGAGTGTTAGGAGAAGAAATATTAATAACTATATAGTCTCCATGAGGAGCAAACATCTCATAGAGTTTTGCATATTCACTAGGAGTATCAGCAGCAGAGGTATTTTTATTTTTACCGATATTTATTCCTAGGCAACAAGTATGGTTACTAGATTTAATATTCTCTAGTATAACTTTAGAGCCTGCATTGGGAAATCCCATTGCATTGCGAATGGAATTATTTTCTGGGTACCTCCATATTCTTGGCCTTTCATTACCTTGCTGCGGCTCAATAGTTACAGTGCCAACTTCAACTGCACCGAAGCCAATTTTTTCGAAAAATTCTATTGCAACAGCATTCTTGTCAAAGCCTGCTGCAAGTCCGACTGGAGAACTCCACTTTGTGTGCGAATCTGTAATAGATAGTTGTTCCGAGACTTTAGCGCAAGGAAAGAGGTGAGATATTCCCGGGTACTTCGAAAAATATTTCATTGAGAAGTCATGAACATTTTCAGGGTCCATGGTAAAGGCTAATGGCTTGAAAATAGAGAATAAATTCATACTATTTTTATACAGTTATTCAACTTCTTTCACAATCACTATTTGCTGTTTATTTCTCAAGGAATTGCTACAATATAGGGATGAAAATTAGATCCACCTTGTTGGTATTAACATTTATCCTATCCATGAGCTTTAAAACTCCTAAGAAAATTAGTAATACAGATATGAGAGCAGTTCCTACTGTCCTATCTATTAAGAACAAAGAGGCTGAGAAGCTTACATTAAAAAAATCTATAAATGGTCAATACTTTCTAGAAAAATCAAACGATTCCGAGTTGGTCATGTTCAAGCTTTCAAGTAGTAAAGCTCGTAAAATAGATGAAGCATTTGTTGAGAGATTTATTAATTTAAAATATATGATGACACCTTTTTCAGGGAAAAAATGTGATATTCAATATGAGTTGATAATGAGAGGAGAGAAATCTCAAGTTTGTAAGGTTGAATCTCTAAAAATTAAAGAAAGTGAAAAGTTAATCGTACTATTAAAAAAATATTTTATATAAAAAAGGAAATTTGATGTTTAAGTTTAAATTAACCATTTTATGTTTTGTTGTTGCAGCTAATAGTTTTGCATTCCAAAATAAATCCTTAATGAGTAGTGAAAAGAAAAAGAAGCCTTCTACTTTAGGAGCTCTTGTTTCTGGTCAACTAACTTTAACAAAGGAAAAAGTACTAGGTAATATTCTTAAAGGTGCTCTAGAGAATATGCACTATACTAAGAAAAGAATAAATGATGATCTCTCTGAGAATGCATTTAAACTTTTTCTCGAAAGAATTGATTATGGAAAACAATTTTTACTTAAGAGTGATGTAAGAGATTTGAGTAAATATGAAGAAGAGTTTGATGATGAGCTTAGGTCCGGAAACCTTGTTGCTGTAACAAAGGGAATGGACATCCTTTCAAGAAGAATCAAACTAATAGAAAAACATGTAAAAAAGATTCTTAGTAAGCCTCTTGATTTAAATAAAAAAGTTAAATTTGAAACAGATGCTAAAAAAAGAGAATTTGTAAGAACTGAAGCACAACTAAAAGAACGTTGGACAAAGATGTTAACTTTAGATGTCCTATCAGATTTTGTTAGCACAAAAGATGAGCAAGAAGGAAAAAATCTTTCAGACAAAAAGAAAAAAGAAATGGCTAAAAAAGCCAAGAAGAAAAAATCAAAAAAGAAAAAGAAACTTTCTGATAAAGAAATAGAAAAAGAGGCAAGAGAAACAATTGCGAAACGTTATGAAAAAGTCTTTAAAAGATTAAAAGAGATTGATGGTAACGATAAATATGACCGTTTCTACAACTCTATAACGAGAGTTTATGATCCACATACTCACTACTTAATTCCAGAAGAGAAAGAAGATTTTGATATCCAAATGAGTGGGAAACTTGAAGGGATTGGAGCTCTTCTTAGAGAGGAAAATTCTTATATCAAAGTAGAAAAAATTATTCCAGGTTCTGCTTCTTGGAAGGGAAAAGAGCTAAAGGCTGAAGATGTAATCTTGGCTGTTGGACAGGCGGATGATAAAGCCGTTGATATTGTCAATATGAGCCTTAAAGAAGCAGTTAAACTTATTAGAGGTAAGAAAGGGACGACAGTAAAACTTACAGTAAAGAGTCCTGATGGAACAAAGCGAGTAATTGCAATAGTTAGAGACGAAGTTATTATTGAAGAGACTTATGTTAAAAGTGCTGTTCTTACAAATAAAAATCTTGGAGTCAAAATAGGCTATATTGTTGTTCCTGGCTTCTATAGAGATTTTGAAAATCCTAATGGAAGAAACTGTTCAACAGATGTAAAAATTGAGATTGAAAAACTTAAAAAGAAAAGTGTTGATGGGATTATTTTAGATCTTAGAAACAACGGTGGTGGAGCTCTTGAAGATGCAAAACTTATGGCCGGATTATTTATTAAGAAAGGTCCAATTGTTCAGGTACAAGACTCTCAAGGTAATAGAGAAGTGCTTGCTGATACAGATGGGAAAATATTCTTTAAAAAGCCTGTTGTTGTTTTAGTAAATAGATTCTCTGCTTCAGCTTCTGAGATTGTAGCAGCAGCTCTTCAAGATTACGGTAGAGCCATTGTTATGGGATCTGGGGAGCAGACTCACGGTAAGGGGACAGTTCAAGCTGTAATCGGATTAGACAGATATGCAGGTCCTCCTGGTAAACAGTATTCTCCACTTGGAGCACTTAAGATTACGATTCAAATGTTCTATAGAGTTAATGGTGGCTCAACTCAGTTTAGAGGTGTAAGGCCAGATATTATTCTTCCGGATCCATTTGGCTATATGGAGTCAGGTGAGAGGTCTCTTGATTACGCGATTCCTTATGGAGAGATTCAAAAGGTGCCATACAAGAAATGGACAGATAAAGGTTACAAGCTCAGTTCAATTGTTAAAAAGAGTCTTAAGCGTGTAGAGAAATCTGCTGAGTTTAAGAAAATTAGCAATGCCACAGCATGGTATAAAAAGAGAAAAGACGACTCTAAACGTTCTTTGAACTTAAAAGATTTTATTAAAAATAAAGAAGAAGCTTTTAAGAAGTCAGAGGAATATAAAGCTGAGACTATCAATGATAACTTAGTCGTATCAGGTCTTAAGAAGACTAGAGATGAAGATGAGAAAGAGACTCAGAAAGAATACATCGAAGACTTAAAGAAGGATCCAGTTCTAGATGAAGCTCTTCATATTTTCCAAGATATTCTAAAAAAATAATCTTTAACAAATACCATAAAGCTTGCTACTCTTTTGAAATAATTTTTTAACGGAGTAGCAATTCTTATGGCACAGCCTTTTAATAAGTACGTTTATTATGAAAAAAGCGTACAGAACCCATCAAATGAAGTTGAATTTTTTAATGAGAAATACGAAGAATTGCGCGGAGCAAAAGCAAAAACTCTTAGAGAGGACTTTTGTGGAACTGCAGCTATTTCTTGTGAGTGGGTTAAGCAAAGTGCTGAACATAAGGCGTGGGGGATTGATTTAGATCCAGAGCCAATTGATTACGGAATGAATAATCATTATGCCCAACTAGATGATGAAGCAAAAAGTCGCATGAAGTATATTGAGGGTAATGTTTTAAACTCAGGAACTCCAACTGTTGATATTTGTTTTGCATTTAACTTTTCATATTTTATTTTCAAAAAAAGAGACGAACTTCTTACTTATTTTAAAGCCGCACGAGAAGCTTTAAATGATGGTGGGGTTTTCTTTATGGACCTTTTTGGAGGCCCAGATAGTATTCAAGAGAACACTGATATTATATCTCATGAAGGTTTTAAATACTTTTGGGAATGTCAGATGTTTAATCCAATGACAAATGACTGTCGTTTCGCAATACATTTCAAAAGAAAAGGTGAACAAAAAAGAAAAGATGTTTTTGTTTATAACTGGAGAATGTGGGGAATGATGGAGCTTCGTGATCTGCTCTTAGAAGCAGGATTCTCAAAAACTATCGGTTATTGGGAAGGCGAAGATGATGACGGTGGTGGAGATGGAGATTTCTTTGCAACTGACGAAGCCGAGCAATGTGAAGCTTGGGTTACGTATATCGCAGCTTTAAAGTAGATTTAAAGTTACCAGTTGTTACATTCTTTTTATTTGATTAGCTCATAATTAAATTTAAGCTTTAGTGATGAGGCTAATTTTATTTTTTGCGCTAAGCGTTTCGTTACATTTAATTTTCTTCTTACAGGCGTACTCTGATGAGGAGCCTCTTAGTCAGGAAAAGGTATTTCGAGTAAAAGTCCTAAAAGAAATCTCCTCGAATAAATTATTACAAAAAAAATATTTTTCAAAATTTAATAAATTAATTCATTCATTACCGTATTCTTTGGGAGAAAATCTAAATTCAACCAACAATACGGGGTCTGCCCACGAAAATCTTTACCAGTTCATTAATAGTGGTCTAACCTTTCCTAGTGTTTTTCAAAAATTTAAAATAAAAGGAACTGTTCAAGCAAGATTATTCTTTGATTCAAAAGGGAATTTTATCTTTAAAAACTCAACATTTTCTTCCTCTAATGGCTTTTTAAGATTTCACATTATGAGCTACTTAAGGAGAAGGTTACAAGGTTTTAAGTTCAGTGATGTAAAAAAATACGGCTATATTAATACATTCTTTTCATTTTCTTATACTACAACAACACTGAAGACTAAATCGAGTGCAAGCAGTGTCAATTTTGTTTTTGAGAGAATTGGATATGGAACTAATTCAAAAGTTGCAACTACTCTAAATGAGATTGGATTAACACTGATTAGCGTACTAAACCTTCTTAAGTTTCGTCCAGAGTTCTTAAAAACTCAAAAAGAGCTAGTTCAAGAACAAGCAGCCTTTGACTATTTAGAAAAGATCAAAAAGCATAAGTATTATAAATAGCTTAATTTTTTGGAAGTTTATAATCGCCAGCGTTCATAATCTTAGCTACGGCTTTATGAACTCTCTCAAGAACTGAGCTTTTATTATAGACTCTAAATACTTCATCTTCGTGATAAGAGGCCATCTCATCTTTTGCAATTTCATCTTCAAGCTTTTTGAGGTCAATGTTTTTTAAAATAGCATCTTTCCAATTACTAATTGCCTTCTTTTCTATTTCATCTAAACCATCAAGGTGAGAGATGACTCTCATTTGGTGGGCCAAAAATGCACGATCTGGTTTGTGAGTAACAAGTGGAACAATTTCATTAAAAGGAGTTTGAGCCT
Source organism: uncultured Oligoflexia bacterium (assembly GCA_937120495.1). Taxonomy (GTDB): domain Bacteria; phylum Bdellovibrionota; class Bacteriovoracia; order Bacteriovoracales; family Bacteriovoracaceae; genus CAKZJW01. Next base: position 48,040 of record CAKZJW010000139.1, read on the forward strand.
CGAGATCTTTTTGAATGATTTCTCGTTGCTGTTGATTGAAAGAGAGAGATGATAGCTTTTTATTAATCCAATCAACTTCTTGGTCACTTAAAACACCATCGATCCATACAACAGAGAAGCTTGCTCTCCACATATTAAATTTACTTTCGCTAATTTCACTCACATTGACTCCTAGGTCTGTATTCCTAATTAATTATACTCGAAATTGGAGAGAAATCCCTATGAAATTGGTTATATCACTTACTTTTTGCTAGAATTTCAGGGTAATTGAAGCATGGAGTTAAAAATGATTGACGATTCAATCGGAATCAAAGGGATCTTTGATAATCCCAGTATAAAAAATTGGGAAGAGATCACCAAAAAAATGTTAAAGACTGATGACTTGGATAATAAGTTATTATTTAAATCAATTGAGCAAATTGATATTTACCCTCTACATACGGATAATAAATTTGTTGCTGAACTTGCAACTTTTCCAACTGATATTTCTATTTTTAATGATCAAAACCAGAAAAAAAATAGAGATGAATTTGATATCGATTTATGCAAAATTCATAATGCTGGGGCAAGCATATGCCAGGAGCTAGCATATCTGGTTCACTCTTTTATAAATGCCAAAAAAGAAACTCTAAATATATCTATAAGCCTTGATTCTCTTTATTTTTCAAATATTGCAAAACTTCGAGCAGCTCGGTTCCTACTTGAAAGAATTAATGAAGAGTCTGAAGCCAGTACTAGTTTTAACTTCTACGCATTTAATTCCCTAAGAGAGCAAACTCTATTTGATCCATGGGTTAATATGCTTAGAAATGTTTCAAGTTCAATGTCAGCAATTATTGGGGGCGCAAACTTTATAAGCTCTTTTGGTTATGATGAACTTTTCTCTCATCTAACTTCTCAAGAAAAATCAAAGCTTGGTGAAAGACAAAGTTTAAATCACTTGAAAATCCTTCTTGAGGAGTCTCATCTATCAGATGTGAAAGATTACTCAAGGGGAAGCTATGCTATCGAAAATTTAACTTATCAATTTATTGATAAAGCTTGGAGCATGGCGAAGAAGAAGCCGCTTGATAATGAGGCTGACTTTTCAAAAGAGATTAAGGAAATATCATTAAAGAGATTTGAACTTATTAGAAAAGGTAAATCAACAATTACTGGGGTTAATAATTTTGCAAACCCTCAAGAGACGATTGAATCAATTTATAAATACAAAAACGAAGTTATTCAAAACACAAAAAGTGATGAGCTTTACCCTTTAAGAACTGTGGCTTCAGAATTTGAAAACTTAAGATCTAAGTTTAATAGAGATAATAAAATTGCAGTAGTTCTATTTGGAGATGAATCGAAACTTTCAGCTCGAGCAAATTTTTGTCAGAATTATTTTGAGGTTCTAGGGGCTGAGGTTGTGCAGTTCTCAAGTATTGAAAAAGTCGATAAGGGGTCTCATATAGTTATCTGTTCAACAGATGATAAGTATGAGTCGCAGTTAAGTGATTTTATCGAATCAGCAAAAGATAAAAAAGCGAAGAGCATTTATGTCGCAGGTAAATATGAGCATAAAGATTCAAATGGGTGTCTGTATATGGGACAAAATATTTATGAAACACTTCACCGTTTTGTAGAGGAGAGTTGCTAATGAATATTTTTGAAATAGATATCTTTGCAAAAAAAGAGTTAACAAAAAAAACGCAAAAAACGTTTGCTACAGCAGAGGGGATTGAGCTTCACGAAAACTATAATAAAGAAGATATTAAAGATCTTGACCATGTAAACACATTGCCTGGAATAGCTCCTTTTATAAGAGGACCATATTCGACAATGTACCGAACTAAGCCTTGGACAATTAGGCAGTACGCAGGTTTCTCTACAGCAGAGGAGAGTAACGCCTTTTATAGAAGAAACTTGTCTAAGGGACAAAAAGGTTTATCTATTGCTTTTGACCTTGCTACCCACCGCGGTTATGACTCGGATCATCCTCGCGTTGTAGGTGATGTCGGTATGGCCGGAGTTGCAATTGATTCAATCAAAGATATGAGAATTTTATTTGATAAGATTCCTCTTGATCAAATGAGTGTATCAATGACAATGAACGGAGCCGTTCTTCCAATCTTAGCTCTTTATATTGTAGCAGCAGAAGAGCAAGGCGTTTCTCAAGATAAGCTCGCAGGAACAATTCAAAATGATATATTAAAAGAATTTATGGTTAGAAATACTTATATCTATCCACCTGCTGCAAGCATGAAAATAATTGCAGATATCTTTGAATACACTTCAAAAAATATGCCTAAGTTTAACTCTATAAGTATCTCTGGCTATCATATGCAAGAAGCAGGAGCGACGGCAGACCTTGAACTTGCTTATACTTTAGCGGACGGACTGGAATATATTAAATCTGGAATAAGTGCAGGAATTGATATTGATAAATTTGCACCAAGACTTTCATTTTTCTGGGCCATTGGAATGAACTATCCAATGGAGATTGCAAAAATGAGAGCCGCAAGACTTCTTTGGGCCAAAATTGTAAAGAAGTTTAATCCAAAACTAGAAAAATCAATGAGCCTTAGAACTCACTGTCAAACAAGTGGATGGAGCTTAACAGCTCAGGATGTTTACAATAATGTTACAAGAACATGTGTTGAAGCCATGGCCGCAGCTCATGGACATACTCAATCACTGCATACAAATTCACTAGACGAAGCGCTAGCTCTTCCTACTGATTTCAGTGCAAGAATTGCAAGAAATACACAGCTCTTTATTCAAAATGAAACTGATACATGTAAGCTAATTGATCCATGGGGAGGAAGTTTCTTTATAGAGAAGTTAACTCACGACCTAGCGGCGAAAGCTTGGGAACATATTCAAGAAGTTGAAGAGTATGGTGGAATGAGTAAAGCTATTGAGGCGGGCATTCCTAAAATGAAAATTGAAGAAGCCGCAGCAAAAACTCAAGCAAGAATTGATTCAAAACAACAAATCATTATTGGTCTAAATAAAGATGCTCCTGACTTTGAAGAAGAGATCCCAGTTCTAAAGGTTGATAATACTAAAGTTCGTGAAGCTCAGCTTCAAAGACTAAAAGAGCTCAAAGAACAAAGAGATGAGTCAGAAACAAAGAAGTCTCTAGAGGCCCTAACAAAAGCTGCTAAAACTAATGAAGGGAACTTATTAGACCTTGCAGTAAAAGCAGCAAGAGCAAGTGCAACTGTTGGTGAAATTAGTGATGCACTAGAGGCCGTTTATGGACGTCATCAAGCAACTATAAAATCTATCCAAGGTGTTTATAAGAATACACTTGGGCAGGAGAATCCGAACGTGGAAAAAATTAATGAGTTAATTTCTAAATTTGAAAAAGCCGAAGGAAGACGTCCTAGAATCTTAATTGCAAAAATGGGACAAGATGGTCACGATAGAGGACAAAAAGTTGTAGCAACTGCGTTTGCTGATCTGGGCTTTGATGTCGATATTGGTCCATTATTTCAAACACCTGAAGAGACTGCAAAACAAGCAGTTGAAAATGATGTGCACTTTATTGCGGCAAGCTCACTAGCAGCAGGACACTTAACTTTAATTCCAACTTTAAAGGCCGCACTTAAAAAATTAAATAGAGAAGATATAGCAATCGTTGTTGGTGGAGTTATTCCTCCTGATGACTATCAAATTCTATTTGATATGGGTGTAATGTCAGTATTTGGACCTGGAACTGTAATTAGTGAATCGGCAATAGAGTTAATTGAAAAGATCACAAAAGTTTTAGGCCATGAATAAAAGATCAACTCTTGATATTGATGATTTTGTTAAAGGTATTAAAAACCAAGATATAACAACTCTATCTCGAGCGATCACTCTTATTGAGAGCAAAAATGAACAACATCAAACCCTTGCAAAAAAACTCCTAAAAGAAATTTTACCTTTGACGGGAAAATCAAAGAGAATTGGAATTTCAGGAACACCGGGAGTTGGTAAATCAACCTTTATCGAATCCTTTGGAAACTTTCTTATTGATCAAGGTTTGAAAGTGGCCGTTCTTGCAATTGATCCCACAAGCTATAAAAGTGGGGGCTCTATTCTTGGTGATAAAACAAGAATGAATAAACTCTCATCTAATCCGATGTCATTTATTAGACCAACACCTAGTGGAACAAACCTAGGTGGAGTTGCTTCAAAGACCAGAGAAAGCTTACTTCTTTGTGAGGCTGCTGGATTTGATATTGTAATAGTTGAAACAGTGGGAGTGGGGCAATCTGAAGTTACTGTTTCTAAGATCGTAGATTTTTTCTTAGTATTAATGCAGCCAGGGGGAGGAGATGACCTTCAGGGGATTAAGAGAGGTATTTTAGAGCTTGCTGACCTTGTAGCAATTAACAAAGCTGACGGAGAGGGACTTGGCATGGCCAAGCTTGCAAAGTCTGAATACGAGTCGGCATTAAATATATTAAGGCATAATGAGTACTGGGAACCTTCGGTAAAGCTTTGCTCTGGTTTAAAGGGCGAGGGTCTTGATGATATATACGCTACAATTAATGCTTATTATAAAAAAATGAATAAAGATGATCATTTAAAAAATAAAAGAAATGAACAACTTTTAAAATGGCTTCAAGAATTATTTTTTGAAAAAGTAAATCAACAGATTTCAAAAGATAAAGACTTTGAGAAAGGTTTAGAGGAAAATTATAAAGAAATCTTAGAGCATAAGATCTCTATTATTGAAGCAGCAGAGAAACTTTTTAATAAGGTTTTAAAAAAATGACTGCTATTGATTATACAACTTCTAAAAAGAAAAGAGCCCAGTATATTTTAGAAGAACTAGAAAGAAGATATCCTAAGACTCCAGTTCCATTGGATCACACAAGTCCATATACATTATTAATTGCAGTTCTTCTCTCGGCACAGTGTACAGATGAAAGAGTGAATAAAATAACTCCTGCCTTATTTGAAAAAGCAGATAATCCTTTTGATATGGTTAAGCTTTCTGTTGATACAATTAAAGCAATCATTAGACCTTGTGGTTTATCACCAAGAAAATCAAAAGCTATTTGGGAGTTGTCCCATATGATTATTAATGAACACGGTGGATTAGTTCCTGAGAGTTTTGAAGAGCTTGAAAAGTTTCCTGGAGTAGGACATAAAACGGCAGCAGTTGTAATGAGTCAGTCATTCGGACATCCGGCTTTTCCTGTCGATACACATATTCACAGACTCGCTCAAAACTGGAAATTAACTAGTGGAAAGAATGTAGAACAAACTGAAAAAGACTTAAAAAGATTATTCCCTGAAGAGTCATGGAATAAGCTTCACTTGCAAATTATCTTCTATGGAAGAGACCATTGTACTGCTAGAGGTTGTAGAGGAATTGTCTGTCCTATATGTAGAACTCTCTATCCAAATCGCAAAAGAGCTATTGTTAAAAAATAAGTTATATTATCTTACATTTCAAATGAAAGAACTTATTAAATCTTGAATAAAGTCCAATCAAAATAGATACTTATCACTATGATGCAATCCGCATCTGTGCATACGTATTACCTTTCCCGGTTGTTTCATTTTTTTTAAGAGATTATCATTTAAGTACTTGTACTTTCGAAATAAGGAGCTTAGTATCGTGCCCATGAATATATTAGTAAAAGTTATAGTTGTTATTAGTTTTTCTTTGTCCGCTTACTCTTATGATAATAAATCAGGGTTCTACAGCGAAGTTGATACCGAGTCAGGTTACAAACTTAAGACTGCATTAAAAAATATCGTTAAGCGAACTCATAGAAATAGAGGTTATGGCGCTTTAATGAATGTTTACTTCAAAAGTGATGCTGATAAGACTTATGACAATGACGGATCAATTGTTGATATGTACTCAGAGAATCCAACTTCATACGATAGTTACAAATTTGCTACAAAAGGTAAAAAATGTGGTTCTTATAAAAAAGAATCAGATTGTTTTAATAGAGAGCACCTATTTCCTCAAAGTATCTTTGGTAAAGCTGCTCCAATGAGATCTGACTTTTTCCATGTTTATCCAACTGATGGATATGTTAATGGTAGAAGATCAAACCATCCATTTGGAGAAGTTAATAAGGCTTCATGGACATCTAAAAATGGCTCTAAGCTTGGATCAAATACAACACAAGGTTATAGAGGAAAAGTTTTTGAACCAATAGACGAGTTCAAAGGTGATATCGCTAGAGCATTATTCTATTTTGCTACAAGGTATGAAGATAGAATTTCTTCTTGGTCGCATCCAATGCTTAATGGAACAAAAGATCAGGTTTATCAAACTTGGTTTGTTAAGCTTCTTCTTAAGTGGCATAAAATGGACCCAGTAAGTGCACACGAAATTAGAAGAAATGAAATTGGTTCTAAATACCAAGGAAATAGAAATCCATTTATCGACAATCCAGAGTGGATTGAAAGTATCTGGGGTCATGTAAAGTAATTTAAATAAAAATGTATATATAAGAAAGCTCCTAATTTAGGAGCTTTTTTTTGGTTTATTTTTGATTATGTTCTTCTAGTTTTATATTAAATCCATTTTTTGAAAATAGAGTTACTCTCGCATCCATTATTGGATGATGGCCATCCAGAGTAAATTTGTAATTCTTAAGGATAGTTATAAGAATAATTCTCATCTCCATCATTGCAAATTGCATCCCGATACACACTCGTGGCCCCGAGCTAAATGGAAAAAAGTTATATCTTCCAAATTGAGCTGGTGTTTTTTCAAGCCATCTCTCTGGATAAAATGAATCGTGTTTTTCCCAAAGTGTGGAAGTTCTTTGAGTAAGAAAAGGAGAGATCAAAACTGTTTGATCGGCTTTTAGATGATAGCCACAAAGATCTGTTTCTTTTATATTTGCTCGCGTAAATGCCCACCCTGGAGGATAGAGACGTAAACTTTCATTAATGACAGCATCAATATATTTTAAATCTTTTAGATTCTCGTGATTAATCTCTTTTGAGTTTGAAAAGTTAATAGCTTCTTCAATGCAGAGATTTTGCCACTTTTTATTTTGAGATAAAAGATAGCTAAGCCATGAAAGAGTTTGAGAAGTTGTTTCGTATCCGGCAAAAATAAGTGTAAAGACATTATCATTAATGAAATTCTTATTTCTTCGCAAAAGCTCTGGAGCATTTTTAGTCGCTTTGATAAGAACATTTACTAGTGAGAGTGAATCTTCGTTTTCTTTTGCCAGATCTATGCCTTCTTTAATGATCTCTCTCATTACAAAGTGAGAATTTTCTAGTCTTTTCTGTCCTGGATTTAGAAACTTTGGCATATTTACGGGAAGATAATTTTTATTAGTCGCTGAATTTGAAATCTCAACAAGGGCTTTGTCCACTTTCTCAAATTGATGATAGGAGTTAAGACCAATAATACATTTTAAAATAATATCAAACGTTATCTTTGAAAAAAAGACATTCATATTTGAAAAGTTTGGATTTGAATCATAATTTTCTAGATTACTTTGAGTAAGGTTTTCAAAATGCACTAGAGATTCTTTTAAAAATGCAGACGAAAAAAGAGGCTGAAGCATTGAGCGCTGCTCTTTCCACGATTCAGCATTTGCTGAGGCTAAGCTATCTCCAAAAATATCTTTTGTATTATTTCTTTTTACAAAGTTATCAAATTCCGTTTGAAGAACTTGTTTGATCATCTCGGGAGAGTTGATTACCACAAGATGTCTAGGCCCAACTTTAAGTTCAAATATCTCACCATGCTTTTGTCCAAGCTCAACAAGCATCTTTAAACGATCTTTTTGATAGGGAAGAAGATGTCCTATTAATGGGAGTCCGAGATCTTTTGGTATTGATTTACTCATTGGTCAGAACCTCTATTCTATACATTTGAACCTTTTCTTCTCGAATTTCTTTTTCAAATGAATTTGTTATCTCTTTATAACCAGCTTTATTAGACTTTGGTATTCTTAAGTAATTTCTATTAACAACCAACGCTTCAGCAGATAAAGACGGCTTTATCTCTTGATAGAAATTTGTTTCAATTTCACCACTAAAGTAAGAGGGGACATCAGATAGTGATATATAATCTAAATCTTCGTATTTCTTGATAGCTTCAATTAGATCACAGTTCTCATAGGTTACCTTGCAACCTTTAAGTCGTTCTTTTATTTCTAAAAAATTTTCTTCTTTTGCTTCAATAAGATTTCCACTATCCCAAACTATTTCTCCATAGAAACAAAGTTGTAGGAAAAAGCTATTTTTAATAAGACCATTATAGAAAAGGTTATTAAAAGCTTTTGAGTAATATTGAAGATAAGAGTCTTCAACATTTTTTTGTATAAAGTCACCCTTGTACAAAAGAGCATTAAACATACTTTTATTACCGATTATTGCGACAAGAAGTTTCCACCTAAAAGTAGGAAATTCATTCATCATATATTTTCGTTGTTCATCAAGATCATCAAAGCTAAACATTTTTGTACGAACATTTTTTCCCATGACTTTTGAGACGATTTTACTAAAAAGAGAAAAGGTCTTTTCCCACTTTCCAATATATAAAACAGATTCCCATTTAAGCTCGGTAAATACGTTTTTAAAATAATTTGAGACTTCGCTCTCTAATTTCACGGATTCAAATAGGCTCTGCCTTTTATCTGTGAAGTCTTTTGCACTAAAAGGGGGATATCCCCAAAAGAGACAAAAATCTTCATAGCTAAATTCTTTATGTGTTTGCTCTCGAAGTTTAGCAAGATAAATTTGCTCAATCGAGAGATCAACACAAATAAGCTCTTCGGTTTGTTCCGCTATAAGAGGGAAGCAACGTGAGCCAGAGCCACAAACACTGAGAATTCTCTTTGGGTTTGATTTACTTGTTAAACGACACTCAAATTCAGTATCTTCATTTGCTAGAGTGTAGTTTAGTTTTGAGAAAAATTTATTCGGTTTACTCATTAAGCTTGCCTCGAATTTTAAAAATAGTACTATTAAACAATGAACTATATGACTCAGCATTTACTCGAAGCTATTGAAATCAATAAGCATCGACTCAGCCTCTACAGTGATCTTACTGGTAAAAGATCCCGCAAAGTCTCTAGAGCACTTATATATAGTGAAAGCTTTAGTTTATTATCGGCATTTACTCTCGATAATATAGCTAAATTTTGGCAAAAACGTGGTGTTCCAGTGATGGTTCATGAGTTTATATCAATGGAGGAGATTCCTGAGTTTTCTAGCTCCTTTACTGATCAAATTGGAATCACTGAGCAGTTTCCTAAGTTAAATACTCTTTCTATTCAGAATGATATTATGAAACTTTATCTAAAAAGTGAGTATAAGAAACTTGATATTTATATTGAAAAGATATTGATGGATATGCAGGAGTTTTCAAAGCATTATTGTATGATCAGACATATCTTAGAGTCGGTTAGACGCTCTAATAATCTCGCTCAAATGCATATTGTAAAGGCAAAGGAACTTGGAGTATTAAGTCCAAAACTATTTTGTCATACTTTAATGCTTAGCCAGATTCTTATTATTCACAGTTCAAAGTTTCTCGATAAATGGGCCCATCCTATTCAAAAAGATGGTGTACCTATAATTTACCAAGATGTACCTTATATTGCTCCTACTCCAATTTCTTATTAAGTAATTTATAAAAATTTGTAGTTTGATTTTTTAATGAGAAAAATTTAATAAATCGACCGGAAGTATTACCTTCTCGAATACAGGCTCCACAAAAGCGTCTAATTCCATCAGAATATCCATCAAAGAAGCTTTTAAAGATTAAAGCTGGAGCGAAATACATCTTTCTGGCGCTAAGGCTTAAAACGAGTGTTTTTAGGACTAAAACGTCATTGTCTAATATACTAAAGCAGTAACCTTGAAGCTTACCGTCTGGATCAAATAAAAGGTAGCTATACTTAGAGTCAACTTGTTTTGAAAAAGAGTAGAGAGTCTTTTGATATTGCTCTAGAGTTATATCCTCATAGAGGTCATTTCTAGAGAAACCAGATTTATTAAGCTCATAAAAGCTCTCAAGGAGAGCGTCGTCTTTAAAGTCAATTCTCTCAAGTCTCCAGCCTTGCTTTTTTGCCATGAGAATTGATGCATGTCCAATGAGATGTGTTTTTAAATTCATTGGAGCAATAGTACTTAAAAACTTCTTGTAATCGCTATATCCAAGATCTTTTGTGTGCTGGTAATACTCAATAGGCGTGTGGGGTTCCCAAAAATAGTTTTTTTCAAAACCTTCAACTTTAAAACGATTACTAAACCATATATTGATATCAATAGGGCCATAAAGATTGCTTAATTTATTTTCTTTTGACCACTTCTCTGAATGATCTAGTAAGGTCTTCAATATTTCTTTATTAGAAATGTCGTATTCAAGCATACCAAAAAAAGATGAATCCTCTCTGGCTTCTGTCTTATTGATTAGGATTCTTCCAGAGTCAATGCCATCAATACTTACAATAAATAACTCTTTTAATAATTTGGGAAAAAGAGCTAAAAAGCTTTTCTCATAAGAAGAGGGGGATAGCGTTCTCGTCTGATTGTGGGAGAGCTTCTTTGGAAGCGTTGTAAAGCGCTCAATAAAAAGATCTTTGTCTACAGTGCTAGAGAAGCTTTCAATCTTCATCACAAACCCTTACTTCACCTGTTGTAGCATTTAATTCGACAGTATCACCGGTATTAAGTCTATCAATAAGCTCAGAGTCTATACCAACAATTGTCGGAACACCAAGCTCTCTTGCTATAACGGCAGAGTGAGAAAGGAGACTTCCTCTTTCTATAATCAATCCACCACAAAGTGGAAATAGAGGAACCCAACCGGGATCTGTTCTTTTTGTGACAAGAATTTCTCCGTTCATATTATTGGCTTCTTCAATTGTCTTTGCGACAACAACTTTTTTCTTTATTACACCAGGGCAACAAGAAGTTCCGTAGTATAAATTGGGATCGTCACTCTTTTTGAATTTATTTTTAAGTAGATCTCCACTCATGATAACTTGAGTGTTGCTTAGACTTACACCATTTGCACCGAAGGTAATAAATCGATCAGGTGGATCTTGTTCTTCAAAATATTGAGCGTATTCTTTTTTTCTGATCTTTGCGACTTCTTTGAAATTTAGGTATTCACTTTTTCCTTCAATAAAATCAAAAATCTCTTTTGCTGTTAAGTAAAAGGCATCTTCAGATTTTTCAATAATATCCAAAGCCTCTAGGTGACTTGCGATTGTTTTAAAAATACGTCTTGAAATCCCAAAAGATTTACTACGCAAGAAACGAAGGTTTTCTCTATTTTTAACAAAAAAACGAGCTTTATTTAAAACCCAATAAAAGATAATCCTCTTTAAGCCTGAGAGTTGAGAGTTAACAATTGATTCTGCTTTTTCCTTTATCTCTACTTCATTCTGATGCATTTTTTCAACACTATAACTTTTAGTCTTAATATAATTTCTTATATTATCGATTATAAAGCTTGGATTAGAATGAAGATCTTCTCCTTCAAGTTTTTGTTCATGATTACATCTAAAACCATATTTGATTAAATAGTCTTCCAGATCATTTTTAAATTTAAAAGGTAACTTATTTTCTTTTTTGTGAATTAAGATTTCTTCTGTTGATGTATTTGCAAAATATTCTTTAAGTGTTGCATCTTGATCATACTCAGAAGCAATCTTCATCAAAGTAAGAGTTGGAAGGGTAGAGTCAACCTCTCCTTGACCACAAAGAAGGTCATTTTGAAGATGGGCAGAGTCACCATCCGTTTTTATCCACTTCTCAACGAGACTTTTAAGTGTACCAAAAAAGACCATAACGAGAAAGTCATTTATGATAGGAGCATTCCAATTATAAGAAACCGTGTCATTCCATCTTTCAAAATAGGCTTTTAATTCTCTTAAGCTTTTCTTTGAAAAATCTATTGAGAAGTACTCATTATAAATCGTATCAAACATTAAACGAAAGTCTTTGGTGATTGTTTTTATATAAAGAAAGTTTTTAAAAAATCCACCAAATACAAATAGCTTTCTAAAAAATGTGTATTTTGGAGATTTATCAACAAAATCAAGAAGTCCTTGTTGCTCTTGGCTCAACTCCTCTTGAACTCCCATCATCGTCTCCATGAAACCTTTGTTTGAGGAAGAACCAGGGAAAAGAAATAAAAGCTTATACCAGTTTATTAAATTATAATAAACTCGACCTCTAATATGGCCAAGCATATTTACAAACGCTTCATCGTTGTCAGTAATAATATTTTCTGGAACACCAATAAGGCGACAAGTTTGACGATAAACGATTGCATAGGCTTCTTTAGTCAGAGAGAAGGTTAGTGGAAGGGTAATTCCAGCAAAAGATTCAACAATATTTGAGTTGTCCCACAGAGTGGCTTCATCTCCATTAATCTTTGAATCGTAAAAAGATAGAGGAGGACAATTTGTTATTGGCCTCATTTGTACAAGATAGAGTTCATGGTCTTCAATGGCCCATTCTAGATCTAGAGGACAACCTTGTTTTTTTTCAAGCTCTATTGCAAGACTAGCTAACTTTTGAATATTTTTTTCATCTATACTGAGTTTTGTCTGTCTTTCATCTTCAAGTTCTTTTTTTAAGATTCCAGATTGATCATTTTTAATAAAGTAAGATTCTTTTTGTGCAATATCGGCTTCAAAGCTATTTTTAAGACGGCTAAAAAGGATTTTGTCTGAATCTAGCTCCCCACTAACAAGACCTTCACATTGCCCATACACTGATTCAATAATAATATTGTCTCTATCTATGAAATCAATTGGGTTTCTTGTGAATAAAACACCTGATGAGTCTGAGTTTATCATCTTTTGGACAATGACACCCATTTGAATATTAGAGCTGAGTCCATTTTTTAAACGATAACTTAAACATCTTTCTGAAAATGCAGAAGCCCAGCAATTTATAATTGATCTTTCAATTTGAGCATCTGTTTTTTGAAAAAGAAAACTAGAGAACATTCCCGCAAAAGAATGATCAGCAGAGTCTTCATCAAGGCCAGAGGAGCGAACAGCAACATTGAGGTTTGATAGACCATTTTCTTTTAAAAAGCTCGAGAGTTTTTCTTTTTGCTCGTTTGAAAAGGAAATATTTTCAAATACAGATTGTATTCTTTTCGCATCATCACTTGGAGACTCAGTTAATTTTAATTTTGTCCCCAAATTGTTTTGTGAGATAAAATCTTGAAAAAAATCATCTGCTATTACTAGAAATTGAGGAATAGGGCAGCCCTGATCGAGAAGCTTTTTGAGGTTTTTTGCTTTACCTCCACCTTGTTGTTCAATTTCTAAAAAACTGTCATTTTGAGTAAGTATTTTCACTTAACAAGCTCCGATAGTGGAATAAGCCAAAGGCCGTAAATAATATTAAGAGTAATGATTCCTTCAAACACTTTGTATTTGTTTTCATTTTTATAAATATAAAGTTGTCCGAGTGTTAGAAGAATATAAGGGATAAGAACCCATAGACATTTGTCTAACGCAATTCCTGCTATAACACCCATAATTAATAGTAAGTTTATAGCAATATGTGTTTTTAGCTTTTTGTAATGAACGAGATAAGTTCCAAGTATTGGGTCTGCTTCTGGGTTCATTTTTCTTCCAACTTCAAAAGAAAAGAACGTACTTAGTATCAGAATTGAAAAATATATTGCTCGAGAAGAAAAAGCATCCTCTGGGCTTATTAGAGCAATCATAAATAAAGCTGCCGGTATAATAATAATTTGATGGCTAATTGCATAGATAAAAGGAAACTTTGCAAGATTTGGTATGAAAAACTCTTTATACATTAAAAATAGCCATAGGGTTGCTAGTAGAAACATACCACCTGCGATTGGATTAAAAATCGTAAAGCTTAAAATACTGATGAGAACAAGCGCAGCAAAGAAAGATGAGATTAGTTTTTTTACAGTTGTGACTGATATTAATCCTCTTGGAAGGGGTCTATCTGGATGTGCTATCTTATCCTTTTCATAATCTTTATACTCATCCATAAATCTAAGTTCCATAATAAATATAATAAATGAAACGCAAATAAATATTTGTCCAACTAGAGATGCCTGCTTTTCAATTAAAAACTGTGTACTCATTAATAGACCAATTGCTAAGATTATATTAGGGACTAGGGGGGTACGTTCATTAATAAACTTTATTATATCTTTCATGTAAACACCTCTTTCTATGCTTTGTTCTCTATCGATTCTGGCACGATGCCTTGGATCTCGAATGATTTTTCGATTTATTATGTTTTTTATACTTGGAAATTTATTTTGTATTTCTTCTTTATGCTCAAGAACGCTTTCACCATAAAGAGTAAGTACACCTTCTTCATTTTTAATAAAAGAGTGACTCGACTGAGTGATATTATAAACTCCTTGCTCGGTTTGAAATTCTTCTCCACTTTGAAAGTCTCGTCCTTGATAGAGTAGCCCCTCAGCTGTTGTGTGAATCTTATCTCCCATATTATGCCAAGTGACTCCGTCTATGAGCTCTTTATTCTTTTTATTTGCGATTGGGTCATTCTCATACATTGGAGAGACGTGCATACCACTAACCCAGAGTATCTCTTCTTTTGTTTTAAGAGTGATTTCTTTTATCGGTTCCCCAAGATAGAGAGTCTGAAAATAATTGTTTTTTTCACTAAGCTTGACTGCAGTATCTAGATCAATCATTGAAACTGGTTCTGCTTCAGTCGATCCATAAAGTAGTGTCATTTTTGTATTGGGCCACTTATTTAACGCTTTTTTATAAAGCTTATTATCACCTAAAGCTCCACCGACAAATAAAAAATCGAGATCTATATTATGGGTGTTTTTTATCAGCCTCTCTAGAAAATTAGGTCCACAAGCTGAAGTATCTACTTTAAATTCTTCTGGAAGCTTGTCTAAGCTTTTTAAAATCTTCTTATCCCAAGAAGAGGGGATAATCATGCTTCCTTTTCCAAGTGTAATATTTAAAAGTACAACATTTGTGAATACTGTTAAGTCTAGTTTGTTTGCTTTATCATACGAGACATACTTGCTAAGGATTTCAGCTTGGTCTACTAAATACTGATGCTTTCTATGAACCCCTTTAGGCTCTCCTGTCGTACCTGTCGTAAAGGTAAGTATTGCGTGAAAATCTTCTTCAACATCTAAAACTTCTAAGGAATCATTTTTATTGAGTTTAATACTCTCAAGAGAGCTTGAAGAAAATTTATGTTTTATACTTCTAAATTCCTTCGATTTAAGAAGAACTAGCTTTCCCAGAGTGCCTGTAATAACTCCTTTTGGAGGAGTTCGTCTCATAAGAGCATTTATATTATTCGCTTTCATCCATGGCTCAATAATCATGAGCTTTATACCAAGCCCTAAAGCACCTAGAATATATGCATAGAGATTCGCTGATGGTTGTTCAAATAATAGAAGAATATCTCCAGTTTTATATCCCTTTGATAATAAGTGTTTTTGTGCCTTTATCGAATTATTATGAAGATCTTTAAAACTAGTTGCTTTATCTAAAGAGGAGAGGCCTTTGTAAAAAATTATTGCAGGCTTATCACTTTGACAGTCTTTATTATTTAAATAACGATTTAAACAATTCATATTAAGCTCTTTTCTTTAATGCATGTTCTTTGCAAAGCTCAATTTCTTCATCTGTTATTTCTGACTTGTGACCCATAATTGATGAAAGCTTTAACCCATGCTTTCGAGCGAGCTCATCAATTTTATAAACGTTTTTATAGCTTATTTCACGAGACATACTGAAGGATTCAAAGAGATTTTCCATCGCAAGAAGTGCCGTCTCAGCTAAACAGGCATAAACTGTTTTCCCCTGAAGCCCAATATCGATATTAAATTCCACATCACCGGGAAGTTCAACCTCTCCACTTGCTATAACTAAAACATCAGGACGTTTTCTTGCGTCCTCTTGTGAAATATCAAAGGGTCTTGATACATCACAAATTACACAACCTGGTTTTACTTTTTCAATATCAAGAATCTTCTTACCTTGAGCACTTGTCGTTGTTATAACAAGGTCTGCTTCGTGTAAAAAGTCATCAGGATTTGTTGTGTAAGATATATCGCAATCAGGAGAAAGTTCTTCTATTTCTTTCTTTAGATCAATTAGCTTATAAGCTTTTGGTGCAACGATAATAACTTTTTCCCAACTTCTAGATAAAACTTTCGAATTTACTTTACCTATACTCCCAGTGGCACCAACAATCATTACTGTCCCAAGATATTTTTTCTTTTTAATTTCTACAAAGTTAAGTTTATCTACTGCGTAAGCCGCAGCCCATAGAGTCGCTGCAGCTGAAAGAGAGTTTCCTGTTGTTACTGGAATTGGGCTGTGTTTATTTACAGTAACCCCTGCATCGCCAAAAACTTTTGTATAAGCACCAAGTCCAATAATTTGATTACCTCTTTGATCAGCTTTTTTAGTTATATCGATTAATTTTTGATACATTTTCTTTTTTGATTTACTCATCATGACTTTTGGCGTTTCTGTTACGGCATATATATCACCTATCGCCATCGTTCCGTCATGCTCACTTTTAATCCCTTTAATCTGCCCATAATGAAAACTTGGCAGTGTAGAGGAGACCCTCTCAATATTGTCTCTAATAAATTTACTTTTTTGAAGAAGTTTACTTCCTGGTATTTTGAATAAATCCTTAGAACTTAGTGGGTGAATGACAAAGGCAAATTTATTTGGGGTCGTTATATCATTATTTAATACTTCTGCTTTCGGAGTAAGCTGAAGCTCTTCAATATAACTAATCATCTCTTTTTGAGTTAGAGGAGTGTTTTCATCTTTTAAGACTTGAAAGAGAGCTTCAAGTTCAGTCATCGTACTAAAATGTTCTATCTCAAAGTTTGCAGAACATTGATATATTCGACCAACGTTTTTCTCTTTTAAAATTTCTCTTGCACTTTCTGTTAGATTTTCAACAATAACTGTTTTTCCATTTAAGTCTGGAAGGTTTATATATGAAAGTTGGGTTGAGTTTAAAATATAAATATCACTATCATAAAACTCTTTAAATACTGGAGTTTTCTTAAGTATTGGAGTATCAAAGTCACAACTATTGTATTTTGTAATACTTCTTGAGGTAAAAAAATGAATTGTTTTTTCTATAAACTTATTTAATGACTTAGGAGATTTTATTAGCAGAGGGATTCCAGTTGCAAAGTATATATCAGCAAAGCGAAATTTTACATCATGAGATTTTAACTCCTCAATCATGTAGTGTTGTACAAAACCGCTGAAGAATGAAACTTCCTTGTTCTTGAAAAGATTTGGTTCTTTTTTTAAAAATTTATTTAAAGCCCATGGAATTAAAATTCGTCTAAGTTCTGTTCCATCTAAAACGGGAGTAGGGTAAGCAATTTCTCTGAACTCAGATAGAAGAGGGTGGGAATACTCTGTACCATTAATTTGAATTGAATTAGGAAGTCCTGCGATTGTTATCGCATCTGCACTACCTCTAAATTCTTTTAAAAGACCTTTTATGAGCTCGACGTTGAAGTCAACACCAAGGATTTTTACTCTAATATCTTTATTTAGAATTTTATAGGTAATGTCTTTATTATTCTCAGCACTATCCATGGTGATGTGAATAATTTCTTTCATCAACTTTCCTTAAAGAACCTTTTAGAACCCTTAATTAAATTAGAAGTTATATCTTCTAGGGCATAGCTCTGGTGATGAGGATAATCCTCTTCTTTATTACTTATATCAAGCTTTGAGTCGTAGTACATATATTGTAGAAGCTCTTTAGGCATGCCCAAAGTGGGTAAAAGATGCTTATAGATATCAGACTCGGGAAGTTGGGTTAGTTTTAGATCAATAGAGTATTCTTTGAAGAGCCACTCAACAAAGTCTTTTAACTTAATTTGCTCTTTACTAACAAGGTGGTAGGTTCGAATTTTATGCTTTGTTGGATTAACTACAGCTTCACAGAGCCAATTGCTCAAGATATCAACTGGAATAAGTGGCAAAATTGCTGTCTGATTAAAAGGGAGTGGGAAAACCTTTAGTTGATTTAAATGCTTTAATATTTCTTGATATTTGTTGATAAATTTCATGAAGTAGTAGGGACCATCGGTCTTTTCTATATTTCCACTTTCAGAACTACCAATAACAATACCAGGTCTGTAGATTCGAATCTTTATTTTAGAAAGAGCAGATTTCTTTAGTATAACTTCTCCCTGCATTTTAGATCTAGAGTAGTAGTCACCAAATTTTTTTGCATTTCCAAGAGTCGTTTCTTTAAGAATCTTCTCTTCTGACCCAGCTGCAACATATGAAGAGATATGATGGAAAATTGTAAGCTTAGAAAATTGTAAAGAAAGATTGATTATATTTTGAAGGCCAATGATATTTGTTTTATACGAATCGAGCTCAGAGACTTCGATATCGTAGTGACCCGCGATATTTAAAACTGTATTGACGTTATTTTGAAGTAGCTTAAGGTCTTCAATATTTTTAACGACCTCATCTTGAGTAATATCACCTTCAATAAATGTAATATTATCAAATTCTTTAAAGAACTCTTTTGTTTTTAAAAGTGATTTTGTTCTTGAGAGAAGAAAAATCTTATTACATTTTGGAGCAAGCTGACTTAGAACTTGTTTACCAATAAAGCCCGAGGCTCCAGTGATAAATAGATTCACATAAGCTCCAAGTTCTCAAGTGAAAGTGAATTACAGTAAATTAAATTATTGTCATAACTACAAACATTTAGAGCATTTGGTACCGATTCAATTTCAAAATTTTGGCCTTTAGCCAATATTTCACCATCTCCAAAATAAACAAGCTCTTCATCAAGAGACATAATATTAATTTTATCTGTTTCAAAAGAAATTAGGCTCGGATCATTCTCAACAACTTCTCCTCGGTACATTTTTAAAGTTGTATTCATAAGGTCTGCTCTATTTGTATGAGTCAGAATTGTTACGTTGAATTTACCATCATCATTTTTTGTATTTGGAGCAACAAGAAAATTTCCACCAATTTTTGCTTGGTTATTAATCATAACAATAGAAGCTTCTATTGTTGTTTCAAGTTTTGGATAGTCTTTAGACTGAATATTAAACCTATATGTCTTAAGAGGTTTAAGTAGCTCTTTTCCAAAGTATAATGGGTAAATCTTTGAGCCTGTTAGTTTCATGAGACCTTTAAATCCCTTGAACTTTTTTCTATCGTCATTTATTTTTTGAGCGACATTACTTGTAAGACCGATTCCACCATTTGAAACCATGTACTTACCGTTGATCTTTACAATATCTACTGTTTGATAAGATTTATATTGGAAGATCTTAATGATTTTTTCGATATTTAAATTAATTCCAAGCTCACTTGCAAAGTCATTAGCCGTTCCTGTTGGAATAACCATAAGCTTTATATCGCTTCCTTGAATATTTTGTAGAATTGTATTTGCTGTACCATCTCCACCAACAGAGAAGATATATTCACAATCAGATTGAACATCTAATTTTAAGTTCTCTTCTAGTTCATCTAAATCTTTTGGGGACCTAAAATTTAACTGATGGCGATAGAGATGATTGAGTAGGGAATCTGTCAAAACTTCACTATTGGACTTTGATGCAGCGTCGTTGAGATAAATGCTAATATTCGCCATGTGAAGATTCCTTATTAATTTGTTATAAGTAATAATAGCACCCAGAGAGACTTTGATGTGTTTTCTTGCAAGAATTACATGGTGGTGTTTAAAAAATGAGCACGCTAAACGTTTGAAACTAGGTTATATTTAAGATAGGGCTAACTATGTAAAAAGGTAAGAATCTATTGGATAAATATATATAATCATATAGGTTCGCAGCTGTTATTAATTTAGTTTTTGGATTTTAAATGAAAAACGTGCTTTTACTTGTTGTATCTCTAGTCTCGCTCAACGCCTTTTCTATAACTGATTGTGGTTACGATAGTTCTGATCGAAAATATCCTCATTTAACATGGGAAAAAGCAACTTCTTATAAAGTGTTTACACCGTTTATAAATACAAGTGCATTAATCTGTGTCGGGATTAACTATGATAGTGGGAAGCTAGTACGAATTCATTATAGAGATGCTCAGAACCATCGAAGAAGCTACACTCTTTCAGATGTTAAGAGTCGCTACCAGCCCTTGCTAAAAAGATCAGATTTTCCTGCAGCAGCAAGATTATTAACGAGAAATGTTATCCCTCTTGAGATGAAAATAACGAAAGATGTTTTGAATGCTAACAAAAGAACTTATGATATTGAATTTAAGCTTGTACGTAATATAAGTATTGGGTTCTCAAGACTAGATAGAAGAAAAATGAAAATCCAAGCTCATATATTATCTGGAGCAAAGGGAAGAGTAGAAGTTACTGTAAAGGGACGTACGAGTAATATTGCATTTGATACAATTGAATCTAGAATTAGTGGTGATCTTCTTTTAAAGACCTTTGTATTAAAAAGAGACCAGCGATCTGTCGGTAAGATCAATATAGCCGGCCTCAGCCGAATTTAATTTAAACTATTTTATAAAATCTCTCATCTTCCATAGAAGTTGTGAGATAAAAGGTCTTCTTGTTTCACCTGTCGCTACCATTAATAGCTTTGTGATTTTCAAACTATCAGGATCAGTGTAGAGAACAATTAAAAGCTCTTGAAGGTAATCCGTACAAAGAGTTATATAGTTATCTGTTCCAATTCCAAGGTCGACATTCTTTTTTTCCCACCAAGAAAACGGATGATCTTTGAAGTCTTCAAAACTTCCAGTAAGTCTTTTGTTTGAAGATGGAAGTGCAATTAAAGAGACACCTTTATTTAACATTCTATTTAGTACATCATGCTGATAATGCTCAACTTCTCTTGCTGTATGAAATTTTGTTTTTACAAATAATGTTTTCTCTTCTGGAGAAAGAGGTGTTCCTTTAAAGAGCTTCTCTTTTATGTCTGAATGATTTCTCCAGTCCATTTCATCTAGTTCTTTGTAGGATATGCTTGAGGGCTTGAGGCCAACACCTTTTTCATTTAGCTCAATAACTCTTTGGTAGAGGCTATGGTAGTAGTAGTTAGGATTAATTCCTAAGCTTAAACCATGTTCAAGAGTATCGATATGCCAAATATTCATAGCATTATCTACGGCCTGGACACCTTTTTTGAGAGTATGAAATGTTTCTCCATGGTGAGAACGAATTGAGAAACCTTTATAGTGAAGCTTTCTGAATCCAAGTTTCATATCTTGAAAGTGACCTTTTCTATATAGCTCTCTTTCGTTTCCAACAGTATCAACATCACAAAGGTGATTAACGATATGTGGGTTTCTATCAATAATCCCAAGAATTTGATCTATCTGACGATTAAAGTGTTCTTTTTTACTAGGGAAGTTATTTGCATCATAGAAGTCAGCTTCTTTTCTAAAACATGGAGAAAGAATAAAGTTAAATACTGGTACTTTTTTTCTAAATTCCATAAACCCTTCAAAGAGCCCCATTACTACATCTTCTTCTGTAAGATTTTCTAGTCCAGGTATTTGTTCTGAAGAATTTGTTGTTGCTCTTGAGAAAGTAAATTTTAGCCGTATGAATCCAACGTTATATGAATGATAGAGCTCGCTTGCCATGTGATAAGCCGCCTCTCTATGTGCGCTTCTACTTGTTAAAATAAATTTAGGTAAAAGAAGTATTTCAAGATAGCGATCAAACTGTTCGTCTTCTTTAAGTCTTAGAAGTTCATCAACGTCTTCAACTGAATCAATCTTGATTCCATCACCATATGTTTCTTTAATTTTTTCCCAGTAAATATCTTGATTCTCTCCTTCAAGAAGAGGTTTTAATCTTGGGTAAACAAAGTCCGCTGTAAGTGATCCGGTTAGGTGGATATGTTCCTCTCTGTAGGGAACTGGAAACTTTTTTAAAAATAATCTAAAAGCTTCACTAAGTGGGTGGGCCAAAAGAGTTTGTATATCAACTTCACTTTGTTGATAGCCAGCTAAGAGTCTTCTAAATTCATTAAACGACTTTCTAACTTGTGGATGATCTTTGCAGTATTCTGAATTCACCGCTAGATCCAAAGTATCATTTAATGAGATCCCATTGGTCTCACTAATAATATGTACTAAATGCTCTGAAAGCTTCTTAATATGCTTTACACTCATAATTCACCTAAATTTGTTTATTCTTACTAGATCTTGTCGGAATAATTTCTCGTAATATTAGATAATTAGAGACCTTTTTAGTAAAAAACTATTAATTTCTTACACTATTTCCCAAAGCCTAACTTTTTTTTCATAATGATAATACCAATTACTTTATGGATGAAGCTTTTCTGGCCATGGAAGGTCTCTTTTTTCTCTTCGAATCTTTTAGCTGTCACAATATTTTTAGTCAACAAATTTAAGTCTGAGCACTTCGCTCCGGTATTTTCTATTGTTTCTTCTGGACGTTAAAAAAACAGTAACTTAAACTATTTTAAGAACTTAATCATTTATTTTAGGAGTCATGGTGGATTCTAGTTTTATTCAATCACTTTTTAATTTTATTACAAATAATATATTTCCTATTATTTTCATCTTCGCAGCAATTGAGATTTTTCTAGTCATTATGATTAGCTTGATGACAAAGAAGCATGAAACAGTTTTATCTGACGTATGCGATAACCTTATGAAGGGTTTTACTGATGCACCAGATAAAGATTCAGATCAAACAGTAAATGAAAGAATTCAAGCATCACTTGATTTTATCAGAAGAAAGGTTACTCAAGAGCCAGGTGTAAAATACGAGTTTGCAAAGAATGCAAAAAACATTTCTAAAAGACCTCTTTATACACGTCACTATAAAATAGAAATGTACACATCAGTTATGAGTACACTAGTTCAAATCTTTCCACTTCTTGGAATCTTAGGAACAATTCTTGCGATCGCTCAAACAGCAGGTGGGGGGAAGGTTGATGTATCGGCTCTTTCAAATGCATTTGTTCTTGCAATGGACACAACAATTTTAGGTATTGGGTTTTCAATTGTATTTATGGTGGCTGAAAGTATTCTTTGGCCAAAGGTTGAAAGAGTAATTCATGAAAGTTCTAACTTTAAAAAAATCGTAACAGATGTAAGTGTATCTTCAAATGGATAGACAATTTAAACGCGCTAAAAAAGGCGCAGTATCATTAACATCTCTTTTAGATCTTTTGTTTGTTATGATCTTTGTATCTCTATTACAACAAAAAGAAATCTCTCCAACAAAGACTGAAGCTCCAGTTACAAAAACTGAAGTTAAGGTGGTTGAGAAAGTAGTTATAAAAGAAGTAAAAGTTCCTGTAAAAGAAAAGAAAGCCAAGAAAATACTTCACTCTATAAATGCAGCTTTTGAATTTTATTCTTTAAGTGGAATGAAGTTTAAAGGAAAGTTCTCAATGGATGGTCTTTTTAATTCTAAAACAGGGAATTTAAATCTTGCTCCAGCTACTTGGATTGATAAGCCGCCTTTTGATGTTGGAATGGTGCCTCTGTCAGGAAAAGTCTCTGAAGATAAAATGAGCTTTACTGGACGAGTGGAATTTCAAGGTTGTAAGACTTTTAAATTGAAAAGAATAAAAGTATCTCAAGGTTCACCAATCGCAGGCGAGTGGAAAGGAACATATAATTGTTCGCAAGGAGAGACTGGACTTACTTTAAGTGTACAGTAAGTTCTTTATTAAACTGGGTTTATACGACTATTAAAAAGTTCTTTGTCCCAGCTCACAAAGTCTCCACTTAGAAAACTTATTAAATTTTCAATCGAATCATTACCCCAAAATAACTCGTGATCTACACAGAAAGAGGGGACGCCAAAAACATTTTTTGAAATCGCTTCTTTTGTATTTCTCTTTAGCTCAAGCTTAACTTCTTTTTCAAAAGTCTTGTCTACAAGCGTTGGGTCTAAGTTATTTTTTTGTAAAATAATCTTTAGTTCATCTGGTTCACCAAGTTCAATTCCTTGGGCCCAACAGCTATTGAATAGAACTTTTATCATTTCCTTTTGACTCTCTTGCGAACAAGCTTTTGTTGCTAACCTTAGAGCGTATAACGGATTAAAGGGATGGTTTTTGGGAGGAATAAAGTCTATTGATTTTTGAGCAGCATAAATAAAACACTGCTTTAACATATATGATCTTTTTGGTGCGATCTCTCCAGGGCCTTTCATATCCCAGTGATTGAACACTGTACCCATAGCAACAGGCTTATAATTTATGGCGATATTCTTGGGAAGTTTATCCAAGTTTTTGAACGAAAAATAGCTATATGGACTAAGAAAATCGAAGTAATAATCAATTATTTGCATATCTAAACCTTTAGAAACCTTAATGTTTTGTATTTTAAACTTATTGGTGGCTTGTGGCGATTTAAATTTACTGTTAGAATGCTGAAGCGCACAAATAGCAAGATGGATCTTAGTTAAATTCAAATATTCTAGTTAATTTTCTTACGTGTGGTTGTACGTTAGTTGTGGTGGTACGTTTTAAGCAGAGAGCAAGTGAGGAGAATCCGATAAGGCTACGCCTTGATTGGGTTTTATTATGAAAGTATCTTTTACTCTACCGAGAATTACGCAAAAATTATCAATTATTACTCTTTTAGCATTTTCTTTTATTGTCACCTCTTGTGGCTCTAGCTCCTCTTACGTTCGAGACCTACAAGTTTCCTCGACAACAGACGCAGGTGAAGTGTTCGTCTCACTTGAGGCAGAACTTGGAATTGGAAACATATCAATCTCTGATATTACTCTTCCGATCATTGTTCCAAGAAGTGGAAAAGAAATTGGTAGTGTCTCTATGTATACAAATATGCAGGCACAAACAAAACTTGAAGTTGAATTAAATGTATCAGCAATCGCGAACGTAAATGCAATTGTCGCAAAACTTCCAAATGGAAATGTTCTTCCTCTTATTCGAGAGAACGGCGCGATCGTTATTCCAATTGATGGGGGAAAGGCAAATGTTTATCTGGCTTTCTCTGATGGGGTAGCTGCACTTGGTGTAACTGTACAAATTAAAGGGCTTGATTCAACTGGATCATCGGTTGGTAATGCAAGTGTATTCCCAACCTTTAAGTTTGGAGATGTACTTGGTTCAGCTGGTTTATATACTTCAAGGGTTTCAGGGCAAAACGGATTTGGTTTGTTTGCAGACATAAGTCAGGTTATCGATACAAACGATCTTGTGGGAGGATTCTCAAGAAGATCAGCTGCAAAAGCTGCATTTCAAGCTCCACGTGAATCTGTTGATTTAGATTATAGTGCGATTGGTACTAGTAGATCGAAAAAAAGAAGATTGGATAAAAAGATTTATAGACTACACAGAAGAAAGTCTACTTTATAATTTTAAGTAAAAAAAAGGGCCCTAATGAATAGGGCCTTTTTATTATATATTTAAGTAAATTAAATTATATTTTTCTAGAGTATCTTTTAGTTTTAGAAGCTGTTTTTCTTCTTCTTTTTTCAGCTGCTTCTCTTTTTTCTTTTTCTCTGATTGAAGGTTTCTTATGAGCTTCTTTATCTCTGTATTGTCTAACAACACCGTAAGAATCACACATTCTTTTAAACTTTCTTAGTACCTTCTCAACAGGTACACCTTCACCAACTTTTACTCTAAAATTTTCTGATTTTTTTGACACATTTATCTCCTAAGTCTCACTATTCTAGTCATTTATATCTCGAATGGCCACAGGGAAAACTTATTTTAATGGAACGGTCGCAATCACCGTAACTTTGTCTTCGACGCCAACGCCCATATAGCTTAAGTCCTTGATTTTAAAGTCTTTTAAAGACAGTTTGAATTTTGCTTTAATCATGTTGCCCATTTCTTTGTATGAGAATTTGAATTTTTTCTTAATTCCCTTAACTAGAATTATTCCGACTCCACGTCCTTTTGCTCCAATTGCCTTTACGATTTCAACCTTTTTAAACTTCTTATGCATAAGCCTTTTTTTAAGGTGATCATCTCTCATATCTATACCTGTTTTTAGGGATCTCACAGAAACTTTAAGCCCATCGGATCTAATTTTACCATCTCCACTTTTAACCATTTTCCCTTTTACTTTGGCTGACTTAATTTGAAATGAGCCTGCTGGCGAAAGTGAGACATCTACAACGATTCCTTTATCCGCAGCGAATAAAGATGTGGTACTCATTAGTACAAGGATAAAGAATACAGATAGTTTTTTCATAAAAACTCCATTTGTTTAAATCGGTTTAAGTGAATTTAGATACTTATCGGAGTTTTAGCTTATAGGTTTAGCTCAATTAATAGGGGAAAGTGATCACTGGCCATCTTAAATTTTTCTTGCAAAGAGCCTGGGAGCTCATATGTATCAAGGTAGGGTTCATTAAAGCCTATAAGTCTGGCAGAGTTAAGTATTTGAGCGTGTTTCTGACCTAATAAAAAGTAGTCTAATTGCATCGGATATCGAGCGCCTTGGCGATTAAAGTAGCAGTAACTCATTCTTTTTTGTAAATCTAGAGACTTGTGTTCAAAGGCGTCTTTAAGATCTGTTTGCTCAAGAAGCTCTTTGAATTCTTGTTCCGTTTCTTCTTTATAAATAATTCCATTGAAATCGCCACTAATAGTGATGGGAATATTGTCGTACTTTTTTGAATGTTTTAAATAGAGCTCTTTTAAATAATCAACTTCGGCCTGTCTTTGTGATCTTCCCTCAAAGTCATCTCGCTTTAAGTTGAGTTTTGATTTTAGGTGTACAAGATAATTGATATAAACATAAGAATCATTAAGACTTAGCCTTAACTCCATTAAACCTCTGGCAAACTTTTTAGAATTGGAGAGTCTTTTTTTTGTATGACTTATAAGCTCTGCCTTATATGGAAGTCTCTTATTAATCATATACCCTAGATCAATACCCCGGTCAGAGTTACTTGGTTCACAAAGAATATAGAATTGATCATCTAAAAAATATTTATTGAAATTTTCAAGGCTTTCGGCTCCACCAACCTCTGTTAAAAAGAGCATATCTGGATCAAGAGTCTTAATCATTTTTTTTATTTCAATGAGTTTTTCAAGCGGTTTATTTGGAAAAAAACTAGATGAGAATAATTGCCATTTCGGTGGAAAGAGTTCCTCGAGATCTTCACCATCATACTTATCCATGAATACGTAGAGGTCTTGGCAATTTAGTTGAAAGATCTTAAGCATTTACATAATAAAATTTAGGGGAAGTCCAACTGCGAATGTAATTCCTATTCCTAAAACTAAGATAAATAAAACAACAGCAATTGATTTTAACGCAATATTCATAAATTCTCCTTAAAGTTATTATACTGAGAATTATGCTAAGTGTTCAAGCTTTCTTTTCTATTTTCTATAAGTTAGTTTATAGGCATGAAAAATCTGCTCTTATTTGGTCTTATTTTGTGTTTTTCCGCTTCAAACTGCTTTGCTGTGGAGAAAATTTTATTTCTAGGAGACTCCTTAACTGAAGGCTATAGGCTTTCAAAAAAGGATTCATATCCAAGCTTAATCCAAGAGGTACTGAATAAAGAAAAACTTAAAATAAAAGTCTTAAATGGAGGAGTGTCTGGATCAACTACGGCATCTGGTCTTTCAAGGCTTAGATGGTTTCTAAAGGCAAAACCTGATCTATTAGTTTTAGCCCTGGGAGCAAATGATGGACTTCGTGGTTTTAGTCTTGAAGATTCTTATAAGAACTTAGAAAAAATTATTAAATATGCGCTTGAGCAAAAAATGAAGATTCTTTTATGCGGAATGAAGATGCCTCCAAATTATGGGAAGGATTATCGAGATGGGTTTGAGAAGAATTATATAAAGTTAAAAAATAAATACAAATTACCTTTTTATCCTTTTTTGTTAAAAGGAGTAGGCGGAAACCCCAAATTAAATCTTGAAGATGGAATTCATCCAAATAAAAAAGGTTATGAAATAATAGCTCAAAATTTATTTGAGTTTATAAAAAAAGAGTTCTTATGATTATAAACATCAATTCACTTACAAAAAAGTATACCCAAGGTGAAAAATCACTAAGCGTTTTAGATAGGTTAAACTTCAAGGTAGAAGAATCAAAAAGTATCGCTATTATTGGGAAGTCCGGAAGCGGAAAATCGACTTTCCTTTCATTAGGAGCTGGACTCGATAAACCCGACTCTGGAGAAATTATTATCCATGGAAAAGATATTACTAGGCTCTCAGAGAATGAGTTAACTCAGTTTAGAGCAAAACATATTGGAATTATCTTTCAACAATTTCATCTAATGCAAAACTTAACAGCGTTAGAAAACATTCTACTTCCATTAGAGATCTTAGGTAAAGAGGATGCATTAATTAAGGCGAATGAGCAGCTTGCAAAAGTAGGCTTATCAGAAAGAGGACATCATTTTCCGCATCAGCTAAGTGGTGGAGAGAAGCAGAGAGTTGCTATTGCTAGAGCAATTGTTACGGAGCCTAATATTATCTTTGCCGACGAGCCAAGTGGGAACTTAGATGATCAAACTGGAGAGGAAGTTATGGAGCTTCTTTTTGAACTGGTAAAACATAGTCAAACAACTTTAGTCCTCGTTACTCATGACAATGAATTGGCAAAAAAATGTGATGATATTTATCTATTACAAGAGCATAAGTTGATTAAACAATGAAGCTGATTTTAAAACTTGCATTTCGAGAACTTAAAAATAGCAAAAAATTTGCTCTTTTTTTTATTACCAATCTTAGTATTGGGATTTTGGGATTTTTAATTCTTCACTCATTCAAATTAAGTGTTAATGAGTCCCTGGATGCAAGAGCGAAGATTCTTTTGGCCAGTGATATCTCTATTTCCTCTCGAAAAGATTTGTCTCAAAACCAAATTGAAAAAATAGATAAGATTTTATCACCCTATATTCTAAATAGAGCTAATATTACAGGGCTATACTCCATGGGACAGGGTGAAGCAAAGAATAAACGCTCAAGGCTTTTACTTATAAAGATGATTTCAAATAACTATCCTTTATTTGGACAAATCAAACTTCAAAATTATGGAGTTTCTGATAAAGCCTTAAAGGCAGATTTAAAAAATCAAAAAGAGATATGGATTTCAAAGGACATGGCCCATCAGCTAAAACTTGTTGTTGGGGATTATTTAAAACTTGGTAAGCTTAGATTTAAGGTTCGAGATATTATTGTGGAAGACACAACGAGTTCATCTGCAGGAATCTCTCTTGCTCCGAAGCTATATCTACATAAAAGGTATCAAAAAGATTTGGGTCTTATAAGCCAAGGAAGTGTTGCAAGTTATACGTATCAGTATGAATTATCAAAGACTGGTCTTGAAAAAATTAAGATATTACAAAAAGAAATCCTTGATGAGCTAAATGATCCAGCCTTTAAAGTTCTATTACCTGAAAACTCAAGTGAGCAGGTAGGGAGAGTGTTAAATTATCTTTCTGATTATTTAGGACTTGTATCATTGGTAGCAATATTCTTATCCACTATTGGTGCAGCTTTTCTTTTCCAAGACTTTGTTTTCAAAAAAATTGTCGATATTGCAATATTAAAATCTTTGGGCCTTCAGACAAAAAGTATATTCTATTTATTTTCATCACAACTGCTCTTTTTGGGGGGAACATCGGTGTTGATCTCATCTGTTTTGGGGGGAATACTTCTTCCTCTAGGTAGCGGAATCTTGAGTGATGCTATGGGCGTTCCAGTATCTTTGAGTCTTAATTTCGAATCTATCTTAGTGAGTTTCATAATAGGTATGGTTTTGACATTTATAATTAGCTTTCCAATTATTCAAAAACTGATTAGTAAAAAGACTCACGACCTTTTTGGTGGTGAAAAAAATCTAGTTTGGGATAACTCTAAAAAAGATATCTTGAAATTCTTACCTCTCGTTATTGCTATGGAAGTCTTATCAGTATGGCAGTCACATTCTCTTCTCATAGGCACGGCTTTCACTTTAATCTTAATTATAAGTAGCGGTGTTTTATTTTTATTCATTCCGTATTTATTAACTTTATTAGACAAATTATTTATATCTAAAGATAAACTTATTCAAAACCTTGTAAGTATCGAGTTTGGACTCAGCTTAAGGTTCTTAACAAGAGCAAAAATTGCAACAACACTTACATTTCTTTCGATCTGTATTGGAGTGATGCTTTTATCTTTAATTTCTCAATTAGAAGTAAGTTTAAATTCAGAGCTTTTAGGAGATAAGGTCAAAAAACCAAGTCTTTTTATGTTTGATATTCAAGCCGAACAAAAAAAGCCTCTAGAAGAATTCTCTAGAGAAAAAAATATCCCTTTAACTGGGTTAACACCAATGGTTAGAGCAAGGATTTCAAAAATAGATGGAACCGAGTTTAATAGAGAAGATGGTGAGAAAGATTTTCAAACTCGAGAAGATGAACAAAGGGTGCGGTTTAGAAATAGAGGGATTAACCTCACTTATTCAAATAAGCTTAATCACACACAGACGATTGTTAAGGGAAAGCCTTTTGATGGGATCTATAGCGGAGAGGGAAACTTTGAAATATCTCTTGATCAAAGGTACGCAAAAAGAATAAATGCAAAACTTGGATCAACTATGACTCTTGATGTTTTGGGTGTTGAGTTTAGAGGAGTGGTAACAAGTCTTAGAAAAATTAAGTGGACAAGTTTTTTACCAAACTTTTTTATAACTCTTCAAGAGGGAGTTGTCGAAGATGCACCTCAGAGCTACCTCGGTGTGATTGATGAGTTAAGTGAAAAAAGACAGTTAGATGTACAGGATCAAATTGTTGAAAAATTTCCAAATATTTCTATGATTAATGTTACTGAGCTTTTGAATAAAATTTCATCTGTATTCTCATCAATGTCTGTGGCTATAAAGGTAATGGCGTATTTATGTATTCTTGTTGGGTTCTTTGTTGTGTACGCAATTATACAAAATCAGCTGAGAAAAAAAGAGTACGATATACTTTTATTAAAATCTTTTGGAATGAGTTCTAAACAAATAATGAAAATATTTATTATACAATTTTTAAAAATATCTTTTACTGCAACAGTGTTTGGATGCGGGCTAAGTCTTTTAGTAGGGAACTTATTATCACAAGTATTCTTTGATGGTGTTTGGCAGATCGATTTTGTCTACTTTTTAAGTATTCTTCTCATCATGTGTTTGATGACAGTACTTCTAGTTATTTTCTGCGCGTCAGGAGTTTACAAAAAACCGATTCGTTCTTTACTAGAATAAGAAAGTGCCTTAAGGTTTATCTATGTTAGATTTTAATATCGTTGATTTTTTCGCAGGCTACGCCTATCAACCTTATCTGGTTTATGGGTTTATCATTTTATTTATGACTGCCAGCTCATTTGGACTTCCAATCCCAGAAGAGATGACACTTGTATCTGCAGGGCTTGTGGCTTATATGGCTTCACACCCAGCAAAGTTCCCACCACCGACACCAGATGCTGAAGGGGTTAATTTAACACTTCTCATGGTGATCTGCTTTATTGCAGTTCTTGGAAGTGATCTCGTCATTTATTTACTTGGAAAAACCTTTGGTCGAAAAATTGTAAACTCAAGCTTCTTCCAAAAAAGAATAGGTCCTGAGCGCTATGAAAAAATAAATGGCTTATTTAATAAGTATTCATATTGGGCTTGTGGGCTTTTCCGCTTTACTCCTGGGGTGAGATTTCCAGGGCATTTAACTTGTGGAATCCTGGGGGTTTCAATTTGGAGATTTTTACTCGTAGATGGACTTGCTGCACTTGTGTCTGTTCCAACTCAGGTATATCTGGTTGCAACTTATGGAGAAGTGATTCTGGATAAGATTAAAGAATTTAAGCTGGTACTTCTTGGTGTAATCGGTGTTCTAATTCTTGTGTGGCTAGTTAAAAAGCTTTTAACAAGAAAGAACACAGTACAAAGTAGTATAGAGAATAAGTAGGGTTTAAGTTTCTTTTCACAGCTCACTAATTCTATTACAATAATTTGAAAATTATAATTTAAGGAAAAATGATGAGATTATTTGATTATATAAACCAGGGTGGACCAATAATGTATATTTTATTGGTATTAAATATAATTGGTTTTACAATTTTATTTTGGAAAATATTTACAATCCTATCTGCAAAGAAAAACTCTGATGCACTTGCAGAAGAAATTAAAACAAAATTTACAGATTTTGCTGATGATACAAATTCACCTATGGCCGTAAATATTTTAAAAGATGAAGTTCAATCAAATGTTCATGAACTTGAGTCTGGGTTAAATACGGTAAAAATAATTGCTTCAATTGCGCCTCTTTTAGGTTTATTAGGAACGGTACTTGGTATTCTTTCTGCCTTTAAAGTTATCTCAGAGCAAGGTTTAAGTAATCCATCAATGTTTGCTGGTGGAATTGCAATGGCTCTAATAACAACTGTTGGTGGTCTTATCGTAGCTATCCCACACTTTGTTGGTTATAACTATCTAGTAGGTGTGCTTGATGATCTAGAAATAGAGCTAGAGAAAAAAGCAGTAAGAGATATTTTTAAAAAATAAAAAAGTAAAAATAAAAAAGAGATATTAGATGGCAAGAAAATCTAGAAGAGAAACATTAACACCTGAGCTGACTCCATTAATTGATGTAGTTTTTCTACTTTTAATTTTCTTTTTAGTTTCTTCAGTATTTAAAAAAGAAGAGTTGGCGCTTCTTCTTAGTCTGCCTAAAACTGAGCAGGGTAAGGGGGATAAAACTCTTAAAAAGTATATTACTATTGAGATGACTGGCGAAGAAGTTGCATTTGAAGGGGAGAAGCTATCTCTTGAAGATCTTCAATCGAAACTCTCTAGTGTAAATGCCAAGACTCTTATTAATCTAAGAGTTGATGGAGAAGTAAAATATCAAAGACTTGTTAAGGTATTAGACTCTCTTCAAAAAAATAAACTCGAGAATGTTTCGTTAATCACAAAAAAAGAATCTAAGTAACGCGACACCATAAGCTGCGTCGCACGGTGCGCTTTGTCTCCGAAACATAAACTTCAATCCTATTTTGACCCCGAAAAACACTCAAATATTTGGCCTGCTCTTTGCTTATTATAATAGCGTCATAAAAATTTAAAAGACAAGCAAGGAGAGAGGACATGAGATCTATGTTAGCTTTGCTGTGCATTTTCATTTTTTCATCATTGGCATTTGCTAATGGAGTTAATGATTTTAGCCTGCAATTTAATCAAGATGATTTATCACTAAAGTATGGAGAGTATTCCGAAGTTGAGTTTTATGTAGACTCAGAGGAAGAACTCGAATTTTCAATTAGCTCTGAGATGAAGCCAGTTGGAATGAACTTAACACAATTAGAAAATAATTCTTTTCTAGTTTCTGGTAGTCCAGAGTTTCTAGGACAATTTTGTTTCCTAGTTGAGACTGCTTCACTTTCTACTGAGAAAAGCGGAACTCAAAGAGTTTGTTTTGTTTCTGAAGAAAATGAAACACTAGAACATCCAAAGTTTTCAACAAGCAGACACTTAACTTCTTTTGAAAAAAATAGACACTCTGAAATTTCTATTGAACTTGAGAATTCAAATCGTGATATCACAATTGAATTTATTCAAGGTGAGCTTCCTGAAGGCTTAGATGTTAACGATGGCAGAAGTTTAGTAGTAAGTGGTTCTGCGAGTGATGCGGGAGTTTATGAAATTCTTGTGTTGGCAAAAAAAGCTACAGATTATGAAGAGCTTTATGTTTATAAGCAATTTCAAATTGAAGTAAAAGAAGAGACTGTTAATAGATACCAATGTGATGTTGGTTATTACTATGATGAAACCTTAGGTTACTGTGTTCAAAATTCAGGATCAACTTGTTCTGCTGGAACTTTTTGGGACCCAGAATTAAATTCATGTGTTCGTTATACAAGACCCGCGCATGTTTCATGTAGAGCTGGATCTTACTACGATCACTTTCTTTATAGGTGTGTAAGAAGCAGCTATCAAAGATGTCCTTATAATTATGAATACGACCGTTACTATAATAGATGTGTAAGAAGTGTGACTACTTGTTCTATTGGATATAGATATGATTACCGTTCAGGAAGTTGTATTTATGTTGGGTACAGACAGTGTTCAAGAGGAAGCCATTATTCAAGCTATAGTGGAAGATGTGTAAGAAATTATTCTTATTGTAGAGCTGGCCAGTACTGGGATGGTTATACATGTAGGTTTAACTCTAGAAGATGTGTAAGAGGAAACTATTGGGATCCACATCATAATTCTTGTAGAGGAAGAACTAGTTACTCAACTTGTCGTGGTGGTTATAATTATGACTATGGAAGACTTCGTTGTGTAAGAAGAAGTGTTTATTCAAATAGAACTTGTAGAAATGGAAGATATTCTCCAAGAGCGGGGAGATGTGTAACTTATCGTCCAAGACATACTCGTCCAAATAGACCAGTTGTAAGACCTCGTCGTCATAGACCTGTAAGAGTTAGACCTAATAGGCCACCTCATCGTCCAAACCGTCCAACAACAAGACCAGACAGACCGAATCGTCCAAACCGTCCGACAACTAGACCAGACAGACCGAATCGTCCAAACCGTCCGACAAC
>CAKZJW010000140.1 GCA_937120495.1 uncultured Oligoflexia bacterium
ATGGCTATCGACAGAATAGATACAAAAGCATCTATGTTAATTCATCTGTCTAAACCTATTAAACTTGGTTCTTTCTCGTCTATTTTCGAATCCCGAAGGATTCAAAACTTATTTCATATTCAAATGTCAAAGATCTCTTAAAAATCAGTCAGCAAAGTTTCTTCAGTGTTTAGCACCGTTTCTGTTTGCGTCTGTCTTAAAGTGTTCATGGATACTATATGCCCCTTTGGGCTCCGTCAACACTTTTTATCTTTTTTTTTACTTTTTTTTTCACTTTTTTTTTGTACAAAATTCAGCAATATTTTACGCTATGCTTTAAGCGGAAATCCGGCCTTGGCCAGTGTATCAATTATTGCCGTTTCAGCACCTTTGATAAGTTCTTTATCAAGGGTTTTACTAGCGTCCTCAAAGGTTACTGTGATTGTTACAGCATTATGGTTCTCATCAAGAGAGAAGACATCAACAATCTTTTTATCAGTAAGCTCTTTAACCTTAACCTTCTTTAAAGCCACAAGTACATCAGCAGAAGGAGTATCCTTAGCAACTAAGACTGTGCAATCAAACTTTGAGCTTGGAAACTTCGAGATTGGAGCGTACTTAGTTTTATCTTTTTGCTCTCTATTTTCAAGGTCGGCAATATCTATCACGGCCAAAGAAAAGAAGCCCTTAGTCTTAAAGTTTCTAAGCATTAGGGGGTGAATACTTGAACATGCACCTGTGAACTTCCCTTGTATACGAAGATTGATATATTCGTGAGGGTGTGTTCCTTCCCAGTCTTTTTGAATGACTTCATTTTTAAATTTTCCAGACTCTGTTGCAAAATCAAATGAAATATTTAAATAATTTAGAAGCCCCTCAACTTTATTTACTAGTTTTAAAAAGGGTGTTTCTTTTTTATCATACATACCAATTAATATTTGCGTTCTCTCTTTAGAGAAGTTCTTTTCATCTGCAAGATACGATCTTCCAATTTCAAAAAATGAAAATGAGTTATATTGTTTTGCATTTATAGAAACAGTATTTAATGCATGAGGTACTAGTGATGGCCTCATTCGATCGGCATCTTTTGAAAGAGCATTAACTAAGACAAGTTCTTCATTAAGAGTTGGCCATGAAGCTTTCTCTAGTAACTTCTCTCCTATCATTGGATAAGTCATCACTTCAAGAGACCTTGCATTTAACGTCATGTAGTCTTGAATTTTTCTATGTAGAAGTTTAGCTGGACTTAATCTTGTTGCGCTAATTCCACTTGAGGGGCTTACAGGAGTTATATTATCGTAACCAATAACTCTTCCAACCTCCTCTATGATATCAGCTTCAAATTCAATATCTTTAGTCGTTCTGTAGGTTGGTATTGTTAATTCAAAATTGCCATCAGATTCTTTAATTCCAAAATCTAAATGAGAAAAGATTGAGGTTAGTTTTTCAAGAGAAACAACGTGTCCTAAAGTTTTATTTATTTTGTTAAGAGAAGTTTTAATTACGAGTGGCTTTATTTCAGATAAATTTTGACCATCGTATTCGGCTTTACCAATAATTTTTACATTAGGGCAAAGTTTTTTAACTAGCTCATAAGTTCTAAGCAAAGTTCTGTAACACTGGGTTGAATCTAGTGATTTTTCATATCTTGCAGATGAATCACTACGAAGACCAAGGCGAGTCGATGTCGTTCTCACTTCTTCAGCTCTCCAGTTGGCAACTTCTATAAAAATATTCTTTGTCGAATCTACAACACCACTATTTAGTCCACCCATTAACCCGCCTAGAACAAGAGGTTTTTCACTATCGCAAATTACAGTATCATTTTTTATAAGTTTTCTTTCAACTTCATCAAGAGTGACAAAGGTTGATTCGCTTCCAACTCTTTTTATATGAATCGTATTGTCTTTAATTGTCTCGCGGTCAAAAATATGAAGTGGCATACCAAGTTCCATCATGACATAGTTTGAAACATCGACAATATTATTAATTGAACGAAGCCCCACAGCTTCAAGTTTAGTTTTAAGCCAAGCTGGTGAATCAGAAACTTCTACCCCATCAACTGATAGCCCCCAATAAGCGATGCAAGCTGAATCTTCTTCTACTTTTGGAGTTATTGGGCTTTTTTCTGAATTAAATTCAGACTCTATTTTATTTACCCAATCAGAATCAAATGGTTTCGCAAGTTCAGTTTCATAGCGAGCCGAAAACTCTCGAGCCAATCCATAGTGTCCCCATAGGTCAGGCCTATGAGTCAGGGATTTATTATCGACATCAATAATTGTGTCTGCTTCTAAGTTAAAATAGCTAATCATAGGTGTTCCAATTACAGCGTCAGTTGATAGTTCTAGAAGACCATCATTTTTTTCACCGTGACCAAGCTCATCTGCAGAACAAAGCATTCCCTCAGAGAGAACACCTCTAATTTTTTTAGGTTCTAATGTCAGACCATTTGGAAGTGTTACTCCTAAAGGAGCATAAGGTACTTTTAATCCCTCTTTAACATTCCCTGCACCACAAACAACTTCTTTATCTTCTTCGCCAAAGTCGATTGTAACTAAGT
>CAKZJW010000141.1 GCA_937120495.1 uncultured Oligoflexia bacterium
GTCGCTGTGTGTGAGGTTAGCAAGATGCACCCATTATTTATATAAAAGCCATTCTTAGTTGAATGGCTTTTTTTTTGGTTAAAATTGAAGCTAATTTAATAAATCCAACTTCAATTCTCGCCAATTAAATCATTCATCTCTATAC
Source organism: uncultured Oligoflexia bacterium (assembly GCA_937120495.1). Lineage (GTDB taxonomy): Bacteria > Bdellovibrionota > Bacteriovoracia > Bacteriovoracales > Bacteriovoracaceae > CAKZJW01. The sequence continues at coordinate 146 of CAKZJW010000141.1, forward strand.
TAAACAGATGTTCTTATCTGATTACAAATTATTATTTAAACAAGTATCACTAACAGTTATCTTTATTTTTATTTATAGAGTACTTTTTTATTTCTTTAATACTGAACTTTATATCTCATCTTCAACTATCGAAATTGTTAAAGCTCTTCTGTATGGAATTCGATTTGATATTGCTACAGCCTTTATTATTAACCTCATTTTTATATTATTTAGTATTGTTCCAGTCCGAAATAGTTTCTACTTAGCTCTTCTAAAAAAAATATTCATTCTCTTCAATTTTTTCTTTATTGGATTTCTTGTTGTTGATTTAGAGTTTTTTTCTTTTTTTGGAAAAAAATTAACTTTTGATGTTTTTGAAATTGGTGGTGATATTCAAAATCAAGCACCTCAGTTAATAAAAAATTATTGGTATTTTGTTTTAATGATTTTTGGAAATATTTATATATTCTCAAAACTATATCCACGAAAAAGAGAGATTATAAAGTTTAACACTGAGTTAAAGCTTTATAAGGTGATTTTATTAAATATTATTGTTCTCATCATTACTGCGATTGGTATTAGAGGGGGAGTTCAACTTAGAAGTCTTAGCCCTAAAAATGCATTTGTTTTTGAAAAATATGAGCTTGGAAACTTGTCTTTAAATGCTGTCTATACTTTAGTTCGCTCAATTGGAAAAAAAGGACTTAAAGAGGTTTCTTATTTTAAGGCCGATTCTTTGGCCAAAGAATTTCTTCTTAAGCAAAAGGGCCACAAAACTGCTGAGTACGAAAAAGAATTTAAACTAAAAAATGCGAATGTCGTTTTAATTATTGTTGAAAGCTTATCCCAAGAATATATTGAAAAAGGATATGCTCCATTTATAGAACAGCTGACAAAAAAATCTCTGTATTTTTCTAATAATTATGCCAATGGGAGAAGATCTATTGAAGTCCTGCCTTCTATTATGGCTTCTTTTCCTTCTTTGGTTGGAAAACCTCTTTATCAAAGTCAGTATCAAACGAATAAATTTTATTCTCTTCCCCAGGCATTAAAAAAAGAGGGATATATAACAAGTTTCTTTCATGGTGGAAAGCGAGGAACTATGGACTTTGATGCTTATTGCAGCTCTATTGGATTTGATGAATATCATGCAATGGAAGATTATCCAGATAAGGGCCACTTTGATGGCCAGTGGGGAATATATGATAACTACTTTCTTGATTATTTTATCGATAAATTAAATCAGTATAAGAAACCTTTTTTTAGTTCAATTTTTACACTGAGCTCTCATCAGCCTTATAGTATCCCGTCTGAATTTCAAAATAAATATCCGAAAGGAAATTTAGAGATTCATGAAAGTATTGGCTATATTGATGACTCACTAAGAGAATTCTTTGAGAAAATAAAAAAGACTAATTGGTATGAGAATACACTTTTCATAATAACTGCAGATCATACCCAAAAACTTGAAAGCTCAAAGTTTAACTCATTACTTGGAAAATATAGAGTACCTCTAATCTTTTTTCACCCAAAGATTGAATTGAATAAAAAAAGTACAAGAGTTATATCTCAGCATGCCGATATTATGCCTAGTACCCTTGATATTCTTGGGGTTAAAGAGGAGAGGATGCTTCATTTTGGAGACTCTGTTTTCTCAAATAATACGGGAGTAATGATCAATCGTGTTGGCTCGGACTTTATACTATTAAAAAGTAGGAACCTGATTAGATTTAATCTTCAGGATGCTAAGCAGTATGAAGTTGGTGAAGATTATTTAGAGCTTAAATCAAAAAAAGTTGATCTTAACTTTCTTAAAGAGATCAAAGCGTATATTCAATATACCCACAACGGTCTTATTAAAAATAATATTTACGATTAATCGACTTTTTAGCATAGAGTCATTTTTGCTTATTTAACTTCAAAATTATAGAATAAACATGTTAAATTTTAGATATTTAAGGTGGATTTCTTATGGATATTATCCAGTCAAAAACAGATAGTAATAGTGAAGACTTTAAAGCAAATAGAGAACACTTCCAATCTCTTGTAGAAACTTTAAGAGCTAGAAATAATGAAGTAAAGCTCGGAGGCGGAGAAGCTTCAGTTGCTAAGCATAGAAAAAGAAATAAATTTCTAGCACGAGAAAGAATCGAAAAAATAATTGATCACGGTTCACCGTTTTTAGAACTCTCAAGTCTTGCGGGTTTTGAGGTTTATGATGAGCATGTACCTAGTGCTGGAGTTGTAACTGGAATAGGAAGAGTTCACGGTGTCGAATGTATGTTTGTTGCCAACGACGCCACTGTAAAAGGTGGGACTTACTTTCCTCTTACAGTAAAAAAACATTTGAGAGCGCAAGAGATTGCGATAAAAAATAATTTACCATGTATTTATCTTGTTGATTCGGGAGGAGCATTTCTGCCAAAGCAAGATGAAGTTTTTCCAGACAGAGATCACTTTGGAAGAATCTTTTTTAATCAAGCTCAAATGAGTGCAAAAGGAATTTCTCAAATTGCAGTCGTTCTAGGATCTTGTACAGCTGGTGGAGCATATGTTCCAGCGATGAGTGATGAAACTGTTATTGTAAAAGATAATGGAACAATATTTCTTGGAGGTCCTCCTTTAGTTAAGGCAGCAACTGGTGAAGTGGTAAGTGCTCAAGATCTTGGTGGGGCAAATGTTCATACAAGTATCTCTGGAGTCGCTGATCATTTTGCAGAAGATGAAGAAGATGCTCTCCATATAACGAGAAATATTGTGGAGAATTTAAATTTAAAAGTTAACTCAAAAGAAAAATTTATAACAAAAAAAGTAGATGCACCAATTTATCCAATTGAAGATATCTACGGAGTCGTTTCTCGAGACACTCGTAAACCTTTTGACGTTAGAGAGGTTATCGCAAGAGTTGTTGATGGATCAAAGTTTCACGAATTTAAAGCAAAGTATGGGACAACTCTCGTTTGTGGTTTTGCTGAAATTCACGGCTACAAAGTAGGTATTGTGGCCAATAATGGAATTTTATTTTCAGAGAGTGCACTCAAAGGAGCTCACTTTATAGAGCTTTGTGGCCAAAGAAAAATACCTCTAGTTTTCTTGCAAAATATAACTGGCTTTATGGTTGGTAGACAATATGAGTCGGAAGGAATTGCAAAGCATGGAGCAAAACTTGTGACGGCCGTAAGCACAGTGAATGTTCCAAAGTATACAGTTGTAATAGGTGGTTCATTTGGAGCTGGAAATTACGGAATGTGCGGTAGAGCATTTGATCCAAGATTTTTATGGATGTGGCCTAATTCAAAAATTTCAGTCATGGGTGGACCTCAAGCAGCAGGTGTTTTAACGACTGTTAAACAAGATGGTCTTGCTTTTAAAGGCAAAGAGCAGATGAGTGAAGAGGAAGTGGCCAAATTTCAAAAACCGATTTTAGATAAGTATGAAAAAGAAGGAAGTGCTTATTATAGTACTGCAAGAATTTGGGATGATGGGATTATTGAGCCTCATCAAACTAGAGATATTCTTGGACTAGCATTAAGTACATCACATAACGAAGAATATGGAGACACAAAGTTTGGTGTCTTTAGGATGTAATTATGAGTTATGAATTTATTGAATTTAAAATTGACTCTGGCGTTTGTGAAGTCTGCTTCAATAGAGCAGAAATTCATAATGCTTTTAACGATAAAATGATCTCTGAGATCATCGAGGCTTTTGAGAAGATTGAGAAAGATGATGATATTAGAGTTGTAACTCTTACAGGTAATGGTCGCTCTTTTTGTGCTGGGGCTGATTTAAATTGGATGAGTTCAATGATTGATTATTCAATGGATGAAAATATTGCGGATTCAAAAGAATTAGCAAAAATGTTTCAAACAATTAATAACTGCACAAAGCCCGTGATCGGAAAAATTAATGGCCACGCCTTGGGTGGTGGAGTTGGAGTTGTTGCCGTTTGTGATTATGTTATCACTCATAATAAAGCTAAGTTTGGATTTACAGAAACAAGACTTGGATTAATTCCTGCTGTAATTTCACCTTTTTGCATAGCTAAAATTGGTGAATCCCATGCAAGAGCATGGTTTTTATCCGGAGAGAGGTTTGATGGAGAACAGGGAATAAAGATGGGACTTATTCATGAGGTTACATCTGTAGAGGACTTTGAGAAAAGATCTAAGCAAGTTATTGATTCTCATCTTCTTGCTGCTCCAAAGGCCGCTTCTGATGCAAAGAGCTTAATTAAAAATATTCTTGAACTTCAAGCATCTGAGCATGAGGAATTTACGTGTAAAGCGATTGCTAAACAAAGAATTTCCAAAGAAGGACAAGAGGGAATGAAGGCTCTGTTAAATAAAGAAAAACCAAGTTGGGTGAAATAATGAAAAAGAAAATTGAAAAAATACTTATTGCCAATAGAGGTGAAATTGCTCTTCGAGTAATTAAAACATGCCGAGATCTTGGAATAAAAACAGTTACACTTTACACTCATGAAGATAGAAATCTTCCCCACAGATTTAAATCTGATGAGGCTTTCTATCTAGGGCAAGGAACACTTGCTGAGACTTATTTAAATCAAGAAAAAATTATTGAAATAGCAAAGAGTACTAACTCAACAGCAATTCATCCTGGTTATGGATTTTTATCTGAAAATACTGATTTTTGTAAAAAAGTAAGTGATGCAGGAATTATCTTTATTGGACCTAGTATTGAAGCTATTGAGCTTATGGGTGATAAGAAAACCTCTAAAGTGAAAATGGAAGAAATTGGAATACCTCTTATCCCTGGATATCATGGCGATAATCAGGATGCTGACTTTTTAAAAGTTGAAGCAAAAAAAATTGGCTTTCCTGTTCTTATTAAAGCAACTGCCGGAGGTGGTGGAAAGGGAATGAGAATCGTTGAAAATGAAGGTGAATTTCTTGAAGCTCTTTCGAGTGCAAAAAGAGAAGCTCTGAATGCATTTTCAAATGATAAAGTCTTATTAGAAAAATATATTTTAAATCCAAGACATATCGAAGTTCAGCTCGTAAGCGATGGAGAAGGGAACCACTTTCACTTTTTTGAAAGAGAGTGTTCAATTCAGCGCCGTTATCAAAAAGTTGTCGAAGAGACTCCAAGTCCTGCTCTGGATGATAAATTAAGAGCGGAAATCTGTGAGACAGCAGTAAAGATATCAAAAGGAATTAATTATATTGGCGCGGGAACAATTGAATATATACTTGCTCCAAATAATGAATTTTACTTTCTTGAGATGAATACAAGACTTCAAGTAGAACATCCAGTAACGGAGATGGTTACAGGTTTTGATTTAGTTGAGCTTCAGATTCTTGCGGCTCAAGGTGAGGCGTTTAAATTTTCTCAAAAAGATATTTCTCAAACAGGACATTCGATTGAAGTAAGAGTATATGCAGAAGATCCAGATAATAACTTCTTGCCAACTATTGGAAGGATTAAATCGATTGGAAGCTCTTCCCAAGAGGGAGTGAGGCTTGATTGTGGGTTTAGTGATAATACTGAGATCTCTGTAAACTATGACCCAATGATTGCAAAACTTATTGTTTACGCCGATGAAAGACAAAATGCGATAAAAAAAATGGATCTCGCTATTGATGATATTAAATTTAGTGGAGTAAAGACAAATAGAGATTACTTAAAGCGAATTTTAAAACATGAAAAATTTGTTGAAGGTAAAGTAGATACTTCATTTATAGAGACTTATAAAAAAGATCTTACAAAAGAAGAACTTTCAGATGAAACACTTGCAGCCATGATTGCTGGAGCCATCTTTAGTGAAAATAAAAGCTTGGACATTAAAACTTCTGATGATGATTCTTGGAACCATTTAACAAACTTTAGGAATGTATAATGAAAATTAATATCGGAGATTCTCAAAACGAAATTAAGCTTTTAAAAAAAGGTAAAGATGAGTTGATATTTGAATTTAGAGGTCGTGAGTTCAAAGCGAATCTTTGTTCCAATTCAAAGGATAACTACTCTTTAGTTTTAAATGGAAAGAAACTAAATGTAAGTATCAGTGATTTTGAAAGTAAGGGACAAAAACAAATTTTTTGTAACGGCTTTGAAGAATATATTCAAATAGGGCCAAAGGCTCAAGGTAGTGCAAGTAAAGGTCCTGCTGAGGGGTCACTTGAGAGTCCTATGCCTGGAAAAATCTTTCAAATATTAAAAAAGAAAGGCTCAGAGGTTAAAAGTGGAGATACAATCTTGATTCTTGAGGCCATGAAAATGGAGCACGCAATAAAGGCGACAAAAGATGGTAAGGTAAAAGAGATCTTTTTTAATGAAGGAGAACAGGTTACAGGTGGTGCTGAACTTTGTGCAATTGAATAATGTTAAAAAATCTTCCAAAGAAAATTAAAATTGTTGAAGTTGGACCAAGAGATGGACTTCAAAATGAAAAAGAATTCATCTCTACTGATGTAAAACTCAATTATATACAAAAACTTATAGACTCAGGACTAGAGACTATTGAGGCGACAAGCTTTGTTAGTCCTCGAGCTATACCGCAAATGAAAGACTCAGTTGATCTTTTTGAAAAAATTAAAACAACTGATTCATTTAAAAAATCAAGTGTGCATTTTCCATGCCTTGTCCCTAATATGAAAGGGTTTGAAACAGCATTAAAACTTGGAGTGAAAGAAATTTCACTTTTTAGTGCTACGAGTTCTGAGTTTACGCAAAAAAATATTAATGCAACTGTTGAAGAAAGCTTTGTGAGGATGGAAGAGATTGCAAAAGCTGCAAAAGAGAATTCTATTCGAATTCGAGCTTATATTTCAACTGCTTTTGGTTGTCCTTATAATGGCGAAATGCCAGCTTCAGCGTTAGTAGATATTATAGAAAGATTTGAAAAACTTGAGCCCTATGAAATATCTATTGGAGATACAATTGGAGTTGCAACACCAGCTCAAGTTGATAGCTACCTTAAAGAGGTTTTAAAGGTTGTTGATAAATCAAGAGTTGCCATGCATTTGCATGATACAAGAGGAATGGCCGTTGCCAATACACTTGTGTCTCTAGAGCATGGTATTTCAATCTATGATTCTTCAAGTGGAGGCTTAGGAGGATGTCCTTATGCAAAAGGGGCAACGGGTAATGTTGCGACTGAGGATTTAATCTATCTATTTGACTCACTAGGAATTGAGCATGGAGTAGATCTAGAGAAGCTTGTAGATGCTTCAAGTTATATATTAGAAGCTGTAAAAAAGAAGACACCTTCTAAATTTTTATCTGCCTATTTAAAGTCTAGGAAATAATAATGAAATATGAAAACCAATCTCAAGTAAATGTAAAAAAAGATGGCCATAAACTTTGGGTTAATTTAAATCGTCCTGAAAGTAGTAATGCTTTTACAGTGAAGATGATTGATGAATTATTGGATATTATTTCAACAGCTGATATAGACGAAGAAATTCGTTGTATTATTCTTTCTGGTGAGGGGAAACATTTTTGTGCTGGTGGGGATATTAAAAATATGCTCGATAAAAAAGAGATGTTTGCAGGTGAGGCAAATGAGCTTCGTGAAAAATACAAAAGAGGAATTCAAAAGATTCCAAAAGTTTTTGATGAAGTTAGCACTCCAATTATTGCAATGATTAATGGAGCAGCAATTGGTGCAGGCTTAGATATCGCTTGTATGAGTGATATAAGAATAGCATCAACACGAGCAAAGTTTGGAGAGACTTTTACAAAAATTGGATTGATTCCAGGGGATGGAGGAACTTATTTTCTTCAAAGAACAATTGGTTTTGCAAAAGCTATGGAGCTTACTTTAACTGGAGAGATTATCGATTCAGAAGAGGCAAAGAAAATAGGTTTAGTTAGCCATCTTGTAGAAGCGGAAAAATTATTAGAGAAAACTATTGAGATGTCTGATAAAATTTTAGCAAATGCCCCGATAGCAATTCAAATGGCAAAAAGAGCAATTAAACATGCATATAGATCAGACCTATCATCTAACCTAGAGCTGCTTTCAGCTTACCAAGGAATTACTCAGAGAACATCGGACCACTTTAGTGCACTAGTGGCAGCGAAGGAAAAAACTCAAGCTGAGTATAAACACGAGTAGTTTAATTCCATCAAAAACTTACTTTAAAAATTTTTACTTTGACAGAATAATTAGTGCAATCCACAATGAATATATAACAATTATATAGGACTTTCTTTGTGGTTAAATTGCTTTTAAATTTGATTTTATTATCACTTTTAAGTTGTTCAACAATCCATTTTAAATCAGAAAATATAATTGATGTTTCACTGGATGAACGAGACATACACACAAAAGACATTGAAGTAAAAGTTGAAAAAGATTTCTTTTTGTTGGGGATGTTCCCTAAGCACGAGATCTTTGTTGATAAAGAATTTGCAAATGTTGGTGTTCAGTCGGTTTCGTCTCTCGAGATAACTCAATCCAATCATTTAAAAAATACATTATGGACAATTTTTACCTTTGGGTTTTATTACCCAAAAACTTATATCATTAAAGCAAAATCCACGGATGGGTGAAAACGTCTTTCGAGACTTAGTTTTCAAATGGGCCAAGGACGGCCCTTTTTTATTTAGAATTATTCATCAATTGAACTAAGCAGATCATTAAAAAAATCTGATTTATAAGCGGCTTCTTCCTCGTCAGACATATGGTGGAAGCCGACTTTATCTACTTCTCTTATATGGGGTTCTGATAGCTCTATAACAAAACGAGAAGGGTGCCTTCTGTAGTCCTTACCATAAATTCTTCTTTCTTTAGCATAGGTCATGTAGAGTTTTTTCTTCGCTCTCGTTATACCCACGTAGCAAAGACGCCTCTCTTCATCGACATCACCATTTTCTTTAATAACATTTTTGTGCGGAAGAAGTTCTTCTTCAACACCTACAAAAAATACGATATCAAACTCAAGTCCTTTGGAAGAGTGAAGGGTCATGAGTTGAACTTCGTTCTTTAGGATTCCTTCTTCGGAGTTACTGCTATCGTGAGCATCGGCAAGAAGAAGTCTCTCTAGGTACATTTGCAAAGTCGCCTCTTCTTTAAAGCGGTCAACAAATCGATCTGTACTCATTGAGAAGTTTCTAACGTCATCTTTTTTACGAGCGGCAACCTTAGGTGAGTCATAGGACTTCATAATAAAATCCATATAGTTAATTTGTTCGACTAGGGTTCCAAGAGCTTGGGTTAGAGTCATTGTTTTAAAATAATTTTGAAAGACACGAATAAGCTGAATAAAATCGTGAAGCTTTTCTCCCATTTTTGTTTCTTCGTGAGAGCCAAGTTCAATTACTTCAAAAAGAGAAATTTTTCTCTCTGCTGCGGCATCAAGAAGTTTCTCTAGTGTTCTCATTCCAATACCGCGATTTGGAACATTTAATATTCTTCTAAGTGAGATTTCATCTTTTGGATTATTAATGACACTTAGGTAGGCTATAAGGTCTTTGATTTCTTTTTTTTCATAAAACTTTTGTCCACCAATTATATCGTATGGAATTTGAGCAAGTCTGAGTTGATCCTCTATAGGTGGTACTTGATTATTGCCTCGGTAGAGAATGGCTATCTCTCCTAAAAATTGGCCTTGCCCAGACATTCTAAGAATCTCATCAATAACGATTTGCGCTTCATGATCGGTATTTCCACAAGCCCAAAGCTGAGGGGTGGCTCCTCGTTCGCCATCTGTTCTCATTGTTTTAATTTTTCTTTTTTTATTTTCTTTTATAACAACGTTTGCAAGTTCAAGTATTGCTCCAGTTGAGCGGTAGTTTTGTTCTAGTTTTATGATCTTTGCATTTTGATAATGTCTTTCAAAGTTTAAGATAATGGTTATATCTGCACCTCTAAAGGCATAGATTGATTGATCATCATCTCCAACGACACAAATATTATTGTGAGTTGATGTTAGGCCTTGGACAAGATCAAATTGAAGACCATTTGTATCTTGGTATTCATCTACCATTACATACTTGTAGCGCTTTGAATATTTTTCAGCAATTTCAGGCTTTAATTGGAAAAGCTTTACTGTTAAAAATAAAATATCATCGAAATCTACGGCGTTATAAAAACGAAGTTTATCTTGATAGAAATGATAAACGTACTCTGTGACTTCGTCGTATGGGTTTTCTGGATCGTAGAACTCAGTATCGGCATACTCTTTTGCACCAATTCCATTATTTTTTAAAAAACTAATTTTTGATTGAATGGTCTTCTTATCAAATGTCACTTTATCAGTTTTAAAGTGTTTTAGAGCTTCTCGAATAATAGACATTTGATCGGCTTGGTCATAGATCGTAAAATCTTTACTAAAACCTAGGTGATGAATATCTTCTCTTAGAATTTTTAGACCAAGAGAGTGAAATGTTGAAAGAGTAAGACCACGTTTAAGTCTAGGTCCAAGAAGTTTAGAAACACGCTCGTGCATTTCAGAGGCAGCTTTATTAGTAAAACTTACGGCCAATATTTCTTTTGGATTAATTCGGAGATTTGATACCATATGAGCGATTCGAAATGTCATGGTTCTCGTTTTTCCCGAACCAGCTCCTGCTAGTATGAGAACAGGACCATTTATAGTCTCTGCTGCAACGCGCTGTTCTGGGTTAAGTCCACTTAGATCGATCATAGAGTAGGCAGATTAGTTTGAATTGAAAGGGTAGTCAATTATTGTTTTTTTACGGTATTTCCAACGAATGCTGTGGCCTTAGAGTTAATCTTTAAAGGAGTTCTGAGCTCGTAGCGTGTCTTATTCCAGCTATTTATAATGGTACCGTTTTCAGAATCAATATAAGCATCAAAGCTTGCTGGTAATCCCTTATTATTGATAAGGCTAACTTTTACGTGTTCAACATTTCTCCCAATTCCATGCTTAATAATAATGGCTTTAGAGATTTCTTTGATTTGAATTTCATTTTGTCCAAACCAGACATTTTTTATGTTCTTTTGAGCAAGTGACTTCCATTTAGGATTCACTTTATTGATAAGTTGAAAATTACCTCCACCGATAACTTTACGTGTCTCTTTGTCAGATTGTTCAGTAGGGTTATTGTTACTATTTTTTTTGATACTTGAGATTGTTCTTTTTACAATCTTCTTTTGAGGAAGTATTTTAACTGTCTTGTGCTCTTTATGAGCTTTTTCTTCGTTATTATTCGTATGGTTTTTTGTCTTAGAGGACTCTGGATGTCTAATAAGAAAAATAGTTCCCCAAATAACTAGAAGTAAACAAAGTGTTGAATATAAAACTTTTTTATTTTTCATTAATCAATTACCGTGAAAGAGAAGTTAATAACTTTAAAAGGTTTTTCACTAGCATAGTCAAAGTCTAGATAGTCTTCGCCAGAATTATTTTT
>CAKZJW010000142.1 GCA_937120495.1 uncultured Oligoflexia bacterium
CATACTCCTTATATGATTCATCCCTATAATAACGAATATATTTACATGGCCGATCTTGTCCCAATGAGACATCACGTCCATATTCCTTGGGTTATGGGTTACGATATTGAACCAGCTGTGACGACAACTTATAAACAAAAATTTTATGACTTTATCTCTGAGAAGAATCTATCAATGATTTTTGAACATGATAATGAAACAGTATCTTCGACGCTAATAAAAGGTGAAAGAAAGTATGAAACGGAAAAAAATATCTCAGCACAGAAAGAAAAAGTTCAACCCCTTCCTTAGTTTGTAGGGTTGGCCTTTTCATCAATCATCTGAATTTTTTGATCACAAAGGTCTATAATTCCAACAAGCTTACCTTCTGCTTCTTTTTTTATTGCTTCGTCTTGCGCTTCTTTAGACTCAAGCGAATAAAGAACTTCCATGGTATTAGAACCAATACTCTTAGCAATGCGGCTCAAGCGAGCATAGTTTGAAATAATATCAAGCTTATCCGGGAAGTCTTGTTTTTCTAATTTGCTATAACTATCTTCATTGGCCAAAACAAAACTTGTAAAGAAGTCTGCATACTTTAATTTATATTCACTCTCAAATTTTTTAACCCGTTGAGCCCAAGGCTCTTGTTCATCTTTAAAAATATTTTCAATGGCACTTTGGATTTGAACAGAGATCATCTTAATAGTTAAATATTTCTCTCTTAGTTCTCCCCAAAATCGAAATTCATTTTTTCTTTCTCTTTCTAAGATTTTACTTAGCATCCTTTCAAACTTATCAAACTTTAAATGACCAAGAAATGTAGTATTAAAATAGCGAAACTCTCTTTTTCTTAGTTTTTCAAGTTTTCTATTTAAAGGTATCGATAGTTTTTTAGTAGTATAAACTTCAAGAGAATAATAACCTTCAACAATGTTTTCTCCCTGAATAAAAGAGATATCTTCAAAGGTTGCAATATTATTTTTTAAAGTTCCATAAGAAGTAAATTCAACTTCAGTCTTTCCCAAGTGTTTACTAGGAACTGTTTTCGCTTTTAAAACTAAGTCTCCCTCATAAGAGATATTCGTTCCCAGCCAAATTTTAGATCTATCTTTTGAAACATAAAACTCATACTGGCTTTGTTCAAGATTTAGGTTAACCATCTCCTTAAGCGATTCAAAGTTACTCATAAGCATAAGAGGTGGTCTCTTTACTTCATTAAATTTTAACAATCCAAAATATCCTGCACCAACGCTGACAATAAATAAAACAAGAACAATAATTATTGGCTTCCAGTTAGTTTCTTTCATTTCGAACTGAGAAGTATTCTCGTCGAAGTCATCAAATTCGACAGATTCACTCTCTTGAGGTGAAGCTTCAAAGTTTTCCGCTTTAACACCAAGTTCTTCTTCAAATTTTACCTCTGTGACAATTTCTTCACTTGAGGGAACTGGCTCTTTTGTAATAAATGCATCTTGGGGAATTGGTGGAGGTAAATCAGGAACGCCAACTTCATCTAAAAGAATTTCTCTGAACTCTTTTGATTGATCCATCCCCTCTTTCCAAATTTGAGTTTCGTCACTAATTTTATCTTTTTCATAAAATCCCTCTAGCTGCTCTAAGCTATAAGGTCCCTCATGTTTTGAATCGTTAATTATAAACCAAATTTTTTCCATATATGATAGTATTACGTATAAAAGGAATTACGACAATGAAAAAGGATCAAAGATACCTAGACTCACTGGCTTCAAAGTTCACAGAGAAAGCTCATGCCAACACTCTTTTCATTTTATCCCCCTCTGATGTTGGCGTTGTAAAGAATAGAGGGAGAAATGGTACCCGCTTTGCTCCTCAAGTTATTATTAATAATTTCAAAAAAATGAATGACCACCTAGAGAACATAAGTGGAATTCACTCTCTATCAAATACAAGTAATGAGTTAGAGAGAGACGGGCTTGAAAAATCTCATGAAGAAAAATATAAACGAATTCAAAATTCAATGGAAAAAAATTATAGAAATATAGTACATATTGGCGGAGGTCATGATCACGCATACCCTTTACTTACAGCTGTTGAGAAGTCTAAAAAGTTTAAAAAACTTATCATTATTAATATAGATGCTCATTGTGATACAAGAGTTGATCAAAACTTGCACTCGGGAACTCCATTTAGAAATTTTGATAAAGAGACGAAACTTGATGTTCACATGATTCAATATGGAATTCATAAGTATGCAAATAGTCCAAAGACACTTTCTAATCTAGAGAATATAAATCAATTAATCATCTACCAAGATAGTCTAGACAAAGAAATAGAACTAGAAGATGTAGATAAAGATACATTCATTTATTTAAGCCTAGATGCTGATGGCCTTGATAATTCCATTATGAGTGCTGTTAGCGCTGTAAATCCAGCAGGTGTTCAATTAAAGGAAGTAGAGTTAATTATTTCAAAAATAAAAACGAAAATTAAAGAGACAGAGTGCAAAGCTTGCTTTGGTATCTATGAATACAATCCAATCTACGATGATCTTTCAAACAAAGGCGCAAAAGTAATTTCACATCTTATATATAATTGGTTAAGCTGATCGCTGTTTTTAGATATAAAAAAAGCCCGTCAGGGATGACGAGCTTTTTTTTCGAGAGACATAAGGAGAAGTTATAAAAAAATCCTTTTTCTATAACCCCAACACACACACACCTAATATATAGCAAAGCCCGTGCCAACTTTTTCGACAACTAAAAAAAAGTTAAGTTGTTAAAATCACTTAAGCTCCATTATCAAAAGAGTCATATTTTTGAATAGCAGGTGTCAGAGAACGCAACGCAAAACTATTTTTATTAGAAGAAATAATTTTAATAACGGCAAGTATAAGTTATCATTAATAGGATTTATTAATTGATTAAGTTTCATATAAAAAAAGGATTTTAAAATGAAAACTACCCTATTATCTTTATTACTATTATTATCTCTTTCATTAGTTGGTTGTGCTACTGATTCTTCAAGCGAAGATGGAAGTAATGCTTCAAGTGACAGCATGGTTGACGATGCTACTCAAAACAATACTTTAGAACTTAACGGTACAAGTGAAGAGAACACTGCTGGTCCTTTAAGAACAATCTTTTTTGATTACGATTCTTCTTCTCTTTCTAGTGCTGCAAGAACAACTCTTGAAGACGCTGCAAACTTTCTAAAAGAAAATACAAATGTTGACGTTCAAGTTTCTGGAAACAGTGATGAAAGAGGTGGCGTTCAGTATAACCTTGCTCTTGGAGAAAGAAGAGCTAGATCTGTTAAAGATTACTTAGTTGCTTTAGGTGTTAACTCTGCAAGAGTTACAATCATTTCTTACGGTAAAGAAAAACCAGTTGCTTTTGGTCATGATGAAGAATCATGGTCACAAAACAGAAGAGCTGGATTTATGATCACTGCGAAGTAATTTATAAATGATCAATAAAGTTCTATTACTTTTATGTTTAATACTTGGGTCGTGTGGTTTAGCAACTACGCGACCTAAACAAGAAATGAGCTATGCTCAAGCTGCATTTTTAGCGGCTAAAGAATCTAAAGCTGAAGTCTACGCTTCAGGCACTTATAGAAAAGCCGAAATTTATTACCTAAAAGCCAAATCGGCCTATAGACGAAAATACTTTAACAAAGCGAAAAGCTACGCTGAGCTTTGTAAAAAGTTTTCTGAGATGGCTGAGTATGAAGCAGTAAAAAAAGCTATACTGAGTGAATAATCCCTAAAAGGAATCCCTGCGTGAAAATACTTTCTTCCCTATTATTTCTATTACTACTTACTTCATGCTTTAAGACAGCTGAAGAGATTCGAAGAGACAAACTTGTTGATTCAATGAGCTCAGAACTACAACAATCTAGCTCTGTTATTGCAGGACTACAGCAAAGAGTTAGTGAGCTACAAAACAAGCTGGCTAGTACGTCGGGCCAAATTGAAGAAATTGATTATAAAGCCACTACGACAAACCAAGAGACTACTAAAACTCTTACCCAAACGATTGCTTCTTTGTCAGAACAAATCAACGTATTAACAAAGCAAAGTAAAGACAATCAAAATGAAATAAAAAGATTATCAAGAGAAGTCCAAGGACAAAAAAAATATATTTCAAAATTAACTGGAACTTTAACAAAAATAACAGGTCCAACAAAGTCAAGCTCAGGGAGTCTCTTAAAAAGAGCTCATAAAGCTTTTGAGAAGAATAAGCAAAAAGAAGCAACAAGACTTTACGAAGAAGTTCTAGCAAGCGGAAAAATCAATAATAAACAAAAGAATCATGTTCGCTATAATCTAGGACTAATGAACTACTGGAACAAAAGATATAATGAAGCTTTAACTTATTTTAGTAGTATCTACACAAAATGGCCTAAATCATCATGGGCACCAAGAGCACTTCTACAAATTGCTCGAACGTTTAAAAAACAAAATAAAAAAGCTGAAGCTACAGCAACTTACGAAGAAATTATATCTAATTACCCTAAGTCAGCTCAGGCAAAAAAAGCAAAGAAAGAGATTAAATAAATGAAGTTAAAATGCCTACTGTTTTTAATTCTTTTAGTTTCATGTGAAAGGTTTATAAAAAAAACAGACGAAAAGTACCATGAAGTTATAGATCAAAAAACAAATAGCGATCACTTAAATATAGTTTTTTCTCATAATATAAACGGTGAAACTCATCCATGTGGTTGCCGTAATTTCCCACTTGGTGGATTGCCTCAAGTTAAAGGTGAGTTATTTGACTTAAATTCAAAAGCCCCACTTCTCTATATCGATTCTGGCGATGCTTTTTTCCCAAGCACTCAAGTGCCAAAGCTATTAGAACAATCTCAATTATTTACAGCCAAAAAGATTGCTGAAAGTTTTGATATTAATGGATTAGAAATTTTCACTCCAGGAGATCAAGATTTTGCATACGGAATAGATTGGCTTGGAAAAATATCGAAAGAGCATAAGTTTAAGTTTCTTCTTTCAAATATAATTAAGAATGACAAGATTAACTCTAAACCATATATCGTTAAAAAGTTTGCAAACAAAACATTTGTATTTTTAGGTATAGTAAACCCCTCACTTCTTCAGCCTAATGTTCAAGGGTACTTCAAATCACCTATTAGCGGTATTAACGAAACATTAAGTCTAGTGAAGAAAAGATTTAAAGATTTATCTAAAGTAAAACTCATACTTCTTAGTCATAGTGGAATGGATTTTGATAAAAAGCTTGCAGAAAAAGTTCCTGTTTTTGATTGGATTGTTGGAGCCCATAGTCAGGCTTTTACTCAATTATCAATCGATATTGGAAAAACAAAAATAGTTCAAGTCTTATCTAGAAATCACTATCTTGGAAAAATCAAAGTTCCAGCAGGAAAAGTTAAAGATGAGTTTAAAGTCATTGAAGTAAGAGATGAACTAAAAGAGAAACAAAAAAATAATCCTATGATCACTTGGCTAGATAAATTTAAAGTTCAACTTGATGCTATTCAACTAGAGGAACAAAAGCTTATGGCCGGCGACACTACTATGCAGCCAGCAAATACTTATCAAAGCTGTAATGAATGTCATCAAAAGCAAACAGAGTTTTGGCAAACGACTTCACACTCGTTAGCTTTTATCACACTTGATCACGCGAAAGCTGCAAACAATCCAAACTGTATTGGTTGCCATTCATTAAATTATAAAAAGCTTAATGGCTTTCAAAATATTGATACAATGGTTTTATCAGATAAGAAGCTTTCAAAATACTGGGATGAATTTAAGCATACTTTTAAAGACATCAAATCGGTTCGTGCTCTAAGTAAAAATCAAAGAAAAAAGTACTCAAAAAAATACGCCAAGCTAGATAAGAAGTTTAAGACAAAGCACAACTTTGCCAATGTTCAGTGTCTTAACTGTCATGATAAATCGTATGATCATCCATTTGAGATGGATGATGTGCCTAAATCAACAAAGAACTATCAAGATAAGTGCCTAAAATGTCATACTTCAGACCAATCTCCTGAGTGGTATAAAAAAGATGATAAAGGAATTGCCACATCTGTTGATCAAGCGTATGTTTCTGGAATTATTAAAAAAATAGCGTGTCCAAAAAGACAAGAATAAACATAATGAAAAAGGTTCTAGGAATAGAAACCAGTTGTGATGATACCTCTATTTGTATTTTAGAGCAGAGCACTGAGTTTCCCAAAATTTTAGCTCATAAGAGTTTTACTCAAGAAGAAATTCTAAAGAGCTGGGGTGGTGTCGTTCCAGAAATTGCAGCTAGAAATCACCTTGAAAAAATAACACCTCTTTTAAAAAGTACCTTCGAACAAGCAAATACATCTGTTGATGAAATTGATCTTATAGGAGTAACAACAACTCCAGGCTTACTTGGTCCTCTATTAACTGGATTGAATGCAGCAAAAACCTTAAGCCTAATATTTAAAAAGCCAATCGTTCCAATAAACCATCTCTACGCTCACCTTGAAGCTGTTCATCTGACTCAAAAAGTTTCGTATCCATACCTTGGTCTTCTTTTATCAGGAGGTCACTCTGTGTTTTTTTGGGTTCAAGACAAAAATTCTTTCGAAGTCATTGGTAGTACTATTGATGATGCCGCTGGTGAAGCATTCGATAAAGGTGGAAAGCTTATGGGACTTGGGTATCCCGCAGGAAGAGTTATTGATGAACTCTCCAAAACAGGAAATCCAAAAGCTTATGAATTTCCAATAGGACTAAAATCAAGTGCTGATGCAAGGTTTTCTTTCTCTGGACTCAAGACGGCCATGAGAGTAAGGCTCGAAAAAGAACCTCATCTATTAGATAAACCCAATCCAGATCTTTGCGCTTCTTACCAAGACGCAATTGTCAGAGCGATTCTTTTAAAGCTTAGATACGCTGTAAAAATTGTTAAAGAAAAATACGATATAAATTCTTTTCCTCTAGTTCTTGGCGGTGGTGTTGCTTGTAATAGTGCTATAAGAAGTGCAGTAAAAGATAAATATAAGAATAGTTTCTTTGTTGAACCAAAGTACTGTACTGACAATGGTGCAATGATAGCAAACTATGCTCTAAGAACTCATGACAAAGCAATTGAATATCCGAAATGTCTTGAACTGGATTCAAGAGGACGATTTATTGATAAGAAGGATTTTAATTAATGGCAAATTTACCAAAAGCAGATAAAGACCTTGGACAACATTTTTTAAAAGATAAAAATGTTATTGAAAAGATCACGACTGACTTTCAAGATCAATGCGATGTTATCGTTGAAGTTGGACCTGGACCAGCAATCTTATCAAAAGAGCTTGCAGCAAAAGAAAAACCTTATTATTTTATCGAAAAAGATGAACGCTTCAAAGAGCAACTGCACTCTCTAACAGATGAGAGGAACCAGTACTTCTGTGATGCCTTAAAATTTAACTGGGATGATTTTTTAAAAGAACATGGTCTAGAAAACAAATCGATTTGGCTTGTTTCAAATCTGCCATACAACGTAAGCTCTCCTCTTTTTCTATCTTTTATGAAAATTGAACAAATTAAATATATGAGTTTAATGTTTCAAAAAGAAGTTGGTGAAAAAACATATTTAAGACAAAACACAAAAAATCAAACAGGAAGCCTTCTTTGCCTTTCTTTAAATTATTTCAACTCAAGTAAACTTCTTAATGTTCACCCTGGCGCATTTTTACCACCGCCAAAAGTTGAGTCTGTTGTTGTAAGTTATGAAAGAAATGAAGGGCCAAAAGTTTCCCTTTCTGAGTTTAAAAAATTTGAAGCTTTCTTAAGACTTGCTTTTAGAATGAAAAGAAAACAGCTTGGAAGCGTTTTAAAAACGAGTATAACAAAAGAAGAAGTTTCAGAGATCTTTAACAAAAGTCAGATTCCACATACTATTCGAGCAGAAGCCTTAACTCTTGAGCAACTTTACTCTCTGTATCAGGCTTACAAAGAGGTTGTATAATGAAGATTCTTTTTTCTTTCCTAATTTGTATTAATCTTTATGCTAATATTGCTGAACACTTTGGGGCAAGCACAACAACAATGGGTCTTGCTGGTCAATCAAACTTTAAATCTTCAGACCCTTCTAATAATATCTATGCCGCTGCAATTCTAGCAGATGAGATGAAAACATCATATTCACTAAGTTCATACTACGTTCAAACAAACTTTAAAAAAATCAGTAAGGTCGTAACTGACAGTCCTATTAATAGTGGCGAGACGACAGAGAAGTACGGTAGTATTGATCCTAATCCAGACTCTCAAATGTACTCGGCTTTTCATGGAAGCTTTGCTTTATTCAAAGCAATTAAATCAAAGTTAAATATTTCATTTTTTCTTCCATCAGAAAAAATATTTGAAGCCAACTCCGGTGACCCCTATAGACCAGAGTATGTTATGTATAATTCTCGATTTAACAGAACGATTGGCTATGTTACATATGCTCAAAAGCTTGAATCTTTTAATTTCTCTATTGGTTTTATGAGTGGAATTCAATCAAACGGAGAAACTTTTATTATTGCAAAAGATAATGGTTCTCAAACTCCAAGCTCTGGAAAAATGCAGTTTAATGCGAAACCATCTACTGCGCTAAATTTTTCATTTTCAAAAGAAACTGATTGGGGTACTAGCTTTTTCTCTTTTCAAGATGAGATGAAATCTAAGTTTGAAAATAAAGCAAGTGGATATACACCTATTGGAGCTGGCCCGATAAATTTTAGCTGGGATATGAGCTCTATGCTATTTTACGATCCAAGAATTTACAGATTGTCTCACAACTTTAAAAATTATTTTTTCTCTCTTGAATACCAAGACTGGAGTGGATATGAAACTCCTGTTTTAAAAATGAAATCTAATTCAAGTAGTACATTTGTCTCTTCCTCCCCACTTGAAAATTTTACAACTCAATCGATACTAATACCTAAGGTTGGATTCACAATTTCTGATTTTAATATTGGAGTTTCTTACAAGCCAAGTCCCTTGAAACTTAAGGATGGAGCTGCTGGCAACTCAATTGATACAGATACTTTTAATTTGGGTCTAGGTTATAATTATCAATTTAGATTTTTAGATCAAAGTTTTCTCCTAAGTAGTGCTATTCAGTATCAAAGGCTTAAAGAAATCACGATAAAGAAAGATCCAAAAAGAGAAAATGGTGAAAATGGAGAGAAAATTGGTGCTCCCTCCTACAAAGTTGGCGGAGATGTTTACGCTTTAAGTATTGGCCTGAGTTGGGTATTATAAGTTTATGGCCGGGATAAAAATAATTGCTAAAAATAAACGAGCAACCTACGACTACTCACTAGACGAGAAGTACGAGGCGGGTCTTGTGCTTAGGGGAACTGAAGTAAAGTCTCTTAGAGCTGGAAAATGTACTATGACAGAGGCATTTTGCACGATTGATAACCAAAGTGAAGTTTGGATTCATCAATTAAAGATTCCACCCTATGAGTTTGGTACATATGCAAATCATGACGAGACGCGAAAGAGAAAACTTCTATTAAATGCACAAGAAATCAATCAGTTAGAGAAAAACCTTGCCACTAAGGGTCAAACCTTGGTACCTACAAAAATATATTTTAAAGGTTCAAAGGTTAAGTTAGAGATAGCGACGGCCAAAGGAAAGAAGCTCTACGACAAGCGAGAGGCTTCAGCCAAAAAAGATATTGAGAGAAAACTCAGACAAGGGAAGTACGAATAATGCAAGCAGAAGTTCACAGTATATATCACTTTAATACGTCTAAAAACTTTAGTGAAGATGAGGCTTATAAGCTTTTAAATCTTCTTTATACTGTTACTACAAAAGCAAAAAATAAAATTCAAGGCTTCGCTTCTCAAGCTGAATACAATAAAGCAATTCCACACGAGGTTCAAAAATTTGAAGACCTAATGAATGAAGAAATTCACAAATGGTCTGAAAAGATGAGAAGACTTGGTGCTATTCCAATGGGCTTATACCAAGCAAAAATTCCGACAGAAGGTGGATTTTTCTTTTGGGACTTTCCAAAAGTAGAGCTAGAGTTTCACCTAGACTAATCGTCCTTAAGTTTTTCAATATTCTTTATATACCTTCTAGAGATTATTTTAAATATTGAGTCACTCCTTCTTTTATTTATATCATTTACATTAATAACAAAGTCATCTAGTGACTTCACTTTTTTTGAAGTCAAACTTGTTTTCATCGTTGGGGCTATAGAATCGATAGGAGCATCACCAAGTCTCTTCAATACCTTTCGTTTTTTTGTATCACTAAGTATATTTTTATTTGTATCAATAACTTCGCTCCTTTCTGTCTCTTTGATATCTTGATCAAAGTCTATCTTATCTAGTGCTCCACCCAGCTCTTCTTCAAGAACTTTATAACTATTTGATTCCAGTGCTGCAACTAGGACTTTTGACTCTTTTAAAATATCAACCTCTACCCCTAACTCTTTAAGAGCAAAACTTAAGTTATCAGCAGCAATTAAAGGATTTAAATCTTTTGAGAGAAAAGTAAGTTGTTTTTCATATTTTGTATAATCTTTTGGTAACATTTGGCCTCTCTCCATCTTGCGAAGAACAGACCTTTGAGCAGAAAGAAGTCTATTTACAGGCTTTAGCTCTTCCAACTTACTAGCGTGAAGCAAAGGTGTAACTTGAGAACTTTTACAACCACTTCCGAGCGAACACTGACACGATCGACTTAAAACTCCACCATCAAAACAAAGCATTACACTGTCTGACTCTTCTCGATTCAAGCTTGAAAAAGCCAGTGGAATAAAATTAATCTTTTTAAGCAATGAAGTAAAGTTACTCTCATCTCGCTCTTTAATTTCTATTGATTTCAAATATTCTTTAAGTTGTTTTATTTCTTTTTTAGCTTGAGTAATGCTAGTGTCTATCGATTTATAAGTTGTTCTTGACAATAAATATGTTGCCAGAAAATAGATTCCTCTTCTCAGTGGAGAGCGATGCATAACTGCTGTAAACCGAAGAAGCTCTTTTGCAACCTTAGGAAATACCAATAGTGCGATACCAGTCAACCCAAGTCCAGCTGCCAGAGAGACTTCACTTTTCAAATTAACAATATCTAACTGAGAGTTAGGCTTTTCTATTTTTTTGGCGCTTTTAAATTCATTATCTTTTTTTGCTGTATTTAGTACTCCTACTTCTTTCTGATCTGCTGTTTTTTGATTTTTCTTTACTAAAATCTCATCCTCAATTGAAGCGACATCCGCCACGGCTTCAGAAATCATCATTTTTCTTAATGAATTAATTCCCTCAACAAGAAGCTTTAAAGTTTTATTTACTTTCTTCTTATTATCGAAAGTTTGCCTATCAAATGAGTCCTTAAATCCTTCCATTTCTAATAAATCATCTACAACAACCCTGTTAGAGCTATTCAAAATTGATTCAAAGAATAATGCATCTTTAACATTTTCATCACCTTTAACCTTCTTATCACCATCTTTAAGCTTAATTAGTGACTTACACACCAAATCAGACCTTACTCCCCAATTAACCCTATCTATACCGCAAATATCGTCAGAGCGATCTACACCCTTACGTATAAGCCTCTTATCCTTTTTTATATCTTCATATAGCTTTGCTAGGAGTTCTTCATTTTTGATCAATTCTGGTGGTAGGTCTTTTGAATTCCCTAATATTTTTTTTAGAGTTCCAGGTAAATCTTTTGCTGCTCTTAGCGTGCATAAACAACCTTCCTTTGAAGTAATTGCCTTTGTTGCACAGGCAAGTGCGATCGCTGGACCACAAGTAAGACCACCCGTAGCCGCACATCCATCAACAGCGGCTGATTGAATCAATCCAACTGCTGCTTGCTTGGCCAAAGCAGCTCCTTTCTTCGTAATGCATTCGGTTGGTTGCTTCTTCCAGTAAGCTAAAGATTTTTCCGTAGAGGCTGACTCATTTAACTTCGAAAATGAGTCACTGCTGTTTATCATACTCTCCGTTGTCGTTGCAATACTTTTAGATAAACTCTTAGCAACGGTAGAGCCAACTAAGTCTCCTCCAGCACTACCAGCAAGCTCACCAATCTTCCCTCCACCTAAATTTTGACTTAAGGTAGATGAGACTCCACTTGCAATTGGACCAACTAATTTTTCAACTCCCTTAGATACCTGTTTAGCAACTTGAGATTTAGCTTCTTTCATTGCTAAAGCGGCAAAGTTTATTGTTTTAAATTGGGCAATACAACTTTTCCCCATATCTACAACATCAGAACTATATCGCTTAAGCTCTGTCCCTAACGAGGCTCCTACAACTCCACAATTCGCCAAGCTAAGATTTCCATCAATACACTTTTTTCCTTCTGTTACATTTTTAATCTTTCCCCAAATAAAATTAACTGAAGTTAAGCCAAGCTCTACAGCAGAGGACGCTCCAAAGCCTAGGCTTGCAATATTTAATATTTTCTTTGATTTTTTTAAGCTCTTTAGCTTCTCCTTTTGAGATTGAAGTAGAGTTTGAAACTTAAAATCTTGTCCATCTGTCTCTTTTAATAGTTTTTTAAATTTTTTCTCAATTTTTCTTAAAGAAATTGCATTTTGGACTTGTGCATAAATAAACAACAAAGCTGAGAGTTTATGAATCCAATGAGTAACATTTGCTGTGTACGACTTAGGAAGATGTTTTTTTCCAGCTTCTGTTCTCTTACAAGAACTATTTATTAGAGATGTTGACATTGCAACAAGGGTTACAGCATTGATCGCCGCTCGAATAATTTCGGTCTTATTAGCTGCCGTTGACTTCAATGTTTTACAAGCAAGAAGAGATCCTTTTTTTAATAACTTTCCTTTTCCAAAGCCTTTACAACCAATACCAGATACAGCTTTCGACGATATTTTTTCTAGCTGTGTCAGCTTACCATCTACTTTCAAGTTATCCTTTGAATAAGAATAATTTGATATAAAAAGTACTTGAAATATTAAAATATTAGATAAGGTTTTTCTAAAAAACACAATGATACTCCTAAATTAAATCTGCTATAATACTCAAATAGAATAGAGTATTATACAAGCCATTATAATTCCAACAAGGTCTATTATATAGTAGGCTAAAAACGCTTTAATTCTAACACCTGCAAATACATAGTGTTTTGCTCCAAGTCCCACGACAATAAATAACCAGGTTCCTACCGCTAATGTTAGAAGCTCAGTAAAAGACCTCGGTTGAATATGTTTAATCATTAAGAAAAGCCCGTACGAACTCCAAAGAGATCCAATGAAAGCCACAAGATAAGGAACAGGTGATTTATTATCAATGCCTTTTTTACTAATTCCTAGGGAGTTCATCCAAGATTTACCAAAAACTCCATACCAAAGAGCTACTAGGAAAAAATTTAAAACTGCTGCTGATAAAACTAAAATAACTTCCATAAAAATCTCCTATAAAAACTTTAACCAATGCCCAACAACACCTAGATAAACCATTACGAACAATATCGATCCCGCTTTAGCGAGAGTTTTATTTAAAAAGCTTAAAAGCAATAAGAATCCAGACCCAAAGAGTAATGAAAATAACTCAACACTATAGTTCCCTGCTATCTCAAAGTTATAAACACCAAGACTTCCTAGAATTAAGGCACAGTTAAATAAATTTGATCCTATTATATTCCCAATAATGATATCAGTATCTTTTTTCTTAACTGCGGCCATAACTGCAGTTACTAATTCAGGGAAGCTTGTTCCAAATGCAATAAAAATAGAGGATATAATATAAGTTTCAATTCCAATTGCAACACCAAAATCAGTTCCACCTTTAACCAGTAACTCTCCTCCGACATAGAGAAGAAAAAAACCAATTATCATTTTTAGAAGTAAAATTGAATTTTTATCAGTGTCCAATTCTTTCTCTTCAGAGTTTCGATTTACCTCTTCAGATCTTTTCATATCCTTGAATATAAAAAATAAATAAATAACCAACACACCTAGAAGAGGTGAAGCTGTTAAAAGAGTAAGATGTGTTTGGTTTAGAACAAAAAATAAAGCTATGCTTAACAGAAGATGAATTCCTAAATGCTCACGTAAGCTTTTTCCTTTAGTGGAAAGCTTTGCGATAAAAGCAGAAATACCTAAAACCAGAAATAGATTTGCTATATTTGAACCGACAAGACTACCAAGAGCAATTCCAACCTCTCCACGAGCACCAGCAATATGACCAACGAAAAGCTCCGGCAGTGAAGTTCCAAATCCAACGAGTAGCATTCCAATGACCAACGGAGATAGGCCTATTTTCTTTCCCACCTTCTCTGAAGCATCAAGTGAAAATTCTGCACCAAAATAGAGCAAGATAATAGCCCCAACAATAAAAACAATAGATAATAACATCCAAACCTTTGCTAAATTAGATTCTTTTAACCATAATATAAGTGATGATAAGCTTTCTCAATGATAAATTTACTTCTATGGGCCTCGAAAAGACTCTTCAGCTTGGCGCGATCACATGTTTTGTGTCTGATGTGCTCAATTTGCTCTATATCAATTTCTATTGGTTTAAAGTGCGGTTTAACTCTGAGTTTCTAGCAAAGGTCTTAACATTTCATGGAGTAAATGCTGCTACAATATCTCCGGAGGATATTGCAAATTACAAATATATGCTTATTGGATCCTTAACAAATATGCTGTTTCTCTTTTTATTTGTTCATACAATCTTATATTACTTGTTTAGTAAAAATAAAAAATGGGCTCGAAAATATGTTGGTGGTTATTGCTTGTCGGCAACTCTTCTAACGCTCCTTGAGCTTGTATTTTTCCGTTCTGAGCTAACAGCGTGGTCTCTTGTTTTACCAATAACAGCTTTTTTGTATTTAACTGCTTTTATTGGCCATAAATCTTTTGAGCTTGATCAAGACTAAAATAACGGCACTACAAACTTGGATGCATCTTTTTCTCCAAAATCGGGGATCTTCTTTGTTGAATTCATAATTAATCTTTTGCCACTTGTTGCAAGTAAAAACGAATCAAATGCCTTTGGATTTTTAGCAATAAGTTCGAGGTCTTTTTCATAGATAAAAACATTTAGTTTCTTCTCTATTTCTTTTGCAACCTGAATCCTTGCAAGTGGAGCAATATTAATATCGTCTAGCTCAATTAAGTGCTTTTTATTGATAACTCCTGCCCTATAAAGCTCTAGTAAAATAATACATGTATTAGACTCATAAAGAGATAAGTCAGAAGGAAGATGCCTCAATAGGTAATGGAAGCGATTTAGAAGCATTATTGATACACTTCCATAAGAATCAAAAGAGATATTAAAAGATTTTAAGATTTGATCGTAGTAATGTTTCCATACCCAAAAATCAATTGGACGATTCCAATACGGAATAAAGCCTTTCTTTAGTCTTCTTTTAAATGATTTAGAAAGTATATGGTCATGGGTTTCTTTCTCCAAAACACTTTTTGAATAACTAACCTCATCATCTTTATTTCTATTTTGTTCATATCTTTTTGGATTCTCTTCTCGAAGTCTTGTGTCTTCAGCAATTAAGTCTTCAATTTGATCTCTTATTTTTTTTACAACTGGATGATGGCAGCTCTCTGTCCCTGGACACTGCAGATCACAGCTTTCACATGGTGGCTTTGTGAGTGGAAAGTCGACAATAAGCTGTTTTAAACTATAGTTCTCAACCCAACTCATAATGGCATCGTCAGAATCTAGTTTCTGCTCATCTTTAACTTGCTTTAATGTTGTTAGAAACCAGCGATCTTTATCTTCATAAAACTCTAAAAGACAGAAGAAAAAATTCTCTTTTCTCCCTCCACCTAAACTCATTCCTGCTATTGATTTTGAGTTCTCATTCATCTAGTAAATTGTATCGTGATTTATAAAGCAGATTCAATAAAAAAGTCTAAAACATCCATTTTATTCTCTTTTATAAGCTTTTTGATCGATTCTTGATCCTCTTCCGTATGAGTTAGGATGAAACACCCTCCTCCTCCGGCTCCGCACATCTTTATACCGACATCAGGATGTGAGGATTTGATCGTTTGAAATATTGTTTTAATCTCAACAGGTGTTATCCCAGTTGCAAGAGATTCTCTAACTTCACCTTCTTTTGAAATATTAGCCAAAAGTCCCTCAAAGTCTTCTTTTTTAAGAGCTTGATAAGCATCGAAACTTACCTTTGCAATGTTTAACATTGATTCTCTAATTTTTGAATTTTGATCAAAGAACCCTTTGTATACATCCCAGTTATTAATTCCACTATTTCTAGAAATCCCAGAATAAACGAGTGTAATTCTTTTTTCTAAAAACTCTGCTAGGGCCTTAGAATATAGTTGTTCCTTGATGATTTTTCCTGGCTCTCCAAAAAGAGCAAGTACTCCACCACAAAGAGCAGGGAAATAATCTTGGTATCCAGGGACTCCTTGATTTAGAATTCGACTCTCACACCCTTTTACTTTTAAAACGGCTTGATCAATATCTAGTTTCTCTCCAGTTAATTCACAAAGAGCCTTATAGAGAGTCACCCCCATTGCACTTGAACCGCCAAGTCCACTTCCAGCAGGTGCTCCACTTGAAAGAGTTACTTGAATATTTGAATTAATTTTAAATAGATCAAGGATTTGGCAAATAAAAGTCATCTCTTTGAAATGATCACTTTGATAAAGTTTTTCATAAGAAAAATCATTTTTATGAAATGAATAAGACTTATCATAGTCTTTAGAGATAATTAGTACCTCTTCAACATTTGTTTTATTTAATTCAACATTTGCTTTTAAAGAAGTTGCCACATTCATCGTTACAACATTAGGCAAAATCAGATTAATCGGCTCTAAGTCAAGAGTCCCACCAACAAGATCAACTCGCACACTTCCACTAGCGCAAGCAGACTCTTTTAAATTAGTTACCTGCATTTAAAACACCAACATAAGGAAGTTCTCTATATCTTCCGGCATAGTCTAAACCGTAACCGATAACAAACTTATCTTCTATTTCAAACCCCAAGTAATCTATTTTTGCTGGGTGTTCATTACGACTAGGCTTAAATAATAACGAAGCAAGCTTTAAAGACTTTGGCTTTCTTACAAGAAGCATTTCATTTAAGGTTTTTATCGTAAGTCCCGTATCAACAATATCCTCTATAACAAGAACATTTTTACCTGCAATAGAAGAACTTATATCCATGTCCAAAACAACGTTCCCTGAAGAACTTGTCCCATCACCATAAGATGACAAAGAAATGAATTCTAGCTTAATAGGTAGTTCAATTTTTTTGATTAGATCTGAACAAAACATAAATGCGCCTTTTAAAACGCAAATAACAACTAGTTCCTGCCCCTGATAGTCTTCGGTAATTGCTCGACCTAGGTCTTCAAGCCTTAAGGCAATGTCTTCTTCTGAGATTAATACATCTGGTGAATACGATTCCATAACTTGTCCTTTTTTTACAAGATACAAAAAACCGCACTTTTTGTCATTACAATCTTAGTTAAGAGATAAGTTTGAGAAATTCTCGGCTTCTGACTCAAGAGGTAAATTCTTTTGAGACTCTTTTGGCTCATAAAAATAGTGAGCTCTACAACGAGCATCATAAGCGTCTGTTTCACCTAAAAGAACTGTACTTTGGCAATCTGATAGTCTCTGACTACGCGTTGCTGGAGCTCCACAAACAGTACAGATGGCTTGAATTTTTTGAACATTATCAGCCATCGCTAAAAGCATTGGCATTGGGCCAAAAGGAACAGCTCTATAGTCTAGGTCAAGGCCCGCACAGATCACTCTGTAGCCTCTATTAGCAAGTTTCTCTACAACTTTGATGATTTCCATATCAAAAAATTGAATCTCGTCTATGGCCACAATTCTAGTTGTATCTTTAAGGTTTAAAAGAATGTCGATTGATTTTTCAACAGGCTCTGAAAGGATAGCTTGAGAGGAATGACTTACGACTTTAGTCTCATCATAGCGAACGTCAATTGCAGGTTTAAAAATCTGCACTCTCTGTTTTGCTATCTGTGCTCTTTTCACTCGTCTGATTAGTTCTTCTGTTTTCCCAGAAAACATTGGACCGCAAACAACTTCAATAGCTCCATGATTACCAGCGTATGTCATAAAAACCCCTTAGCTCTCTCAATTTTTTTGTGTGTTTAAGTATATTTCCAAAAATATCCGACTATGACAATCAGCTGTAAGAATTATTTGGCCAGAAAACCACAACATATTGTTTTCAGAATTAGATTATTTGTAAAAATGACACTAGTTGCGTTGAGTTAAAACAAATAATATTTTAAAAGTCATAAAAATTATTTACCTTTATAGAAAAAATGTTTAGTATTTTACGCTATGAATTATCTAAAAAAGATCAAAGATTTGTTTAAAAAAGAGCCTAAGTTTCTCTACGAAGTCATTGGAGAAGAAAATGGTGTCTACAGTTTAGTTAAAACTTTCTATGAAATCATGGAGACTGATCCCAACGCTATTGATTGCTTGAACACTCATGAGCTAGATGATGGTAAAGTCTTAGATGAAGTGAAAAAGAAATTTTTTATGTTCCTATGCGGATGGTTTGGCGGGCCAAATCTTTATATTGAAAAATATGGGAATCCTAAAATGAGAGCTCGTCACAATCACGTTAGAATTACAGAACTTGAACAAGCACAGTGGTTATATTGTATGTTTAAAGCTCTTGATTTACACAAGCCAAAAATAAAAAAGAATGATCGGTATCGATTCGAAGGATCATTTAAAGCACTGGCTTCTAGAATAAAAAATGCTTAAGTTGTTAGTCCTAAAATATAGCTAAAAACAATCAAACTAAAAAATCCTAGAACAAGAACAAGCGGTGCACTCATTATACATACTGCCATTGCAGTAGAGACATTCAACTGTTTTTTTACACCTGCAAACATAAGAATCATTGAAGCCATTTTTTGAGCGATTCCCCCAAAGACAGGAATCATGACTAATATTTGAGAGCTCATTGCTACACTCATTATATCTTGAGTTTTAGATGAGATATCCTCAACACCCAAAAGGCTTCCAAATATTTTCAAAATAAATTCCCAAAACTGAATAAAGAACAACATGAATAAAGGATAAAAAATAACATCTAATATCGTAGAAAGAATAAGGAAATAAAAACCAATATACTTATCCTCATTATCAAAAAGACTAAAAATATAATCAGCATCAGCTTGAATATCTAAAAATAAAAACAGAACAAGGTTGATAAGTAGAATTCTAAAAAAACCGTTTAATACAACAAAAATCCAAGACATCCCTATTGATTCACTTACATTTAGATGCCTAAGTCCTTGCGAATCCTCAGATAAAAGCAGCTCATGAGACCTAAAAGGATGAACTAGATAATGGATATAACTTGCGAAAAAGCTTAATTTGTTCATACTTAAATTAAAATCCTTTTTTACATTTTTGTAAAGAAATCTCTATAAGAGAAAGCTTTAAGATTCTTTACCCTACCAATAAAAGTAAATTTAATATTACTTGAGTGGTCGTAGACAGTAATTATTCCACCTATTGCAACAAAGCTATATTCATTTTCCAAAACTTTTATTTTGAAAGCTCTTTCGTCAACGAAGTTTTTTTCAAAATCGATAAAATCTGACTGGTAGAACTCTTTACTATTAAAGAGAATATTAAAAACGAGATTTAGTAGTCCCGTATTGAGACCTCTATCTCCATCGGCTTTATAATTAAAAGAATTAACATCTAAAACTTCTATACCAACACTTTCTTTCATATCACTTATAGAAAATTTAAAAGAGGTTTTTCCTTTAAGTTTATCAAGAAGAGTAAATTGTTTTTTCCAAAAATCTTGCTCTGAGGCCAAAAAGATCGTGCCTCTCAATGAGTCTAATTCAACAATTACATCATAAAAGGAATTATATAAAAAATAACCTTTTGAGCCATCAAAGTACTTAAATAAGCTCAAGGTCGTTTCATTATTATTAATTTTCACTTGAGAAAACAAGCCTTCTAATTGCTCAAACTTATTTCTATAAACCTTCTTTACTTTAACTCTAAACTTCTCGTCTAATACAGATGAAAAATCATTAAAAACTAAAGCCTTTGGTATCTCGGGTTTTGTCGTTTTATTCTCAACATCAACCTCTACTGTGATTCCCTCTTTAGTCATATCTAATTGCTTAATACTTGAAATAATTTTTTGAGGTAAAATCTTTGTCGTCATTAATTGTTCAGGTGACGACTCAACGAGGTCTTTGAATTTAATATATTTAAAAATCTCTGCTTCTTTCTCTGTTCTGTATACACCTTCAAAGCTCATATCAAGCATTGCCAGATAGATTTTTTTCTTCCCCATATAAGTATACTCAAGATAAAATTCACCAGTCACTTCTGAGTAATCACCAAGTTTAAAAAAGTGTGTGCTCCCCATTTGATCAGTTAAAGAAAAAGTATGCTTATGAAACCGGAAAAATTCTTCTTGCTTCCCCTCAGTAACCTCAATAGTTCTCATCGATCTTAATGCCGTCAAGATACTCAAAACAGACTCTATTTTCTTCATGTCAGCTGGATAACCAAGTTCTCCAACTGTCCACTGATCTGAAAAATGATTTAACTTTGTATATTTAAAACTAATTTCTTTAATCTGATCTTCATTTATATTAAGAATTTGATTAGATTCGCTTGAGATCAAGATTGATTTTAATTCCAACTCTTCCCAAAAATAAGAAAATCCAACAAGAGAGCTAAGAACAAGAAATAAGATAAAATTTAACTTCATAAGCTCAAAGCCCTTCTATAGAAATAGAATCCTAAGATAAAAAAGAGACTTGGAATACAAATTAAAAGAAAAAATAAGATTAGAGATTCTTGAGAAAAAGAGATCATCACTTTGTTATTTTTGAGTCCGGCCCTGTCTAAGCTAATAAGCCCATTATCATTAAGAGCCCAAGAGATTGAATTCAAAATAAAGTTAAAGTTTCCTGACTGACTTTCAAAAGCATTTGAAATCATTGTTCCCCCGCCAATTGCAATAATGCGAGAGTTATCTTTTAAATTTTCTGTCGCAACAGCAACTGTTATTGGACCCTTTGTATCATTATCATCAAAGGCTGCTCTGCCCTTAATAACTTGCTCGATACTTGATTCTCCCCAAGTTGCAGGAAATGCTGTGGACCAACCAAGA
Source organism: uncultured Oligoflexia bacterium (assembly GCA_937120495.1). Lineage (GTDB taxonomy): Bacteria > Bdellovibrionota > Bacteriovoracia > Bacteriovoracales > Bacteriovoracaceae > CAKZJW01. The sequence continues at coordinate 21,081 of CAKZJW010000142.1, forward strand.
GCAGTTGACCTAAAAAGATTTGATTCCTTTAAGCTAAATCCAAGAGTTAGTGGAAATAGAAGTCTAGACCTAAAGTCTTTTGTGATTGGGTGTTTGGGATCGAGCTGGTTGATTATCGGTGTCGAAAACTCTGAACCTTGAGTTTTTGCGAGTCGATCGATTACAATTGAGTCGATAACTTCAACGCCATTTTCTTCAAGTAGTTTATAAATATTTTCAAAATTTGTTCTCAGAAGGTTCGCTTGAAGGAGAATAATTAAGTTTCCTCCTCGTTTTAGATAATTTCTTAGTTTTTCAACCTCTTGATCAAGGAACCCATATCTTGGAGCTGTTATCAAAATAGCATCTGCATTTTTAGGGACTACATCCTTAACTGTATCAAGTTGCGACATTATATAATTTGAAGAACTTAAATAATTAGAGAATACACTTGCACCAAGTTTTTTCTTACTTGTGAAATCCAGCTCTCCATGACCTTGAGTGTAGTAAATATTAATCTCCGACTCGCGGGTTACTTTAATTATATTATTTGTAATATTAAGTTCAGAAGAAATTTTGAATAAAACTTTCTTTCCTTTGTATTTCAAAATGACTGAACCGTTTTCTTTTACGCCATAGTAACGAACAAGAGCTAACTCTTTATCAATATCAAAAGCTTTTAATTTTATTTTTGAAGAAGCATATTCATATTTATTTAAAATACTTAAGTAATGTTCCCAATTCCCTCGTTTAGAGAAAAGAATTATTTCTAAATCTGAATTTAAATCTCTTACAATTTTTAATGATTGAGAAGAAAGGCTATGATAATTAGCCCCCGTTAAATCAAAGGCCTTATCATTTTTAAAAACAAGATAGTTTATGACTCCAATAATTGAAAAAACGAGTAAAACACGAAGTAGATTTGTCCCCAGTTTTTTAAAAAATGATGTTCGTATCCATTTTTTTAAATACTCTCTATTCACGAAGATAAAGATACTTTTAATTATTATTCCAATAACTAAACAAGCTGCTGAGAAATACATATATTCAGGAGCTACAATTTGCATAATAATAGCAATTAAAATAAGTCCCGTACTGATAAACATCCAAAGTCTTGCTAATAAACTATTCATTACCACTTCCTCGAAGACAATACGACTTTTATACAAACTAAGAAAAGTATATTAAAGCTTACAAAATAACAAAGGCTCGAAAGAGTTAAGCTCCCCTTTGCGATTGTTTCAAAGTGCTTAACAATAGATACATATTTAAAAATATTTGCATATAGATAGTTTGAGCTTACTTGAGAAGCCCATGAGATCATCCAAAAGAATAAAATTCCGACATAACTCACAACCGCTGCAACAACTTGATTAGAGGTGCATACTGATGCAAATAGTCCCAGGCTTAGATATGCCGTCAAATTTAGAAATAAACCTAAGTACCCAGAAAAAACAAATGTAAAGTCTGGAGCCTTAAGCGTCCAAAGAATGAGAGGAAAGATAAAAGTAATCAGAAGAAGAACTCCGCCTTTAATTAGAGCTCCTATATACTTTGCGAGTACTATTTCTAAATCTGACACCTGGCTTGAGAAATATAAATCAAGTGTTCCATTTTTTTTCTCCGAGGAGAAAGATCGCATTGTTAAAATGGGAGCAAATATAAGAAGGAATAAATTGATGTTGGTAAAAAGCTGTATAGTAACGTGATTTACAAAATCTAGCCCACTTCGATACATCCCAGGAATATTTTGTGTATTCTCAACAAATGAAATAAGTAAATTATAAAAGATATAGCCTGTAATGCTTATAAAAAGACCCATTACAATATATCCTACGGGATCAAGGAAGTATGAACGAAGTTCTTTTTTTACAATTGTAAAAATCATTCTCTCTCTCCTAGTAGGCTTAAAAATGACTGTTCAAGATTAGACTCTTCAATTGAAAACTCTAATACTTCCAAGTTAGATCTCTTCACAAGATCATAAATCTGCAGTCGGCTTTTTATCGCCCCATCAAAGAAAACTCGGTAAACAATATTATTCTCATTCTCTTTTTCAATTCTTTTAAGATTACTTGATAACTCTATCGCTTCTTTAATCGAGGCCTCGAATGCTTCTTCTTCATTCAAGCATTCAATTCTCAAACTTACCTCTGCCGAGGCATGCTTCTTTATCTGCTCTACTGTATCTGAAATAACAAGCTTTCCATTCTTAATGATTGTTATATGATCACAAAGAACTTCAATTTCATGAAGCAGATGACTTGAAATTAAAACAGTATGGTCTTTTCCTATTTTCGAGATCAAATTTCTCATCTCAATAACTGAGGCTGGATCAAGCCCAACAGTTGGCTCATCAAGGATTATAATTTCCGGTTTAAATACAATCGCCTGTGCGACAGCAACTCGCTGTTTATAACCTTTTGATAGGTTTCGAATAAGACGTTTTTCTACGTCTTTTAAATTAAGTTTTGTAATCGCCTCTTCCACAAATAATTTGATTTTTGAAGGTGATACCCTTTGAAGCTTACAGACATAAACTAAATAGTCTTCGACAATCATATCTTCAAAAAGAGGAGCAATTTCAAGCAAAGCACCTACACTCTCAGCATGAATACTTATATTTCCTTTCGATGGAGGAAGGATATCCATAATCATCTTCATAGTAGTTGTTTTCCCAGCGCCATTTGGCCCTAAGAAACCATGAACTGATCCTTTTAAAACTTTAAAAGAAAGATCATCAATAACGGTGTTCACACCAAACACCCGAGAAATAGAGTCAACTACTATTGAGTAATTATTTTCCATGACAAATTTTATCCAGTTTAAATCAATAAGTGAAATGTTTAATAAGTACTTAAAATTTTATTTATAAAGCCGAGAAGGATGCATGCAAATGAATGAAAATATCAAAGAAGCTATCGCTAAGGCTAGCTCCATATTAATTACGACACATATTTACCCGGATGCTGATGGTATCGGGAGTCAAATTAGCCTTTGTCTTGCTTTGCGAGAACTTGGGAAGCAAAGTATCTGTTTTAATGAAAAAGAATTACTTGAAAGGTATAAATACTTAGATCACAAAAATGTCGTGCACTCGATTGATAATATTTCTGACCATAACTTCGAGCCTGACTTAATCATAGTCGTTGATACAAACACTAAAGAGAGAACTGGTTCAAGAATGCTTGAGTACTACGAGACAAATAATACTCGCTGTATTTATATTGACCACCATCCATGCATTAAAGAAGTTTCAGAGAATCACTTTATTGATACTACAGCAGCAGCAACTGGTCAGATGGCCGGTGAGTTGATTCAAAGTCTAGGTGTTTCCTTCACAAAAGAGATTGCTCTCGCTCTATACACTGCTATTATTATTGATACAAGTAGCTTTAGATACCCTACTGTAAGCTCTCGCACGCATACACTTGTTAGTAAGCTACTCGAAACAGGGATTGAACCAACTGTTGCATATAATGGTATTTATGGAACAAAAACAATAAAACATCTTCACTTACTAGGTAAAATTCTAAGTACAGCAAAGTCAAATGAAGCGCATGACATCTATTGGATTGTTTTTAACCAAGCTGATCTTGAGAATTTTGATACTGATATAGAAGACACTCATGCATTTATTAATCATTTACTTATACTAGATAATATAAAAGTTGCCTGCATGATAAGAGATGATGGTGATTTTGTTAAAGTAAGCCTTCGCTCCAATGGACAATGTGATGTTGGAATTATTGCTCAAAAGCTTGGTGGTGGTGGACATTCACATTCTGCTGCAACGATTATTGAGAAGACAAAAAATTTAGATATTATTATTGAAGAAACGATAAAAACGATTGAATCTCTTTGCTAATAGTGCTTGATTTGAATAACAATTGAGCCAAGAAGAAGTAATCCTCCTCCAATTAACTGTACTGCGCTTAAAGATGCATTTAAGAATAACCAGTTCACAATCACGGCCATAAATGGAAAAAACATTTCAGCTAGTGAGCATGCTCTGGCCGAAATTTTTCTTAAACCTTGATAAAAAACATACATAGCTAATAGCCCTGATACAAGAACCATTAAGGAAATCTTTCCGTAAGTTTCAATAGAATGAGTAAATAGGTCTGTTTGAGAAATACCAAAAGGTAGAAGACATAAAAAACCAACGATAAAGCGCCCAGACATTATTTGCTCATCACTATAGCCTTCAGTTCCAAGCTTCTTCCCGAATACCGTTGCCGCTCCCCAACCAAAAATGGAGAACATAACAAGAATATACCCCTGTAGGGCTCCTGGTCCAAATAGAGTATCAGTCAAATCTTTACCTCTAATATTTAAGCTTAGAATATCTTCGTAAGAAATTAAAAGAGCTCCTACAAGACAGATACCGGCCCAAAAGATAAACGCTTTTTTTATTTGTTCTTTAAGTACTACTCTAGCGAGAAGAATAACAACTAAAGGTTGAAACTTTTGAAGTAATATAACAAGAGATGGGTTCAGAAATATAAATGCTCTAGAGAATGCAATTGTTGCGAAGGCTGATCCAACGCCACCAACCATAAAGAAATAAAAGTAATGAGATGTTTTAGCCTGCCATACTTTCTTTAAAGATTTAAAAAATACAATCGAAAAAATGATCGTTAAAAGAAGGTGTTCATAAAAAACTAGAGTTGTAGCATTTAGTCCACTTTTAATAAGAGGATACCTTATTAGAGTATCTAGCGCCCAAAAACTACATGCTAATATGATTAATAGAAAACCTGCCACTATTAAAAGTTCCTTTCATAAAATTCATTAAATACTTCTGCTGCTTTATCTGAGACAAGTTGTTTTTTTATTTTTTTCCTATCTCTACTTTTTCTTTGTTCTTTATTAAGCTTTATCGTTGGAAGTAAACCAAAGTTAATACTTGAAGGACTTGGCTTTGGAACTGTCATTATATAATTAATCAAGGCTCCAATACCTGTCTCTACTGGCCAATTAAGTGAATCTTTTCCTTGGATTTTTCTTAAGACTTGACTGGCAACATAAAGGCCCATACTAGCGCTTTCAGTGTATCCTTCTACCCCAGTTATTTGTCCTGCAAAATGTAGCTTAGGGAATTCTTTTGAACTTAGGTCTGCATTTAAAAGTTTTCTTGAATTTAAAAATGAATTTCGGTGAACACTTCCAAGATGAGTAAAGCTCGCTTCTTCAAAGCCTGGAATCATTCTTAAGACACGAATTTGCTCAGGGTACTTTAGTCTTGTTTGAAATCCAACAAGGTTATAAGCTGAACCTAGAAGGTTCTCTTTTCTAAGTTGAACAACAGCGTATGGTTCAGAGCCATCTTCTCTTTTTAGTCCTATAGGCTTCATACAAGAGAATCTTGGTGTTTCTTTTCCTCTTTCAGCCATAAGGTCTATTGGTAAACACGCTTCAAAAAATTTATATTCCTCAAAATTTTGTGCCGGTACTTTTTCAGCTTTAACTAGCTCTTCAACAAAATTGTAATACTGTTCCTCGTTCATAGGAGCATTTAAATAGTCTGCAGATTCACTCTCTTCTTTATGTCTGTCTTTAAAATAGAGCTTAGAGTAATCAAGAGAGTCTGCATCTACTACAGGAGCGATTGCATCATAAAAGTAAAAATCATCTTTTGAAATATTTTTAAGAATCCACTGCTCTAATGGAGTTGTTGTTAGAGGTCCTGTTGCAACGATTACATAATCGCACTCTAATTCCTTCATAAGTTCAAGAGGGTCAGATGCTTCTTTTTCGATTACTTCTATTAAGTCATTTTCTTTTAAATTTTGAGTTATTGCATTTGAAAAATCTTCTCTGTTTACGGCCAAAGCATCACCGGCTGGAACTGCTGTCATTTCTCCAATTTCAAGAACTAAAGAGTTCAGAGCTCTCATTTCAGTTTTAAGTAGACCGTGACCAGAGTGTGGATTCTTTGACTTTAAAGAGTTTGTGCAAACAAGTTCAGCAAAAGTTGAAAGTTTTTGGGATGGGTTCTTTTTAATTGTTTTACTTTCAGCAAGTACTACTCGAACTCCGTTTTTAGCCAAATAATTTGCAGCTTCACTTCCCGCTAATCCAGCACCAATAACTAAAACTTTTCCATTTTCAATATTCATAATTTACTACTCATTTAAAGATTAAATGTTATAATTTCAATATGTTAAGAATTGGAACTTACCTTTTTTTACATGTCGGGTCAACAACTGAGGAAAGAATAGATTATGAAAATTATTTTTCATCAAACTCACCATACTATTGCTGATTTTGATAATATTTTTAAGTACTTACAAGAACAAATAAAAAAGAGCGAAGACGCACTACATGTGTTTCCAGAGCTTTTTCTAACAGGCTACCCTCTACAGGATCTTTGCATACAAAAACCATTTTTTGAAAAGTATGAAGCTCTCCTGAAAAAAGTAGAAAAGTTATCAAGTAAAATTAGTAGTGACTCGACTTACCTTTTCGGTGGCCTATCATACGAATATAACAAAAATAAAATTCCACAATCAATTAAAAATGTCGTTTTTAAGCTCTCAAATAAAGGATTAGAAAAAGTTTACACAAAACAGCTACTTCCAAATTATGACATTTTTGACGAACAAAAGTATTTTACACCTGGGAATGAGTCATGCGTTCTAAAGATTAATGATAAAAATATAGGTGTTCTTATTTGTGAGGATATGTGGAGTTCATCTTTTCATAAAAAAGATCCTGTACAACTTTTAGCTGAGCATACAAATAAACAGCAACTAGATTTTATTGTCAACATGTCCGCTAGCCCATATTCCCTAGGAAAGAATACAAAACGTCTACAAAGAGCTCAGGAAATCTCAAGTTTATTTCAATGTCCTTTTTTATATATTAATAAAGTTGGTGCTGAAGACGAAATACTTTTTGATGGAAAAAGTTTTATTTGTGATGGTGAAAAGATTCATAAACAAGCAAAGTCATTTGAACAAGAGACTCTCAACTTTAATCTAGACGACTTTCAATATAGCTTTAAAATAAATGAAACTAAAAACGAATCAAATACCTGGGAAGATTTATTCCAATCTAGAATTCAAAAACAAAAAGATAAAACTCACTCTTTAATTCCTTGGTCAGATGATGATTGTGCTGAAGTAATAAAAGCACTAAGTTTAGGCTTTCAAGATTATGCGAAAAAGTGCGGTTTTAGTAATTTTACCATTGCTCTTTCGGGAGGAATGGACTCCGCTTTAGTGTTAAGTATTATGAGACTCGCATTAAAAGAGGGCCAATACTTAGAAGCCATCTACATGCCAAGCATTCACTCGAGCCCACTTAGTTATGATTTATCTATCTCTTTATGTGAAAACCTTGGTATACCTCTAAAGAGTCTTCCAATTAAATTTCTTCACTCGACGACAAAAAACTTATTTGGGCAAAGCTTCTCTCAACCTTTTGACGGGCTAACAGATGAGAACATTCAATCACGACTAAGAGGAACTTTACTCTACACTCGTTCAAATCAGATAAACTCAATGGTCGTGAACACCTCAAATAAATCTGAGCTTGCTGTAGGGTACTCAACCCAGTATGGGGATTCTGTGGGAGCAATTAGTCTTCTAGGCGATATATTTAAATCTGAAGTATATAGACTCGCAGAATATATAAATCAAAAGCACAATGGCTTAATTCCCAAAGAAATCATTACAAGACCTCCGACCGCAGAACTTAGACCTGATCAAAGAGATACTGACTCACTACCTGAGTATAAGGTACTCGATGCGATACTCGATGGGATTCTGAGTTATCGCTATACTCAAAAAGATCTTATCAAGCTTGGTTTTGAAGAAGCTGAAGTTCAAAAAGTCTTTGATCTTTACAAGAGAACGGAATACAAACGCTATCAATTTTGCCCTATTCTGAAAATAAGTTCGAAAAGTTTTGGTTTTGGATATAGAGTACCGATAAGTAAGTCGTCTACATTTTATAATAAATAATCAAGGAGTATATTATGAGTAAAAAAGCACTATTAGATTCATGGAAAAAAGTAAAAAAACAAATTGACTCTTTTGTTAAAGACAACAATATTGAAGACCTTCAAAAAGTAGTTGTTAAAAGAGTACAAAAAGCTCAAAAAGAGATCACTTCAGTTGTTGAAGACGATATATCTAAAGTGAAAAGTAAAATTAAATCTGAAACTAATCAAATTGAGAAGATGGTTGAAAAACTGATTAACTCTGAAATTAAAAAAGCTCAAAAATTTGTTGAAGAGCAAAAGAAAGAACTTGCTAAGATTCAAGATAAACTAGAGTCTATGGTTGCTAAAAAGAAAGTCGCTAAGAAAAAGACGGTAAAGAAAAAAGCAACCAAGAAAAAAGCATCGAAGAAGAAGGTTGCAAAAAAAGCAACTAAGAAAGTAGCTAAAAAAGTGACAAAGAAAAAAGTTGCTAAGAAAAAAGTAGCAAAAAAGAAATCGACTAAGAAAGTTGCTAGTAAAAAATAAATCCTTGCTGGGGATAATCATCCCCGGCCATACTCTATCCCACTGATTTCACGTTTAATTCCAAATCTAGAACAAATTATAAGCTATCTAGAGTCTATATTCCTTTAAAATAGACTAAGTATTTTTCAAGGAATAACCGATAAAAACATTATGAAATTAAGCCAACTAAAAGCTATATTAACACTTGCCCTTATTACTTCCTCAGCTCTTGCTGATAATACTCAGCTATGTAATGACCTTCTTGATCCTCCGGCAGAGACCAGAGAGCTTATAAAAAAAATTAAAGATAAATATACCAACAGTCCTGATGGTTTGGATAAAATGCTAAAAAATAAAACTCTAGCGAATCAAAAGGTTCAAGACTACTACGCACCAAGTCTTAAGAGCAACTTTACAGAGATTACAGATTTTTCAAATAACAAAAAAGATAGCCTTTTTGATACTACAGTTAAATTTACACCAACAGCTAAATCTTTTCTCAATACAGACTTTAGCTTTGGAAGCTCTAACTCTCAAATGAATTCACCAAGCAGTAATTATAATTCTTTTGGTTACAAGCTAGGTGGAGGAGCAAGCGCTGAAGATGCCTCAAGTATCAGAGAGCAGATTGAACACGTCGAATCAATCAATTCAAGTCTAGGGGTTGCAGAGCTAGACACAATTGCGAAGCAATACAAAGCATCCCCCAAAAAGATCTATACAGCTTTAAAAGCTCTAGGAAATGATAAACAGACGAGCAATAAGAATGATCGAATTAATAAATGTAAAAGTAGGCTTATCCTTTTGGACAATGATCTTGATGTCGACTTAACTGGCAGTTTTATAAATGAAGTTCAAATAAATAAACTACTCGAGAAACAAAAAGAAGCTATTGCCAATAAAGCTACAAAACAACCTCTAGCTGGGGACTGCAATAAGTCCGAGCAATTTACGAATCAAGCAAACTCTTGCACCGAGCTAACAACAGGTATTCTATCAAAGAACCAAGCGATATCAAAATTTGACACTTTACAGACTCACCTTACCTACCCTCTTACAAAGTCTAAGGCACTAGAGATGATTGGGAAAAATGCTCCCGACAAGTTTTGCTCCAAGTGTTTTATTGATAAAACCAAAGGTTTCTTTTCTTTACAAGGAAAGAAGTTAAGCTTTTTAAACTCCATGGATTCAGACTTTGCAAAAGAGGATGAAAATACAGATGCAATCAGAGCATTATCAAGTCTAAAAAAACCTTCAGATAACTTTAAAGTGCTAAAGAGAAATAGCTCAGCAAAAATAGTAAGTGAAATAAAGTCTAAAAGAATTAGAAATGCTCTACATTCAATTTCTCCTCTCGCTGAACAATTCTATAATTACAAGGCATGGTTTAATATTAAAGATGAGCAATTTGTAGGAAAGGTTGACTGTTTCACGGAAAAGGCGTTTGCAAAAGTATTAAATAAATCATGTAAAAGATCTGGAAATGCAAAAAGCATCGAAGCTAAAACGAATAATCTTTTTAAAGAGTTTTCAAAGATGACAGGGAATAAAGTTAACTCTTTTAAAGACCTCAGTACTTACTATGTAGGTAAAGTTGGTGAATACAAAGTCTCTAATTCTCAATGCAAAAAGCCTAAGCGAGAAGATTTCATTAAAGCAAAAGCTCTATCAATGGAAGGTAAGAATATTACTGAAACAGTTCGATTTTTAACAGATACCTCTTTTTTCCCTAAAGCTGAGATTCAAAATTTCAAACAACTAGGTATCTCGCCTATAGAGTATCTTGCAAAAAAAGTTGCATCACAAGCAAGTCATAAGGATCTTAGCTCTTTCAGGCACAATCCTCTCTATCAGTTATTCTCAACAAACACTAGCAACCAATCGTCAAATTCAAACTATGCACTTCTACAGATCTTTGCTGACAGTAAAGCAAAAGATTCAATTGTATCGGCAACTTTTAATTTAGCTGATGACTTCAACTCTAATTTTATAACGGCTAATGCGAAAGAAGAACTAATAAAGAAATACTTTATTGGTTTTTTCAAAAACATTGCGAAATACAACCCTCACTTACAACAGTTTTTTTATGACAAAGATCGTTTCTTAGAGGTGATTAAAGATAAAGATAGCAAGATTAATAAAAATAATAAGACTATCTCTGAACACTTAAGCTCCTTCAAAGAATTTGCAGCTCCAATTTGTAAAAAATTTCATGAGCAATTATCAACAGTTGCATGTGCCGACAATGATGAAAAAATATTAAAGAGCGCTACCCCTGAAGAGATAGCTCAAGCAACAAAGTCATACCTTAAAAAGAATTTTAAGAAGGAAGATTTGGACCCTGAAGAAACAGTTACTGCACTTGCATTTGCCTCTAGCAGCTGCTCTCTTTCAAATAAGGCAAATACGAATCCTTCAGCCAAAGATCTAAATACGACAAACATTGAAGATATGCAGCTTACACAATCAGGTGATTTTTTTAATACAATTGAGGACAGTTTTGGCGGAAATCTAAAAAGTAAAACCCCAAATGATTTTAAGGCGTACGCAAACTCAAGTTTATGCAACACTAGAGATAAGATAAATCCAATATTTGACTGCTCGTTAGGGCAAAACTCTAAAAATAGCGAGTGTGA
>CAKZJW010000143.1 GCA_937120495.1 uncultured Oligoflexia bacterium
TTGTTCATCAGTCATATCAACACCTATAATATAACCATCTTCACCAACAAGGTGACTTGCAAGATAACAATCTCGTCCACTACCAGATCCAAGATCAAGAACTTTTAGTCCTTTTAGTTCTGTTGGAATTGTTAAACCACATCCATAATATTTGATTAAAACCTCATCGTGAATTTGGGCCAGTATATCTTTAATTTTCTTTGGGTAATCAAAGGCCGTACAACAGGCATTTGTTTTTAAATCTGAAGAGGTTTGTAATTCTTTTCCATAGTAATCTTGTACCGATTGCGTTGTATCTTTCATGTTTTCCTTTGAATCTAGCTTATCAATGTAGGTGTTTTATAAAGGTAATTTATTACAAGCTTTGTTAAAACTCTTCATCGATTTCAAAGTAAATCTTATTTTTTGTAAAAGGATGTGTAAACTCAATTGATTTAGCATGCAAATACAGTCGTTTGTCACGAGTACCATAGAGAGTATCGCCTAGAATTGGAGTATTTAATCCCTTTTGGTGTGACGCGTGCATCCTTAATTGATGGGTTCTACCGGTAATAGGAGAGAAATGAATAAGAGTTTTGCCATTAACTTCTTTAATTACTTTATATTTCGTTTTAGAAGGTTTTCCCGCACTATAGCAAACCATCTGCCTTGGGCGATTATGAAAATCCAACTTTAAGGGAAGATCAATAATTCCATTTTTTGAAGAAATAATTCCATCTAAAAGAGCGACATAAGTCTTTTTAACTTCTTTATCTATAAAAAGTCTTTGAAGCTTTTTATGAGAATTATTTGTTTTTGCAATGATCATAAGACCTGAGGTTGATTGATCAAGTCTGTGCACTATAAAAGGACCTTGATAATTAGGATAAAGCTTTGCAACTCTCGCTTGAACGCTATCAGATATATTCTTGCCTGGAACTGATAATAATCCAAAGGGCTTGTTTACAATGGCTAGAAACTCATCCTCAAAAACAACTTGAAGCTCTTTATTAGAAGCCTGATTTATAAGCATAGGATTTGGCTGAAGGTTTAAACCTTTTAGCATGTGTTCGAGTATTGGCTTGCAACGACTAGTACATGAGGGATAAAACTCTTTGTGCTTTCGAATAAGAGCTTTATGAGGCTTTCCCCACCAAAATTCCCCCATTGCAATTGGTGTCAGTTGATTTTGAAATGCATAGTTTAATAGCTTTGGAGCTGCACAGTCACCAGATCCTGCGGGTGGTTTATATTTTTGATCTTTAAATATTTCAAGTAGTGACTTTCTTTCACCTTTCGGATTTAAGAAATGATATTGTTCCAGTTTGTATTGTTGTAGTTCTTGTAAAATTTGTTTCTGTTTTTCTTGAAGATCGTTAATTTCAATTTGAAATGGTTGAACCTGTTTTTTTACATCGCTGATCTTTTTATTCCAGTCATTTTCTTTTTCTTTTAAAGTGTGCTTTAGGAATAGACTTTCTTTTATAAGAGTTTCATTTAAGTTCTTGTACACAAGATCGTCTTCAGAGTATTTTTCTTTGCATTCATTTCTTTTTTTATCTCGATTTTTTTTTGCTGTTTTTAATTCTGCTTTTAACTTTGAAATATCTTCTTTGGATTGAAGTACTAGTTGATCGAGTTCATTTAATAAGTGTTTATACTTAATATCTTCTTTTAGACTGATAAGTTCTTTCTCTAAAAAAGCGACATCTTTTTTTGTTTGATTGTGAATACTTTGTAAGTCTGATTGATTGGCAATTGGTGGGACAAAATTGTCAGGTTCATTTGAATAATTATTTTCCTCTCTAATGGAGGGAATTTTTCCGGATACTGTTTTTAAGTAACCGAGCTTTCCATTTTTATCTTGTACAACTAGGACACCAAACATCTTTCCAAAAGGAAGGTTTAATTTTTCTAACTGGAGAAAAAAATCACTTGCTGCAAGTTTAACTACATCTTGTGGAATATAATAAAAGGGGTAGGTGAATTCCTTTGGAAGCTCATTTTTATCAATGTCATAGTCTAGCTCATTAAAGTAGTTCATTATCTTCTTTGCAATCGATTGCCCAAATATTATTATGTATGCGATGAATACTGCATCTGAATATATATCTCTTCTTGGATTTAGTGAACCTATTAGTTCAATGACGCACCTTTTTGGAGCGCTTATCTATCTTATTTTTGGTATGATTTTTATTTATAAAGGCCGTGGAAATAATTTAAGAGTTTCAGCTTTAGTTCTTTATGTATTTTGTGGAGTCTTTCTTTTTTCAATGAGTGGGGTTTATCACTTACTTGAAAAGGGAACAACGGCAAACTATGTTCTACGAATCCTAGATCACGCAGGTATTTACGTCATGATTAGCGGAACCTTTACTCCGTTCCAAGTAATACTTTTGCGTGGAGCAAAAAGGTGGCTTCCTCTTGCTGGTATTTGGATTTTGGCCATTACAGGTCTTACTTTAACCTCGGTTTTCTTCTCGGATATGTCTGAGAAAATTATTCTTACCTTTTTTATATCAATGGGCTGGATGAGTCTTTTTACAGTTTGGTTTGTTCGAAAAATCGATATTCAAACTGTTAAGCTGATCTTTCTTGGTGGAATCTTCTATACGGTAGGAGCTATATTTGACTTTCTCAGATGGCCAAACTTAATTGAAGGGGTACTTGAAGGTCATGAACTATTCCATATATTTGTACTTGCTGGAGCTTTCGCGCATTTTTATGCAATCTATTTAATCTGCACAAAACCTATTAGCCAAGAATTGGTACTAATAATTAAAAACTATCCCCGATATTCAAGAGGTTACTTTATTACTGAAAATACCGTTTTTGAAGGTAGTGATCTTGAGGAAGTAAAAAAGAGTGCCAGGCAATGGGTAAGAGCTTCGTATGACTCTGCGCACATACCAAAGAGTATAACTGTTAAATACTTTAATGAAGATATAGTAGAAATTGATTAATTATTACTAGACTCAAAGTGACAAGTACCTTTTTTTAAGAAATAATCTTTAAAAATACAATTTGATGAAGGCGCTAATGGCTCGCCTTTTTATATTCTTAGTTTAGGGTTGTGATGTATAGAGTAATACTTTTGTTGATACTATTACTTTCAGGTTCTGCGATTGCAGATAATGTTGAAATGGATGGTGCGTATTTCGCGTCTACTTTAAACGACCTAGAAAAAGAACTAGTTTCAACTTTAGAAACGAAAAAAATAAATCAAGATTCAATAATTGAGTATGCGAAAAAAAGAAAAAAAAGTGCTTCTCGAGTTGAGAAGAAATATTTTAGCTTTTTAATAGATTTAAAAAAAACGAATCTTAAACTTTTAAACATTGAAGACTCATATAATAAATCTCTAAAAGAAAAAATTAGCTACTTTCAAAAACAAGCACCCCCTTTTAACGCAGATTTTGAAACAGTAGAGACTTCTTGGTTGAAAGTATCTAATGAAAACTTTGAAAAATTACTTCAGACAAAGCTAAACGTTAGTCTACCATCAATACCTAAGGGAAAGAAGCTTAGGGGGAAGCTGAATGAGCTTCAAAGAGAATTAGTCGAACAAAACCTTGTTGAAACTAAGAAGATTAAAAAAAGGGTTCTTTTTAATCTTTCTGAAACACGTGATAAGGAAATTAAAATCCTTAACGATTTACTTCTCAAGGTAAATGAAATGAGATCTAGCTTGTTTTTAAAGCAAACTATAGGTGAGAAGTATTCATCAATCCTTTCTTTTGATGGTGTCGAGAAATTGAAACAGGAGATCTATTTAAGTCCTTATCGCTTAGTAAGTTTTTTATATAAACAATATTTTCGATTCAGAGAACTCGTTTCTAAAGGGCGTGAAGGATACTTGAAAATTTCGATGATTGTTCTGAAATACTTATTTCTTTTCTCTCTACTGTGGGGAGCTCAAGGATTCGTTGTCTGGGCTGAAAAGAAATCTTCACTCAACCTGAGACGACTTGTATTGCGTTTTTCGACGAATAGTTTTCTGAAAAAGTTTTATAACTTCTGGAATAAAATAAAAGGTGCAATACCTGACCTCGTGTGGTTAGTTTTTGTTTCTTTGTGTTCTAACCTTGATTATTTTTCCTCAATCGAATTTTTGTTTCACTTAATAAAAATAGTTGTGATCGCTCGATTAATAAAAACCTTTGTGACTCTTTTTCTCAGTAGCGTTTCTATGATTACTAACTCGAATTTTTATAGCTTTAAGAAAAAAGCAGATGAAACTTCGAATAGTTTTAAAAATATTTACTTGTCTTATGCTCTAATCACTTTTGTTGTTGAGGCAACAATCGGTAAAGTTTATATTTACCTGATAGTAAAAAGTTTAATTCTTATCTACTGTACTTATAGAATAATGAAGACATCTGTAGACTGGGAGGACGAGTTTCAACACTTCGTCGAAGCAAGCTTCTCAGGCGTTGTCGTTGAGAAATTCTCTAAAATGATAGCTATGTTTCCAAAAAGCATACGCTCAATTATTTTGTTTTTTGCTATAGTCTTAATGTCTGTTCTTAATGCCTTTATTCGTCTAACAGAGGACTTTACTTTTTCAAAAAAAATATCTGCAAATATTTTTAAAAAGCAGATCGAAAGTGTAGAAGCTGATGAATCAGTTTCAGGTTCTGTTCCTGAAGAATATAAAACTAACTTTTCTTTTCATAGCATTGATAGTGATGAGTTTTACGTTGAAAACGATAAAAGAATTGAACAGTCTATTGAACTAGAGATCTTTGAGTGGAGGTCTGAACGTTCAGAAGAGCATAGCCTTGTTTTGTTTGGCGATAAAGGAAGTGGAAAAACTTCTTTGATGAAGCATGTTAAGTCAAAGTTAGACAATATTGGCGAATTAGACGAGAAAGTTGAGACTGTGTATTTAAAATTACCTTCTAAGGTTTTAACGAAAGAAGCTTTGCAGTCTTTTATTTTAAAGTCATTAGAAATAGATTTGGAAGGGAAGAACTTTGACTTTCCTGCGATAGATAAAAAACTAGAGAGTAAAAAAGTAATCTTTCTTGATGAATGTCAGAATGTATTTCTATCACAAACAGGCGGGTTTAAGGGGTATTATCATTTAACTGAACTTCTTAATATGCCGACGAATAATATCTTTTGGGTGCTAAGCTTTAATAAATCAAGTTGGCTATATTTAAATAGTGCTTTTGGAAGAACTCAATTCTTTAGAAATGTATTTGAGATTAAAGCTTGGAGTGATGAGAGAATTAAAGAGTTGATAATGAAAAGACACGATCGTTCAGGCTTCAACCTTTCGTATGATTTATTAATTAGTGCAACTAAATCTCAGGATGAAATTGATAAGTATTCGTCTGTTGAGTCAAAGTTTTTTAAATTATTATGGGAGTTATCGAGAGGAAATCCAAGAACAGCTCTCGCTCTTTGGATTTCAGCACTTTCAGTCAAAAGTTCAAATACTTTTAATGTAAATATTCCAAAAGATATTGAAACAGTAGAGTTGTCTCATGCAACAGATAATGTTCTTTTTGTTTTGGCGCATATTCTAAAGCATGAAAACTTGTCACTTGCAGAAGTCATTTCAACGTCAACCCTTCAAAAAGGAGTTGTTCGCAATAGTATTAAAATTGCATTAGAACAGAAGTACCTTCATCGAGATGATCGAAGTCGATATATGATTGACATAATCTCTCAAGGGGCAATTATTAAACTTTTAAAGGCAAAGAATTTTCTATATGGAAGCTAATAATAACGTATCAGTTTTACTTTTTAATTTTCTAAAAATAGATAAAATATTACTGTTTATCTTTTTGGTCATTTGTATAGTTCTCTTTGTGAAATTATTAAATCTATGGTCTCGCAAATTACAGGATAAATTCTCTGGAAAGCGTCTCTTAATATTACAATTTACTACAGTTCTTTCATTTACTTCATACCTTATTGGAGTAATGGGAGTTTTTTATTATGTTTTCCAGCCTTCTAACGAATTGCTTGTTGGTGTTGGGGGCTCTGCTGCAGTTGCTTTTGGTTTTGCTTTAAAAGATTTAGTTGGTTCTGTTATTGCCGGCTTTATTTTACTTTTTGATAGGCCTTTTCAAGTTGGAGATCGAGTTGAGTTTGATGGTAAATATGGAGAGATATTAAAAATAGGGCTTCGATCAGTCAGGCTAAATACGCTTGATGACAACTTAATCACTATTCCAAATTCAAAATTTCTCACTGATGTAGTTTCAAGTGGTAATAGTGGTGCTCTACAAATGATGGTCGTTACTAACTTTTATATATCAATATTTGAAAATCTGGACCATGTGAAGATACTTCTACATGAGGTAGTGATCACAAGCAGATTTGTTTATTTAAATAAAGACGTTTCAATCACATTTGAAGAGGTTTCTTTGTCTAATACGTTTGTAATTAAGGTTAGTGTTAAGGCTTATGTATTAGATGTTAAATATGAAAAAGCTTTTCTTTCAGACATTACTACTCGTGGTGCAAACGTCTTAAAGCAAAATGAGATTAAAAGACCCATCAGAGACTTAAACAAAGAAGTGGAGGGGTAAAATGGCAATCAATGTACAACATTTTTTTGATCCAACAACTTATACGTTAAGTTATATTGTTTTTGATAATGAATCTAAAGATGCGATTGTAATAGACCCTGTTTGGAACTATGAACAAGCCGCTTCAAAGACTTCAAAAGAGTCAATTCATGAACTTTTAAAATTTATTGAATCAAATAAATTAAATATTCATTATATATTAGAAACACATGCTCATGCAGACCACATTACTGGAGCCATAGAATTAAAAAAAGAAATTGAATCTGCTAAAATTGGAATTAGTGAAAATATAAAACTTGTGCAACAAACTTTTAAAACTGTATATAACCTTGAGAATTTTGCTGTCGATGGATCTCAGTTTGATTTACTGTTAACTGATAGTCAGGAGATTTCTTGTAAGAGTTTTACTGTGAAAGTCATAACGACTCCAGGCCACACGCCAGCTTGTTGTAGCTTTTTAATTGATAAGTACTTATTTACTGGAGATGCTCTTTTTATGCCTGATTATGGTACGGGCAGATGTGATTTTCCGCTAGGAAGTGCAAAAGATCTTTATCATTCAGTTCATGAAAAAATTTATACCTTGAGTGATGATATTGAGTTTTTTACAGGACATGATTACCAACCCAATGGAAGAGAGTTAAGATTTAAGTCCACAATTGGAGAGAGTAAAGGCTGTAATATTCAACTCAAAGCTGAAACGTCTGAGTCTGAGTTCGTTAAATTCAGAACAGATAGAGATGCCTTATTAAATGCACCAAAACTTTTATACCCAAGCTTACAGGTGAATATTACTGGAGGAAGGCTTCCTCTTGAAGATGTTTCTGGAAAACGGTTTTTAAAGATACCTATAAAATAAGGCCAGTATGAAGTTATTATCATCTTTAATATTTTTACTAATTCTAGGTTGCTCTCAGTTTGGTGAAACTCCAAGTGAAGACGATAAAAAGAATTTCAAGTCTTCAAAGAGCTTTAATAGTAAAGAAGGGGTCTTTCAAAATAGAAGACCAAACTTAATTAGTAAAATGAAAGAGGAGAACTTTAATCTTCAACTTGTCCTTGATTGGTTTAGTTCAGGAGAGGATAGAGTCCCTAATAAAAACTTACCAGAAATTAAACCTGATCTAACAAGTTTTAATAAAGACTTAAAACGCTCAAAGGTTATTTGGTTTGGACACTCTAGTTTTCTATTAAGTATGAGTGGAAAGACGATCTTAGTTGATCCTATTTTTTCAGATTCGGCTTCACCTTTTAGTTTCATGGTAAAGCGATTTCAAAAGCCTGTTCTTTCTCTAAAAGAGCTTCCTAAAATCAATTTCATTCTTATCTCTCATGATCATTATGATCATCTTGATATGGATACAGTTAAGTTTTTTAAAGACCAAGATGTAAAATTCATAACACCTTTAGGTGTGGGGTCTCATTTAAGAAGTTGGGGAATAAAAAAACAAAATATTATTGAGAGAGATTGGTGGGAAAGTGCTCAGTTTGATGACATTAAATTTACTGCTACACCAGCTCAACATTTTTCTGGAAGAGATGGAATTAATGATAATTCTACTCTTTGGGCTTCTTGGGTGATAAAGGATGCCAATAGCAATATATATTTCAGTGGTGATTCAGGATACGATACTCACTTTAAAGATATTGGAGATAGACTTGGACCTTTTGATATCGCATTTATGGAAAGCGGGCAGTATGATTCAAGATGGTATGCTGTTCATCTTCTTCCTAAACATTTTGCACAAGCTTTCTCAGATATTAATGCAAAAAAATACTTTCCTGTTCATTGGGGAATGTTTCATCTCGCTTTTCATCCTTGGTATGAACCTATAGAAAATCTTTTTGAGCTTCACAAGCAAAAGAAAGTCGAACTTATAATGCCAAAGCTTGGTGAAGTTGTAACAATTGGATTCGAGTCCTCTGTTGAGAGCTGGTGGAGGTAAAATCTAAGTTCGGTCTTAAACAATCTTAGATAAAACCTTAATTAAAGTCGAAGGAAGATTCTTAGGTGTTTTTAATACTTCAAAGTTTTTTGCACCAAAAAGTTGAGGGAAATAATATTTTGAATCTTTATCTATGGCCAATGAGTGAATATAGATATCTTTTTGATTGGCCTCTCTAACACATTGTCTTACGTCATTAATACCTAGCTTTCCCTCGTAGGCATCATAATCAGTAGGCTTTCCATCACTTAGTAAAAGAAGAACTTTTCTTTTGGATTTTATTTTCTCTAGGTGCTCAAAACTATGTCTTAGGGCCACGCCAATTCTTGTATAACCTTGTGGCTCAACTTGTTGCAGTTTGTGTGCATTTGAATCCCAATCTTCATCAAAGTCTTTTACAATATTATAAACACAGTTTTTTCTTGTATTAGAATAGAAGCTTGCAACCATAACATCTGGAAAAAGATCTTTTATGGCTTCTTGGATAATAAGAGTTGAATCTTTAGAGATATCAATTACCTTTTTCCCTTCAACCCAACTTCCACTTGATAGACTTGAATCGAGAAGAATTAAAATTGATAACTCTGATGGTGCCTTTCTCTTTGATATATAGAGCTTTTGAGAAGGGGAGTGCCCGCTTGCAAGGTCACTTTTAAATCCAATATAAGCGTCTAAGTCAACTTCAGGGCCATCAATTTGCCTGTTTTTAGGTCTTTTATCTATAAATATTTTTTTTATAAAGTGTCTAAGTTTTGTGATCTCAGTTTTATTATTCTCAATAATTTTACTTTTATATTCAGAGAAACTTTCGTTTCTGCTTTGATCTTCAGGGAGTAGTGAATTATCTTTTTGAAGTTTAATTTCTTCAAGATAACACCAGTTCTCTCTGTATGAGCTTTTATTATAGTCCCATTCGTCGTACTTAAATTGATATTGAGAGTAATCAATTTCTTCTTCCTCTGTGGCTTCTACTTCTACTGCAAGAGATGATTTAAATATAGACTGGGTTTGGGTTGATGAGCGGGTAAGCTCTCTTATATCAAGATCCTCAATCGCATCAAAGTGATCGTCCATCTCATCTGCACCATCGAGCATCTTCTTTCCACCGCCAAATAGATCAGCTGTCTGTACTCCCTCCATAAGAAGGTTTGCAGGATTACAATCAGGGTTCTCTTCATCTATCTCGATGTACTTTACACTTTCTTTGGCCTTTGTTTTTTTTACGGTCTTTTCCTTCTTTTTCTCTTCTTTTACAATATTTGATTCTTTTGAATTTTTGAGTAATTTCTGGGAAGGAGTCGCAAGCCTTGAAAAAAGAGGGTGAAAATCAATTAAGCATCTTTGTTTTTTTTTAAGGCTTTTAATTATATTCTTTTGTTCTTTTGCAATTTGGATAACTTCTTGTGGTGTTAAACTATTTTGGGTTTTAATATTTGAGATGTACTTTTTTTGATCTTTTGAAATTCGAAGTTTTCTCTCAAGGTTTATATTAATTAGCTCGAACACCCAGTAATTAAAAAAACTGTTTTGCTTTAAGCTTTGAAAATCTATGTTTTCTTGTATTTGATTCTTAAATAACTCGAGAGTTTCTAAAAGAGAGGGGTAGAGCTCAATCGTTTGTTTTAAAATTGTTGGAGCCGCAATAAGGCTTAGAAGATTTAAATCTTCTTTTCTTAAAATGTCTTCTTTAAACTGAAAACCAAGCTCTAAAGCCACGCTTTCATAAGCAACTCTAAATTGATACGTCTTAAAGTTTAAATCTTTGTTTTGAAATATATCAATTGCCGCTGGTAGAAAAAGAGTAGTTCCAATGAGAGCACCATTTTTTTCCGCAGGACTGATTTTAATTTTTTGATTTAGAAATGCACTAGCAAAGAGAGTCAGTCGTTCGTTACTCTCTTCTAAAATTGATGCATCTGTTGATAAAGACTTTTTAAAGAACTTTCTTTTAGTCTTCCAAGCAAGATGAAATAATTTCTCATCAATTTCCATCTTGCCTCTAGATAATTAAGTTTATGATATCTTTTAGGGCCACGGCTTGTTCTTTATCATCAGTTAGAGTCTGAACAATTGCTACATCACATGCAAGCCTTGGAGATATATCTGTATTAATAAGCTTGGCAGCATTAACTAAAAGTCTTGTTGATACAGTCTCTGTTAGTGCAAGCTCATGAAGGTTGCGGATTTTATTTGCAACTTGCACAAGTTTTTTTGCATACTTTTGATCAATTTGGCTTTCCGTTTTTACGATTTCCTCTTCAATTTCTTTTGGAGGGTAGTCAAAGTCTAGGGATATAAAACGTTGTCTTGTAGAGGGCTTCATCTCTTTTAAACTTTGCTGGTAACCAGGGTTAAAGCTTACAATCATCATAAAGTGTTCATCTGCTTTAAATGATTCGTTTAACCTATCAACAAAAAGCTCTCTTCTATGATCTGAAAGAGAATGAAGAACTGTAATAACGTCTTCTCGGGCTTCAGCTATTTCATCAAGATAAAGAATCGCACCTTCTTTAATCGCTCTTAGAACAGGACCATCTTGCCAAATAGTGTCTCCACCTTTGATAAGGTACCTTCCAATTAGATCTGCAGCTGAAGTTTCATCATTACAAGAAACTGTTACAAGCTTTCTGTTTTGATTCTCGGCCATGGCTTCTACAAATCGAGATTTTCCACAACCAGTTGGACCTTTAAGAAGAAGAGGTAATTTTTGAGAAAGGGCAGCTTCAAAAACTGCCCTCTCGTTAGATATTTCTTTGTAAAATATTTTAGTCATAAGCCTTATCACATGATGAAAGATCTTTAACTGGAAGTCCAGATCTGATGAACTCGACAACGTAAGCTATAAAACCAATTGTAAATAAAGAAGCTGCTAGTACAAGTCCTAAAAAGTGAACTTCTACTTCTTGTTGAACTTGCATAAAGTTTAGACCTAGTTTTCTTTCTAGATAAACTTGAGCAATACCAGCAACACCAAAAGCAACTGTCATGGCAACCATTCCAATTGTCGTACACCAAAATGCAAAGTTAGATAGACCTGAGTTCATGCGCTTTCTACCAGTTAAATTTGGTAGGGCGTAACAGATCATTGCAAAAATAAGCATTCCATATGCACCCCAAAAGGCCATATGTCCGTGCATTGCTGTAACTAAAGTTCCGTGTGTCCAAAGGTTTACACTTGGAATTGTGTGAGCAAATCCTAAAAATCCAGCACCTGTAAAAGACATAACTGAACAACCAATTGTCCAAGTTAGCGCAAGTTTATTTGGATGTTGTCTCTGTCCTTTTTTGGCCATCATTATGGCGTAGATACAAATACCTAAGAAGGCAAGTGGCTCTAGTGCACTAAAGATACCACCGATCATTAACCAATATTTTGGAGTCCCAATAAAGTAATAGTGGTGACCAGTTCCTAAGATACCAGATAAGAATGTAATCCCAACGATGATATAAAGCCATTTCTCAACGATCTCTCTATCAACACCAGTAAGTTTAATTAATAGGAAAGATAAAATACCACCCATAATTAGTTCCCAAACTCCTTCAACCCAAAGATGAACAACCCACCATCTCCAGTAAGAGTCCATTGTCTGACTATCAACAGTTATTAAGCCTGGAAGATATAAAAGAGCGGCCATTAATAGTCCAAAAAATAGAACCATTGCAGTTGTTGTTCTTTTCTTTCCCTTCCAAATTGTCATACCAATATTGTAGATAAACATTAAAACGTTTACGACAACAAGGTAGTCAAGTGGTCTTGGTATTTCTAAAAATTTTCTTCCTTCCCACCAGTTAAAGTGAAATCCAATAATTGCAGTAACACCAACAAGGATCAAAGAGATCAGTTGAGCGTAAGCAAGTTTTGGTGATTCAATTTCTCTTTCACATTCTTCTGGAATGATATAGTGAGCAGCTCCCATAAATCCAGCAAGTAACCAGACTACAAGTAGGTTATTGTGACTTGCTCTGGCAGCATTAAAAGGTATTATTTCATGCAATCCATCTAGACCCATGTGAGCAAAGCCCATTATGAATCCAAAAACGATTTGAAGCATAAATAAGAGCATACATGTTGCAAAGAAATAGTATGCAATTCTCTGTGTTTTATATTTCATTTTCTGTCCTCTTTATCTTATAAGTTTGGTTCTGGTGGAAAACCGTTCAGATCTATTTCACCTATCCATTTAAAAAATGCATAAAGGTCTTCTAGTTCTTGATCACTAAAATCATAATCGACCATACGACGAGATCCAGTCTGATACTTTTGAGGATTATTAATAAATTTCTTTATATATCTCTCAGATCTTCTTGTCGCAACCTTTGTAAGTTCTGGAGCATAATATGCACCTTCACCTAA
>CAKZJW010000144.1 GCA_937120495.1 uncultured Oligoflexia bacterium
AGAAAAGACGAAAGTTATAAATACACTAACCTCTCAAAGGTTCTAGATAAATTTAACACCTTCGACTTTAGCGCAACTAAAGCTTCAAAACTTGATTTTGATCTCAATTCACTCAAAGTAGATGGAACATATTCGATGTTTTTTTTGAATGGCGAACTTCAAAGTGAGAGTGATAAAACTGAACTTGAATTTCTGGGTTCAACTGAAAGTAACTACAGCTACAATAGTGATTATAATTTCAAAGAAGATTTTTTAGTCAAAATGAATTCTCTAGAAACGAAAAAGCATACTTTCAAACTCTCTGCAAATAAAGCAATTGATAAGCCGATTTTTATGTTTCATATAATTGGCAGCAGTGACACTCACCTTTTCAATCAAGAAATAAGTTATGAACTTGAGAAAAACTGTGAATTAAATATTGTTGAAGTATTCATAAACTCAAAAGAAAATAGCGTGTTTTTTAATAATAAATCACAATCGACACTTCATCAAAATGCAAAATTCACTCATATACATCACCAAGACCTAAATAAGTCATCTAGTTTTGGAAATAGCATTACGGCCCAAGTTGCAAAGGATGCAAATTACAAATCTTTTACAACTACTTTAGGGTCTGAGATCTCAAGAACAAATATTCATATTGATATTAATGATCAAGGTGCAGAGGCAACTGCAAGTGGACTCTACACTCTTCACGGAACACAACACAGTGATGTAAATTCATATATCGCTCACAATGCCCCCCACACTGAAAGTCATCAGCTATATAAGGGCATAATGAATAATAATTCTAGAGGAGTATTTACTGGACTAATTAAAGTCCAAAAAGACGCTCAACTTATAAATTCAAATCAGCTTAATAAAAATCTTCTTCTAACAAAAGGAGCTCACGCAAACTCAAGACCTCAACTTGAAATTTTTGCTGACGACGTTAAGTGCTCTCACGGATCAACAACTGGACAACTTAGTGAGCAAGAACTTTTCTACTTCCAATCAAGGGGAATCAGAGAAGAAAAAGCAAAAATGATGCTTGCAAGAGCTTATACATACGATGTTCTTTTAAAGATTGAAAACAAACTTATTAGAAATTATCTTCAAAATGAAATAACGGAAAAATTTGAAAACAAGGCATATGCAAAATGATTTCAAAAGAACAAATGCTTAAAGATTTCCCACAAATCTCTGAGAAATATGACGGGAAAAATATTACCTATTTTGATAGCGCGGCTACAAACTTGAAATATAAAAAAGTAATTGAAAGCGTAAATACTTATTACGCAAAAGAGACTGCAAATATTCATAGAGGAATTCATACTCTTAGTGAGCTTGGTACTCAAAAATATGAAAAGACTCGTGATCTTTTAAAAGATTTAATCAATGCAAAAGATAGAAAAGAAGTTATTTTCACTCGCGGAACAACTGATTCAATAAATCTAGTTGCTAGAACTTGGGGAGAAGCAAACCTTAAAGCAGATGATGAAATCCTTATCAGCCATATGGAACATCACTCAAATATTGTGCCTTGGCAGATGCTTTGTGAAAAAACAGGTGCAAAATTAAAAGTAGCACCAATAGATGACAACGGAGATATCATAATCTCTGAATACATAAAACTTTTAAGTAATAAAACAAAACTAGTAAGTATCGTTTATGTTTCAAACTCTTTAGGGACAGTTAATCCAATCAAAAAGCTGATTACTGAAGCAAAAAAATTCAATGCTCTTTTTCTAGTGGATGCAGCTCAAGCGGTATCTCATAAAAAAATTGATGTCCAAGAGCTGGGATGTGATTTTTTATGTATGAGTGCTCATAAAATGTTTGGCCCAACGGGAATTGGTGCCCTCTATGGAAAAGAAGAAGTTCTAAACACTATGCCTCCATTTCTAGGTGGTGGTGATATGATTGATAAGGTTACATTTGAGAAAACAACTTACAATGACCTTCCTTATAAATTTGAAGCTGGAACACCAAATATCTCAGCAGGGATTGCTTGGGCCAGTGCCATTGAATATATAAATAAAATAGGTTTCGATGCTATAGCTAGCCATGAAAACGAACTACTAAAATATGCAACCGAGAAGTTATCAACTGTTTCAGGTTTAAAAATAATTGGAACGGCAAAAGAGAAAAGTGCTGTCATCTCTTTTACTCTTGAGTGCTGCCATCCTCACGACATTGCTACGATGGCCAACAAGTACGGCGTTGCCCTCAGAACAGGTCACCACTGCACGCAGCCTGCTATGCAAAGAATGAATGTTCCCGCGACAGCAAGAGCATCTTTTGGAATCTACAACGATAAAGAAGATGTTGATAAATTAGTTGATACATTAAATAAAATAGTAAATCTTTTTGAATAAGGTAAATATGAATATACAAGTACAACCCACTCCAAACCCAAATGCTCTAAAGTTTATCTTAGACAAAACAGTAAAGTCTGAGGGAAAAACTTCTTTTAAGAATCCAAACCAGGCAAAAGATGTAAATCTTGCAGCAGCCCTTTTTGATCTTCGCGGTGTTGATCAGATTCACTTTTTTCAAAACGTAGTCACAATTTCTAAATTTACATTTGAGCCATGGGATACTCTTGAGCCTGCAATAAATACTTGTCTTGAGAGCCATCTAGATGATCACGACCCTAACTTTCAAGAACACGATCCTGAACTTGAAAGAAGAAAAAATCTACCAGCAGACCTTCTTCAAATTGAAGAAATTCTTGATAGAAGAATTAGACCAGGCCTTCAAGGGGATGGTGGCGATATGAGCTGTGTATCATTTAAAGAAAATATACTAATCGTAAGATACCAAGGTGCTTGTGGTACATGCCCAAGTTCAACTGGTGGTACTCTAGAAGCTATTCGTGGAATTCTAAGAGAAGAATACAATCCTGAAATTGAAGTTTATATTGCTCCTGAAGAATAAGTAATGGCACTAATATTCTTTATAGCTTTTTCAACAGTTACCGCAATATTCGGTAATAAAATATCTCCTCCAAAGTCAGTAAGAGCAATTAGTTACAATATATCACTACCAAATAATGAAATAAAATTAAAAAATGATACATCCGGAGAAGATCTCGCCTACTCACCAAATACAACTGCAAGTGGTGGGTTCACTCTAGAGTTGAATCAATTTAATATTGGAGCGAGTTTCAAACAAGCTATTTCAGAGGAAGAAAAAAAACGAGGAAAAGAGCTTAGTAGATACAATGACTATTTTGTCAGAGGATCTTACAAAGAAGGGATTTTTCATCTCTTCTACAATGAATATAGTGGTTACAAACTTGGCAATATTGAAAGCAATGACCTTCTTGACATAAAATCTAAACAATATGGAATCTCTTATCAGTATTTCTTAAAAGATAATTTCAACTTAAAAAAGCACTATGGTTTTTATTCGTTAAAGAAAAAAAGTGATTATTCTTTTTATTTACTTGGAGCATATTCTAAATTTAATTTATCAAGCAAAAATTCACTAATCCCCTCTGACGAAGAAAGTAATTTTGAAGAATATAAAAACCTTAAAGGATTTGAGCAAGATTCTTTAAGTTTAATCTGGGGAGCTACAGGTCAATATGTTCATAGTTTTTACTTTATACAAGCTTCATTTGGTATAGGGTTAAATATAGCGCAATCAAGGTATGTGGGACTTGAATCAAATAATGACCTAAAATCTGGTTTATCAAATCATATTCAAACAAATTTTGGTCACGAGTTTAAAACATCGATACTTGGGTTAGAGTTTAATGCTATACAGATAAGTGAAACCAAAGATGAAAATACATTTTCATCAACAATTTTCGATGTTCATCTCTACTACAAATACTTCTTTTAATTACCAAGATTTTGGAAAATAATTCTCCATCATTTTTTCGTAAACAGAACCCTTCTCAGGTGCATATTTATAAGAATACATAACCCTCTTTGGTAATGAGATTAAAATTGAATCTGTCCTTCCATTAGTTTTCAATCCAAAAAGAGTTCCTCTGTCATGTAGTAAATTGAATTCCACATAACGCCCTCTCCTGTGCAATTGAAAATCTACATCTTCTTGGCCAAAGTCTTCTTGCATCCTATTTTCAACTATTGGAAAGTATGATTCTATAAAGTGGTTAGATAGATCAACTACCATATCAAAATCCTTTTTAAGATCACCTGTGTTTAAGTGATCAAAAAAGATTCCACCAATTCCTCTCATTTCATTATTTCGATGAGCGTTTACAAAATACTCATCACATGTTTTTTTCATATGATCGTAGTTACCATAGGGCTTACATGCTTTTTTCCAAACACCATGAAAGTAACTAAAATCTTCCTCGTAAGGATAAAATGGAGTTAAATCTGCACCACCGCCAAACCAAACCTTGTCGCCTTGATTAATCATTCTAAAATTCATGTGAACTGTTGGAATTTTTGGATTAAAAGGATGGATGATTAAAGAAATACCTGTTGCCCATAATTGATCAGAGTCACCTTGAAGTTTCTTTGCAAACTCAGGATTAATTTTTCCTTTAATCTCAGATGTATTTACTCCAGCATTTTCAAAAATATTTCCCTCGAAAGCTCTAGTGATTCCACCGCCTCCATCTTCACCTATATGATCAAGACGACTCCAGTTATCCTCATTTATATCAATCTGAACATCAAGATCTTTCATTCTCTGACTAATTTGGTTTTGCAGGTTTTTAACGTGAGCACTGAATTGTTCTTTTAAGCTTTCTAGCATTGGAAAATACCTTTAATAAAAAATAATAAATAACCGATATTACATAAACAATATAATAATTTTAAGTGTTTTCAAAGGGTATATTTTGTTAAGATTTTTAAATCGTTCAATTAAGTATATTGGTATTATTTCTATTTTACTTTTTAGTGCTGCTTCTATCTTTTTTAGTTTTATGGAAAGAACATTACCTCAAGGTCATGATCTTAAAGGCTATATTCAATATGCTTCATTTTTTGAAAATCGTTTTTATGACTTTAGATCAAATTCAACTATTGAAAAACATGATAAGAACGAAGATATAATTTTAATTCGCGTTGATGATGAATCTCTACAAACTTTAGGATCATGGCCAATAAATAGAAATACCTGGGCCACGATGCTAGATAACTTAAGTACCTTTGGTGCAAAGACTGTAGCATTTGATGTTATTTTTCCAGAAGAAGTTACCTCATGTGGAGCAATCTCCCCTGATGATACATTTGCAAATGCAATAGTAAATTTTCAAAAAACAGAAGGAAGCAAGGTTATCTTAGCCTACACTGCGCAAGATGAAAGTGTTCAAGCCGATGTTTATAATGAAATGCCCGAAGATCTATATAACTTCATACTAGACTCTCAACAAGCTGATGAGCAGTACTCACTAGTTGTTAAAAAGGTCGAAAAGCATACCTACCCAATTGAAAAATTATTGGCTGCATCTCCGGACTTAGCCTTCATAAACATGCTTGAGGACACTGATGGTGTATTTAGACACTATCAAATTGTTTCAAACGTTGACGGTGAAATCTTTGTCCCCAGCATGGCATTGAGAACTGTTGAGTCATATACTACACAAAACTCAAAGTTAGTTGTAGATAGTAGTGGTTCGGCTAGACTAAAATTTGGACAGAAAGATGTTTTTGTTAACAACAGAGGTGAAACGAAAATAAGATGGTTTGGTGATAGTAGAAACTTTGATGAGATTTCACTTCATAAAGTAGTTGATCCAAAAGTAGATATAGAAAAAATGAAAGAATTCTTTCATAATAAAATTGTCTTTATTGGATCTACAGCTACAGGAGCACACGACCTTAGAAATACACCAATAGACTCAAAGCTTCCAGGGGTATACGCCCATATAAATATGGTATACATGCTTATAAATCAATTTTTCTATCAAGAACTTTTTGATTCTATAAAGATTTCATATATCTTATTGGCCATTGGAACTCTCATCCTTTTAAGTATTATGCTTATCAATAATGCTTTAATTGATATTACGGCCATGGTTTCACTTGTTTTGTCTGCATACTTCATAGATCAATATCTCTATGTACAAGATGGGCACGAGATTAAATTATTTTTTGTTATATTCAACTTTGTCGCCACCTACTCCTGGATTACATTTTTGAATTTCAATCAAGCGAATGCTGAAAAGAAACAGATAAAGGGAGCTTTTAGCCGTTATGTTGCCCCGTCAATTGTTGATGATATGTTAGACAATCCTGACAAACTTAAAGTCGGTGGAGAAAGAAGAGATATCACCTGTATGTTTTCAGACGTTAGAGATTTTACCTCTATTTCTGAAAAACTATCAGCAACACAGCTTGCCTCTGCACTAAATCGCTATATGGGAGAGATGACTGACATTGTATTTGCCACTAATGGAACACTAGACAAATACATTGGTGATGCCATTGTAGCATTCTGGGGGGCCCCTACTGACATTGGAGACCATATAACTCAAGCCGTCGACGCTGGGGTAAAGATGCTTGAAGCTCTACCTGCAATCAATGAAGAATTTAAAGCAAAAAATCTTCCTGAATTTAAAATTGGATTAGGACTAAACTCTGGAGAATGTAACGTTGGAAATATGGGGTCTGATCAAATTTTTGCGTACACTGCACTTGGAGACACAATGAATCTTGGAGCACGACTTGAATCAAGTTGTAAGTTCTACGGGGCTCAGATATTAATTTCAGAATATACATATGAGAGAATGGATCGATCTAAATTTACTACTCGATTAATTGATAAGGTTCGAGTTAAAGGAAAGACAAAGCCAGTAAGTGTATATGAAGTTCTTTATAACTGGCATCCACTTATGGATCAACCAGAAGCTCTTCAAACCTTTAAAAGCTCTTATAAGCTATTTATTGAAGGTAATTTCCCTCTAGCAAAAGAGGGGTTTGAAAAAGTTTTAGAGGTTCATTCTCAAGACAAATCATCAATAAGATTAATCGAAAGCTGTCAAAAGTGGATTGAAACTCCTCCAACAGAGGGCGAAGACCATACAATTACAACTAGAACAGATAAATAACAAAGAAGACTAAAGAGCGGCCTATAAGCGGAACATAAAATAGGTCGTTACACCTAATTCTTTTCTTGATATTTCAGCGTCAGCTTGGTCGCTGCGTTGATCATAGTAGTCATAGAAAAAATCAAACATTAAAGAATATTTTTTTGAAAGTTTATATAGAACCTCTGAAGAAAGCCTGCTGGTAAAGCCATCATCTATGTCTCCCTCTTCCGAAAAGAGCATCCCCATCTTCGCCGACAAGGAAACAAAAGTTCTAGAGCTTGAATAGATGTTCGATTTCAGACCAACCATAAGCATGGTATTATCAACACTTTGCTTGTGAACTTCATCATTGTGATAGTCTCTATATATCGAGAAATCCTCTCGACTACCAATATCTAGAATGGCTGAAATTCTTTTTCCAAAGACCATCATCTCCTTAGAAAACTCAACCCCTATCGTAAATGAATCAATCTCATCTGGCGCACCACTGAGTTCACCTGAATTATCAAAAGAATAATTTCTTGAATAAATATAGGGACTGATTTCGATTCCACTTTGAGGACAAAAAATAATCCAATTAATTCTGCTTGAAATACCACTCTCTGAGGACAGTGTAACGTCTTCTTCATCGCGCTCAATATCGTATACGCCTGAGTCAAACCCTAGTCCAACCTTAAATATGTCTTTTACACAGGAATCCATAAAAGCATAAGAATTAAGACTTAATAATAATGAACTAACAAGAAGTAATCTTTTATACATCAAAATATCTCTCATAAGCTTTTTGGCTATCTTGTCTTATAGTTTTTGGTACTTGGTTTTTCTTATTAACATCTTCTACAAATCTTTTAATTTTATCAGATGCTTTAGCTTTTAGAACTAATCCTTTTTGAGCATCAACGACTACACCTTTTGGCGGTATGTATCTTCCATCAGCTGAAACTTTACCTAGAAATTTTTTCTTTTTAGCGTCAACAGGTGGAATATAAACACCTTTGTCAAAGTCAACATATCCAAGGTTTTTTGTTTCCTTGTTATCACTCATTGCTAACTCTTCTTTAAATTCTTTTTCAAGTTTTTTCGCTTCTGACTTTATGGCCTTTTTATCAGCTTTAGTTAGTTTTACTTTCTCAGCTCCAAGGCTTTCATCTTTTTTCATAAGTACAAACTGTTTAGGATTTATTTTAACTTTTTCACTTTTCGCATTATCACTTTGAGCAATCCTAAGAAAATCACCTTTTTTTACTGGAGTAGGATCATTAGCAAGCGAGCTTTTCATTTTAGCAACATCATTGGCCTTAACGTCAGAAACATTTGATTTTTTCATATCAACACGCCCATCATAAGTTAAAAGAGATGTTTTTTTCGCTTTAGGAGTAAACGATACTTGAAACTCTGTCCCCCTAACACCCATAGTTGCTGAAGAAGTTCGAACAAGAAATTTTTTATCGTTTTTCTTATTTTTATCGACCAGGGCCCTAATCTTTCCAGACATAAGATTTACAAGAGAAGTCTTATCTTTCATGTCCATTTCAAGAACAACTTTTGAGTTTGGCCCAACAGTTATAAATGATGAATTAATAAATTTAATTTTAGCAAACCCTTTCCCGTTTACATAAATTGATGTGTCCTTGTATAGTCTTGTACTTTTTTTGAGCTTCTTGGCTGTTTTTGCACCAGGAGGAAGATAAGATACATCCCCTTTGACAATTTTAGCCTGAGCTATATGCGTTGAAGCATAGCTCGATAGAGAAATAAGAGTTAAACCAAGGGCGATAAGTATTAAATTTTTCATACTAAAAGAATAACAAATAATTGATTAATTCCAAGCTCGAAAAAACTGTTATTTTAACGGTTTGCATTATTGGCTCTCGATTCCAAGTTTGCTAAAATTCCACACAAAAAGAGGTTGGTATATGCTTTATAAAGCAAAAGATAAAATTACAAAGTCATATGACGTCATTGTTATAGGGTCCGGTCTTGCAGGAATGACTGCTGCAAACAAGATGGCAAAAGACGGATTAAGCGTTTTGTTATTAGAGGCTCACAATAAACTAGGTGGGTTTGCTACTTGGTTTTACAGAAACAAAAAAGATCATGTATTTGATATTTCCTTGCACGGTTTTCCATTTGGAATGAAAAAGACTTGCCGTAAATATTGGAACAAAAACATAGCCGAGCATATTGTTCAATTAAAAGATGTTCGTTTTCACAATCCTCAATATAAAATTCAATCTACTTTCACAAGAGAAGACTTTACTGAGAAGCTAATCAATCATTTTAAAATCGAAAAGCAAACTGTTGATGCATTTTATGATTATGTTGAATCAATGAATTTCTATGATAATCAAGATATGACAAACCGTGATTTATTTCACAAATTTTTTCCAGATAGAATAGATGTTGTCCGTTTTCTGATGGAACCAATAGTATATGCAAATGGCTCTACTCTAGATGACCCTGCTATTACATATGGTATCGTATTTTCAAATTTTATGAGTAAAGGTGTTTACACTTTTAAAGGTGGCACAGATGTCATCATTAAAATGATGAGAGAGCAGCTTCTTGAAAATGGTGTCGACATAAAGATGCACTCAAAAGTTGAAAAACTATTAATTGAAAATCAAACGGTAAAAGGCGTAATGCTCAAAGGTGAACCAATCCACGCAAAGTCAGTTTTATCAAATGCAAATCTTAGAACAACGATATTAAAAATGGCCGGAGAAGAACACTTTAGTCCAAATTTTATAGACAAAACAAAAGCCGTACGAATGAACTCTTCTAGTTGTCAGGTTTACATGGGAGTTCGCCCAGGTGAAACTATTCCCCATATTGGAGACCTTGTTTTTACAAGTACACATCCCAAATTTGACTCTGAAGCCTTAGTTGGGTTCGATATTACAAGTAGAACCTTTAGTGTCTACTACCCTGAAGGTCGTCCCTATGATGAATCACCTCGCTATGCAATTGTAAGTTCTACAAATGCAAAATACGAAGATTGGAATAAATTATCTGAAGAAGAATATAAAAAGGCCAAAGAACAAATGATTGAAGAGACACTTGTTTGTCTTGAAAATTATATTCCAGATATTCGATCAAAATTGGACTTTGTTGAAGCCGCGACACCTAAGACAGTAAAAAAGTTTGTCCACCATGAACAGGGCTCATCTTTTGGAACAAAGTTTGAAGGTCTTGAAATAAGTATGGGTCTCCATCATCAAGTCAAAGGACTTTTCCATGCTGGAAGTGTAGGAATAATCATGAGCGGATGGCTTGGTGCTGCTAATTATGGTGTTATACAGTCAAACGAAATCAGTAGTTATTTATATAATTTAGAAAATAATAAAGAACAAGAGGATCAAGTACATGTCTAAGTTTACCAACCAAACAGTTATCGTAACAGGTGGAACAAGAGGAATCGGAAGAGGAATTAGTGAGAGTTTTCTTAAAGAAGGAGCAACTGTTATTGCGACCTATGCAAGAAATGATGAAGCTGCAATGAACTTCAAAGAAAATATGTCTCTATACGGAGATAAATTAATTCTTAAAAAATTTGATGTTTCAAGCATGTTGGCATGTGAAAACTTTTTTAATGAAATAGAAAAAGAAATTTCAAGCATTGAGATACTTGTTAACAATAGTGGAATTCGCCAAGACAATTTAACGGCCAGCATGAGTGAAGATCAATGGGACAAAGTACTAGACATTAATCTTAAGGGTTCATTTAATATGTCTCAAAAAGCCGTTCTTCATATGATGAAAAACAGATATGGAAGAATTGTAAACATCTCTTCAATAGGTGGAGCCCTAGGACTTGCCGGACAAGCAAACTATGCGGCTAGCAAAGCTGGTCAAATTGCCCTGAGCAAAGTTTTAAGTAAAGAAGTAGCAAAAAGAAAAATAACGGTTAACAATGTCGCTCCTGGCTTTATTGAAACTGAATTAATTTCTGATCTCGACGAAGCTCAAGTGACTGAATATAAAAAAACAATTCCAATGAAAAGATTTGGAAGTATTGATGAAGTTGCAAACGTTGTAAAGTTTTTAGCTAGTAAAGAAGCAAGCTATATCACTGGCTCGACAATTGAAGTTTCAGGAGGTCTTTAGTGAACGAAGAAATTTTAAAAAGAATTCCTCAAAGAGCACCTTTTTTATACATTGAAGACATTGTTTCAAAAGAAGAAAGAAAAGTTACAACATCACAAAAGATTACTGGAGAAGAAGATTTCTTTAAGGGCCATTTTCCAGGCAACCCGATCATGCCTGGTGTTTTAATCTGTGAAGCGGCTTTTCAAACGGGAGCTCTTTTAATGAGTTATATCATGCAAGGTGGTATTGAAAGTAAAACAGCAGTTGTCAGCCGTATTCAAAGTGCAAAATTTAAAAATATGGTAAAACCAGGTGATGAACTAATCATTTGTGTTGAACTTAAAGAACAAATTGAAAATGCAGCTTACCTAAAGGGAAAAGTCACAGCGAGCTCTAAAACAGTACTTCAAATAGATTTTGCTTGTACACTAGTAGGATAAAAAAAATGGATTTAAGTAATAAATGTTATTATATTGCAGGGATTGCAAACAAAAAAAGTGTCGCCTATTTTAGTGCAAAACTTTTAATTGAGGCCGGAGCTAAGGTTATACTTTCGGCTCAAAATGAATCAAATCTAGAAAAGATCAACAAACTCTTCCCTGATTCTCCAGCTTTTATTTTAAATGTTGAAGATGAAAATGATATCAACAACCTTAAAAATCAAATTTTAAAACATACAAAATCTCTTGATGGTTTTTTACATTCACTCGCTTTTGCAAACTTCTCTGAGGGTCCAAAACCTTTTCACGAAACAAAACGAGCTGACTATCTTCAAGCTTGCCAAATTAGTGCATTCTCTCTTACTGAAATGAGTAATCAACTAAAGGATGTTTTGAGCCCTACTGCTTCAGTTGTAACTGTTTCAATTTCAAGTACAAAAGCCACTAGCTATGGCTATCTTGGTCCCATAAAAGCAATGCTTGAAAACAGTGTCTGTTATCTAGCAAAATCATTCTCAGAATTTTCAAAGGTACGATTTAATAGTGTTGGTGCAGGCCCACTAAAAACATCAGCAAGTGCTGGAATACCTAACTATATTGAAAACTACCTATACTCGGAGCAGCTAACTCTTAGAAAAGAGTCTCTAAAAACAATAGAAGTTGCACAGACAATTAAATTTTTATTAAGCCCTGTTTCAAGTGGAATAAATGCTACAAATCAAATTGTGGATTGTGGAATGAGTTCAAACTATTTTGATCAAGATATAGTTAAAACATACAGCAAGAATTTATAATATAAACTTACGTATCAAGTTTTCTTAAATCTAATGATTCCTGTCTATTTTTAAAAGTTTCTACTAAACCTTCCTCTATCGATACAAGAGGCTCATAACCGAAATCAGCTTTTGCATTTGCGTGACTAAAATAATGAGATTTCGCCAGTTGAGTTGCGACGAATCTTGTCATTGGAGGCTCTGGCTGTGTTATGCCAATTACACCAAATATTTTTTCAAGAATCCAACCAACATAATAAGCTGTTTTGAAACTAATTGAACTCTCAACTAATTCTTCACCAGAGCTTACGAGTAATTGATTTATAAAACTCCAAAGTTTTACTGGCTTTTCCTGGCCAACAAAGTATTTTCGACCACTAAGATTTTTATTTTCTACAAGAGCATTAAAGGCTTTTACATGTGCAGATGCTGCATTATCGACATAAATAATATCAACTAAATTCTCACCATCACCCACTTGCTTTAAGCGTCCAGATTTTGATTTTTGTACCAGTCTTGGAATAATATGAGGATCACCTGGCCCCCAGATAAGATGCGGTCTTATAGCGAGAGCAAAAAAATTATCATCGACACTATCAATAACATATTTCTCAGCTAATGATTTAGTGTAAGCGTAGTGAGTTAAATATTTATTTGCATAACCTATCGTCTCATCAGCACCACATATATCTTCTTTTTCAAAAACAACACTAGGTGTACTCGTATAAATCAAATACTTGATTCCCGATTCTTTGCAGGCATCAACTAAATTTTGAGTACCTAAAGTATTAGTAGAATAATACTTTTCATATTTTCCCCAAACACCAGCGATAGCGGCCACGTGGAAAACGGCATCAATGCCATCGAGTGCTTTTATTATATCTTCTTTAGAGTGCAGAGACCCCTTTATTGTTTCTACAGATAACTCGTCTAGTGATTTATGATGATTTCTAGAGAAACTAAAGACCTTATGATCGTTAATTAATTGTTTGCAAATTGCACGCCCTAAAAATCCACCACCGCCAGTAACTAGTATATTCATTTCTCATCCATTTTTTGATTAATTGATTGAGTTAATTTCAGTCTATCTATCTTTATATTATGTCTAACATCAACTGGTAGAGATTCATGAAAAATAAGTTCTTTAATAAATTTAGCTTGATCAATATTACTCGTTAATTCTTGAAGCTCTGTTACAAGTTTTTCATGAGCTTTAAGAGATACTGCTGTTTTTTTATCTTTTCTTTGAAGAATTAAAACGGGTCCTATCCCATCTTTTTTAACTAAAGCCGACTTATCAATTTCTGGATGCTGGTTAATAACATTTTCAATTGTAATAGGATAAAAGCTCTTATCATTAAACTTGAAGGCATGAGACTGTCTACCACAAAACCATACTTGCCCTTTCACGTCTTTATATCCCATATCTCCCATTCTGTGCCACAGACCTTTATCATCACCAATTTTTGCTAATGCGGTTTTTTTAGGCATATTTAAGTAACCGGGCGTAACACTTTTTGATTGAACAATGATTTCTCCAATTTCATAATTTGGAAGTTCAATCACACCCGATATATTTTCAATTGGGTCAAAACTATTTTTTATAATTTTTATATCGACGCCACTAAAGGGTAAGCCAATACACGTTCCCTTTCCACTCAAGGTCTCTTGAGCCGTTTCAGTAAGTACCTCTTTTCCTGATGTATTTGAAACAGGTAAACATTCTGTTGCACCATACGGTGTAAAAGTAGTACCAAATGGAAGAATTTTTTTAAACTTTTGATGAAGCTCAACAGGAATAGGAGCACCAAACATTACAAGATATTTTACAGAAGGAAGAGTAATTCTATTTTTCAAACAATGATCGGCAAGATTCTTCCAAATAGCAGGAGATCCTGCAACAAAAGTCGCTCCCTGATCTTTAATATTCTCTAATAGTTTTTTGGGATCAGATTTTCCTGGTTTAGATGGATCCATATCGGGAATACAACTAGTCATCCCCATGCTCAGTGTAAACAAAGCAAAAAGAGGAAACCCAGGTATATCAATATCTTCATCGGTTAAATTGAATTCTCTTTGTAACATTTTTGTTTGTTCAATAAAAATAGAGTGAGTATAGACAACACCTTTAGGTATTCCTGTTCCTCCAGATGTAAAAAGAATCGCGGCCATCTCATCTTCGCTCATATCTGTTGCCTCAAAAAGAGCAACTTCTTTATTTAAAGACCTTGTTATACTTTTTGAAAAAAGAGCAAAGCTACTTGTATTGAGATAAAGTCTGATTGATTTAAATTTTTTATAAAATATTCTACTAAGAAGATGTGCTTTCGGTATGCCGAGCAATACATCTGCTCCAACTCCCTCTACAGCATTTAAAAAGTTCTTCACCCCCATGCCCGGATCAATGAGAATTGGAGTTGCTCCGATTTTAAATAATGCAAATGTCAGCACACTAAAATCTATAGATGGCTTTACAAAAAGAAGTACCTTGTCACCTCTTTTAACTCCAAGCCTTAGAAGGCGATGACAGAAACGATTTATTCTCCCTTCTAGCTCTATAAATGTAAGATGTTTATAAGAATAAGA
Organism: uncultured Oligoflexia bacterium; assembly: GCA_937120495.1. Classification (GTDB taxonomy): domain Bacteria; phylum Bdellovibrionota; class Bacteriovoracia; order Bacteriovoracales; family Bacteriovoracaceae; genus CAKZJW01. The sequence goes on from CAKZJW010000144.1 coordinate 14,892, forward strand.
GCTTGAAAAAAAACTCTTAACCGGCATAACAACAGATCTTTTATGTGGGTACTGTAGAGCAATATCTGTAATTTGATTTGCTACATTTAAACTCATTACACCCTATCCATAAAGTCTTTAATGTTGTGAATGACATCATTTTTTTCATCTTCAAGAATATAATGACCAGCATCTTTATAATACTTATAATAAGCATCTGGGTATACTTCACGCCATTTTTTAAAAAAGACATCGTTAAAGCAAAAATCTTTCCCTCCCCAAAGAATTATTTTTGGGCAAGTTACCTTTGCGAGATTCTTCTCTATTTCATTTAGCGTATCGAAGCTTCTATGGTCCGATTTCATAGGTATATCTTGAACAAACTCTGCTACAGCAATTCTATTTTTCACACTATTATAAGGAAATAAGTAAGCTTTTTTAATGTCAGAAGCTAGCTTTTTTGTAGTGGCCATAAATGTTGCTGGCCAGGCGAATCCATTAAGATTTTTAACTAAAAACCTTCCAAATATTTTATTTTTACAAAGACCAATTCTAAAAGGAATACGATCAACATGAAAAGCGGCTGTATTTAGAATAACAATTCTTCTAATTAGGTCTGGATATTTTGTCGCAATACCAAAACCGATTGCTCCACCCCAGTCATGAACAACTAAAGTGATTTTTTTCAAATCTAAAAATTGAATTAGTTTATCCAAGTTCGAAATATGGTTTTCTAGTGTATAATTATAATCTTGAGGTTTATCTGAGAAGCCACAACCGATATGGTCTGGAACGATAACCCTATTTGTTTGTTTTAACTCTTTAACTAGCTCTCTATAATAAAAAGACCATGTTGGGTTACCATGAACCATAACAACGGCCTCTCCTTCTCCTTCATCTAGATAATGATATTGATTTTTATCTATATCTAAAAAGTTTGACTGAAAGGGATAGGCCTCTTTCATTGATTTAGGAACAGTAGTTAAACTCATGCTTGTACTCCTAGCATAATAGAATGAAGTCCACTTCCAATACCAAGAAGAGCTAGACGATCTCCTTTTGAAACTTTACCTGATTCCATCGCTTTAATAAATGTTAATGGCAATGCTGCAGAACCGGTATTTCCATACTTATCAAAAGTCATATGATCTTTAGTAATATCTATTTTTAAATTTTCATACATTAAATTTCTATGTGCGATTCCAACTTGATGACAAATAAAATGTTCAAATTCATCGTTATTAAGGGCTAATTCTTCTTTAGTTTTATCCCACGTTTTAGTTGCAAGCTTTATTCCTGCATGTAGAAGCTCTTCTGAGCTTGTCTCCATCATTAAAGAATCCTTTCCACCAGAGCCCTGACAAAGTTCAGCCGCAGAACTATCTGTAAGAGAGTAACCACCCAATATTCGAGCTCCCTCACTATGAAGTGAGCTATGAGTAAGAATAAATGCTACACCCGATGATCCAATAGTTAGATTCGCAACAAATTTTTTAATTGTTTTTCTTGTTATAGAGATATCATTATTAAGTTTTTGAATAGTTTCTTCAATAAGTGGACCACTGTTTTCACCTGATACTATTAAAGCTGTCTTGATAGTACCATTCTCAATCATATCACTTGCAACAGTAATAGCATTTACAAATCCAAGACAAGCATTCGATAGGTCAAAACTCATGCAGTCTGCACGAAGACCTAAATTATTATGAATACTAGAAGCAGTGGAAGGTTCTAAAAAGTCTCTACAAACACTTGAATGAACAAGAAGATCAATTTCGTTTTTATCAAATTTTGATTTTTCAAGAGCTTTGATTGCTGCTCCCGTTGCGATCGAACTTGGTTTTGTTCCTACAGGCCAAAAGCCACGAAACTTTATTGAGGTTTGTAACTCAAGTCTTCCAAAGGGAAGTTTTAATCTATTATAAACTGGAGCAAGTCTTCGTTCTAACTCTTCACTAGAAAGAAATACTTCTGGATCATGATAAGCATAGTTTTCAATAACAACATCTGTATATTTCATTAACTCTCCATTAATCCGTGAAGGTTTGCCATAGATATCCCACTAAGCATTGATCCCACTATGCCCAAGAACCCTTGATCAGTACCTATAATATAAAGACCTGAAAAAGGAGTCGTTCCATCTCGAGTTTTTGTTGTTGAGCCATAAACGGTTCCATCAAAGTGAGAGGTATATCTTTGAATTGTAGTAGGGCTAAAGACATCATAAAAATTAATTGTTTCACTAAAGTTTGGAACTAAATTTTTTAAAAGAGAAAGACTTGCATCAAAAACAAGTTCTTTTTGTTCTTTATAAGCCTCTTTAGAAAGAGCCTTCCATTTATCGTAATTGGCCATAAATGTGACTCTATAAGTTCCCTCACCAGACCTATTATTTAGTTCATAATTATCAGGACAACAGAAAACAGCAGAACTAGCATCGAAAAGCCCTTCAGATTTTTTATAATTATATGTATTTGAATTATTATGAAAGACGATCGTTGAATCAAAATCACTTGTATTAACTTTTTTATCAGCAACTATAATTGTCTCCATGAAAGAGAGTTTACCAACTCTTAAATCAAATTTTGAAAATTCATTTTCAGTAAGTTTAATTGTTTCTGGATACCCTACTGATGAGAATACTTTATCTGTCTCGTATGTAGCTTTATTGGTAATTATATTTGTAACTTTATTTTTAGAGGTAATAATTTTCTCTACACCTTCTCTGAAATGAACAACACCACCGGCTCTCTCAAACTTCTCTAAGAGTTTATCAATAATTGTTCTCACTCCACCTTCAGGTCTTGAGAAACCTTCCATATAAATAGATTTGAACATGATTACAAATTGAGCGAAATCCATATCATCTTCCCACGCACTTCCATAAATAAGAAGAGGACAAATAAGCATTTCAACTAGAATATTATCACTGATAAAGCTCTTAAGGACTTCTTTCGCTGAACTATAACCTTGATCGAGATTTAATTCATCAAAGCTATTAATATGAGTGACAAGTTTTTTAAAGTTATCAACTTGATCTGGAAAAGTTTTTATAATTTCACTTTCAAAAAGCTCAAATTCATTTGTAAATTTAATTTTATGTTCAGGGAAATCTATTACTGAATTGCTTTGTTCATGAAGTTCAAATTC
>CAKZJW010000145.1 GCA_937120495.1 uncultured Oligoflexia bacterium
GTTGTATTCAAATTTTTCAATCATAAGTCTTCTATTTAGAAGATGAAACAATGCTTTTCTAACTCTTTTATCTTTTAATTTTTTATTCTTGAAATTCAATCCAATAAAGCAATAACTTTTAGGTGTACTATTTTTTGTTTTTACTTTATGAACACTCTTTCCCCACTCAGGACCGTTTGTTTTTTTCTCATAGTCCTCAGCACGCATTCCTTGAAAATCGATTTTACCTTTTTTTAACATTTCTATTGCTACGGTTGAATTCTCAATCCATCTTAAAACGATTTTAGGAAAATGATATTTCTTATTATAAGGTTCTAGCTTTCTTCCCCACCAAAGATCATTCTTTAAAAGAACAACTCTATTTCCCCTGTGCCACTTCTCAAGTTTATAAGGACCTGTACCAATAATGTTTTTGTTAAAAAAACTTCTTTTTTTATTTTGTGAATAAAAGTGCTTTGGAAGGATAGGAAGAGTTCCTGCCACAAGTGAAAAATTTGAATAAACCTTATCCTTCACTTCTATCTCTACCGTTAACTTATCAATCGCTTTTACAGATTTTATGGATTCAAAAAGAAATTGTTTTTCTGCATTTTTCCATTTTTTTACATCAAATGTTGTTTTAAATGAAAACTCTACATCTTCAGCCGTAAAAGGTACGCCATCTGACCACAAGACTCCTTCTCGAAGCCAAAATGTAAACTTAGTTTTATCTTCAGATACTTTCCACTTTACTGCAAGTGACGGTATCCACTCGTAAGTTTCATCGTCTCTTTGTAGTAAAGATTCGATAATAAAATTTTGAGCTGAAGATGCTGCTCCATCTGAGGACTTCAATGGATTAAGAGTTGAAGGCTCAGAGCCAATATTCATATAGAATGCAATATTATTTCTTGTTCTTTTTTGGCAAGAGAGACAGAGAAATAATAAAAGAAGCATCCATCCTAGATGTTTCATTTCTTTTCCTTTTATTTTCTATAATAAAGTTTAGGATCTAGTGACCAACGATCTTCGGTTAGATTTTGATCGTGAACTCTGTATTGTTGTAATTTATGTTCTAGTTCATTTAATCGAGACTGAGTATGCTTATACTGCATATAGCTTTGTGTCTTATCTTCTTCTAGAGCCGATAGTTCTTTTTGCCACTCAATTTCTAACTTCTGTCTCAGAACTTCATAGCGCTTATTAAGTGCATCCATTTTTTCAACATAGGAGCTAACTTCTTTTTTGAAACGACTTTCTCTTGCTGAGAGTGCTAGGTGTTTTTTCTTTAAAATCGCAACAAGATCTTGTGCCACTCCAATTCCATTTTCAAGGTCAGGACTATAAAGATGAAGATAACTTCCTACACTTGCATGTACTTGATTTATACAAAGATCATACTGTGGAACTCGAAGTAAAAGATATTCACTTGTCCTACCTTCAACATAAGACATACATCTTTTTTCAGGATAGGTTTCATTCCAAAATTCAACTCGATCTTTCTTTCTCAAAAACTTTGAGTTTTCAAATGTGATTTTTAATCTGATAAGTTTCGCTATTCGATTAATTCTTGAAATTCTTCCAGAGAATTTTGTAGATTCTTCATTTTTTTTATACTCTTCAGCAATTGAGATTGAGGCCGTGAATAAGAATAAAAATAAGAAGTAGCGCATAAGACTATTATGCCAGAAATTAAAAAGATTCCAAGGAGTTAAAGAAGATTATAAAACTGACTATTTTGGTTCATAGAAAGCAGAGTTCTTCTCATTTTCACGAACTTCAACTTTTGTGACCCATGCTCTATTTTTGGTCTTAGTGGCAATCATTTCGTTCACCTTATCGTAAACAAACTTTGCTGTACCTTCCATTCCGGCATTTGGCATAACTCTTAACTGAATAACGCCTTGTTCATCCAACGTCCTAAAGTTTTCAAGAAAGGGATCATCACTGGCAACTAAGAACGTGTGATCAAACATCTCAGTCAACCAAGCCTTAACTTCCTTCAAGCCACCGAAGTCAACTACCCACTCTTCTTTCGTCAGTTCATTACAAGCAAACTCGAAATAGAACTCTCTGCTGTATCCATGAACAAATTTGCAATGAGATTCTGCTCTCCATTGTCTATGTGTGCACGGAAAACCTATAAACCTTTTTGTCGACGTATATTGGGCCATAATAAAATCCTATTTTTTTGGCTTCATTAAAACAATACTTGCTCTAAATTTTGATTCATGAAGAGGTTCCTCATACTTTAAAAGCTTAAAGCCCTTAAACATTGTTAGAAGTTCCTGTTCTTTTAAATAATAGCTCTCAGGATCTTTTCTATGACCACGTTTAGAGCGCTCTTTTAGAGTGTGTGCTTCATAAATTAAAACACCACCTGGTTTGAGCCAAGTTTTAATTTTTTCAACAAGAGTTCGATCTACATAGTAAAAGCAAACAATTGCATCATAGCTCTCTTTTGGTATTTTATATTTTTCTAAAGATGCAACTACACCTTTTATTTTTACACCTAGCTCTCTTGCAAGGTATTGAGCTTTTTTTATTGCAACAGAACTAATATCAACTCCTGTTACTCTATGTCCCTTTCCTGCGAGAAAAACAGCATTTCTTCCCTCACCCATTCCCATATCTAAAATGGTGCTTCCAGGACTTATATAATCATAATTTTCAGCTAAGAATTTAGCTGGTGATTTTCCATATATAAATGAAGATCGAGAATACTTTTGATCCCACTCAGATTTTGGATCAAACTTTGCTTTTCTTTCTCCAGAAAGCTTGTTTAGACGAGACTTACTAAATGGCTCTTTTGCAAAAGAGCAAAATGCTAAAAGAATTAGAATAATAATTTTCATAGGGTTTATCTACAGCATGAAAGAGGTTTTATTAAGGAAAATCTAAAGCGCGCTATGCGTTATCGGTATTTTCTTCACTATCTTCTGCATCTGGATCATCAAACTGTTCTTCTTGAATGTATTCGTCTTCAGAATCAATAATTGATTGCTCTCCATCCATTACAAAAGAGTCATTATGGTAATCTTCGCCAGCCGGTTCAATATCTTCTGGGAAATCAACAGAAAATGTTTCAGCTCCTGTAAGCTCAGCATCGACAAATAAAGCAAGTGTTTCATATTGAAGCTTTAATTTATTACAGTAACGAGTAATTTCATCTTGAATCATATTAGGCATATCTTGAGTGTGCTTTAAATACCAATACATCTCATCAGCCAGGTTATAGAAACTATCTAGCGCCTCAATCACTTCAGCAGTACAATATGATAAATCTTTTATGCTCGCTTTTTTATAACGATTGTCAAAAACATCTTTAAAGACTGCTCGATTTCTTTTAAGAGAAAAGGCTTCTATGTAATCTTCTTTACGTGCAAAAACTCTTTGATACAAATTATGTGCATCTAGTTTAAATAATAGAATATATCTGATTTCTAAATCTGTTCTTTTACTTTTCATCTGACAGTAGCACCAAGACCTTTTGAGGTTCCTGGCCATCTCCTTTCCCCTGAATCTTGTCGATCAATCTCTTTGCTTATTGTATCACATAGATGAGGAATCTTAAGAGGAAGCTGATAATAAAAGTAGTGTCCTGTTCTTCCAAACAAGTGAGTTTCATTTATAAAGTTAAAACTAGATGTTACAAATAAATTTAAACGACCGCTTCTAACTAGATATGAAAAAATCTTTTTTACTTTTTTTGTATAGTAACTTGCTTCAGAGAATCCTCTTATACATGTTATTACATGAAATTTTCCCTCACCTTTTGTAACTGAGAGAAGTTCAGATAAAGTAATTGGAACAAGGGTAATCCCATTATTTTTAAACTCTTTATCTAATGAATAAAAATGACTGGTTAATTTTTTAGATAGTTTTAAATAAAAAATCCAGTCTGACTTTTCACCTTTCATACAAAACTGATCGGATAAAAAATAGACTGGATTAAGTTTTCAGAAATTTAGGTAATTAGGGGAATAAATTTCCGACACAAAACAAACGAAAAACAAAGGAGTCCATCCGTGGACTGAATCGCCCTATTTCCTTGGGCTAGACACCTTTATTACTGCATGTGTCATGCCAAAGTAATTTCAGTAATAAGTTAATGATTTCAAATAATTAGAGCTATGTCAAATTGCCTCTAGGGCCAATTGTGGTGGTGGCAAATTAGCTTTGCCAATCGAGATTTCGGTACTGCCTTACTGATACTAAAAACAGGCCAAGAGCCGGTAAGATGATGGCCATAAGCATGGGAATTTTCCCATCTCGAGCTAAAGACACCATTGAGAAGAAGACAATATAATATCCTATAAGAAATAAGATGCCGCGAGCACTAGAGTTTTTACCTCGAGAGCGATTTGCTTTAATTCCTAAGGTAAATCCAAGAAAAGTTAACAGTAGAACCAAAAGTGGATTATTAAATCTATTCCAGTATTCATAAGTCGCATTGAAAAAATCTTTTTTTCTGTAGCCTTTCTTTTTTAATCCCTCTAAGCCTAAATCTAAAAAATCACTAAGTTCTTTGTGATTCATCATTATTTCTTTTGTTGAAAGAGAGGTTGAGAATTTTTTTTCCGAAATAGGTAGAGAATATTTTTTAAATAAGATCTTATCTACTTTTTCATTGTCCTCACTACTATCGATTATGTTTCCATCTTCTAGAACAAGATTAAAACTTTCAATTCCAGTTTTTTCATTTTTCTCATGAATAATTTGACCAGAAGAAGCCTTGATTACTTTTTCTTTTTTCAGCTGTGGATCATAAATATGCAGATAAACATTACTAAGTTCTTTGGTGATATCATCAACTTTTTCAGGAAATAGAGTTATATTATTAATCTTTGTAAAAAATTGACCTGTTTTAATTCCTTCGATAAGACTTGCAGAGCTAATCATTTTAATTTTTTTACGAAGATTTCTGTGTGCATTTGGAACTAAATCTTGGTTCAAAAAGAAAAGATTTAAAGACATAATGCTTCCAATGACAATGAAAGGAATTAAAATATGTTTTTTCTGAAGACCAAAAGAACGCAAAGCAATATATTCAGAGTCCCCTGATAGTTTGTTCAGGCAAAATATTGTTGAAAAGAAAATTGAAAGTGGCACGGCCATTGGAATTAAAGTAACGGCAACATCTCCCATCATTCCTAGAATAAAGCCAAATGTGATATCGTTAGATGACATTAATTGCATTATACGGAACAGCTCAAAGGTCATCAAAAAAGTGACAAAGAAAATCGTGCTCACCATAAAGGGAAGAACGAAGTTAGAAGCTAAATATAAACTGTATATGCTGGGCATAAAGATAGATTACTAGAACTATGATAGCTTTGAAATCAAAATATTAAATTAGGAGGAAATATGAAAACTCATATTGATTTTACAACAGAACATTTAGACAACGCATCACTTAAAATTTTTGGTGCTTACGAAAAAGGCGAAGGGAAAGACAAAAAAGCTGTACTTTCTTGGTCTGATAAAGACATGGTTAAGGAGTTTCACTCAATAACTGATAGCGAAACTTTTACAGGATCTAAAGGAAGCAACTTTCAGTTCACATCAAGCTTTGGTGAAACTGTAATTGTTTTTGGTCTTGGAGAAAAATCAAAACTTAAATCGGAAGGTTTAAGAAAATCAATCGCAAATATGTATAAAACTGTTTCGGCAAAAAAATATACATCAGTTGCTCTTGATGCCGCTTCTTTCAATTGTATCAATAAGCTTGCTGATGCAACAGTAATTATTAATGAAGCAATTAATCTTACTTCTTATAAATTTGAAAAGTATTTAAGTAAAAAATCGGAAACATCATTTAAAGAATTTTGTATTTACGTAAATGATAAAAAGATTAAAAGAGCAGTAGAAAAAGCAATTGAAGCAAATGATAATATCACAGGTTCAATGAACTTTGCTCGTGACCTTGGAACAGAAGTTCCAAATATACTTACATCAGTTGAATACTCAAAAAGAGTTCAAAAAGATGTTAAAGACAATCTTAAAGGCGTAAAAGTAAAAGTTCTTGGAAAAGCTGAATTAAAGAAAGAGAAGATGGGAATGTTCTTAGCGGTAAACGCAGGTTCTGCTCACGCTCCACAACTTGTTCACCTAACTTATACTCCAAAGAAAGTTACAAAAAATACAAAACACATCGCCCTTGTTGGTAAGGGTCTAACTTTTGATACAGGTGGATATTCACTTAAGCCAGGTGGATCAATGGTTAGCATGAAATATGATATGTGTGGTTCGGCTACTGTTTATGGGGCTTTTAGAGCTGCTGTCTTAAATGGTTCTCCATACAAGATTACATGTATTTTAGGTATGACTGATAATGCTGTTAATGAACATGCTACTTTTCCAGATGCTGTAGTTACTGCAAGAAATGGAAAAACGGTTGAAATTTTAAATACAGATGCGGAAGGAAGACTTGTTCTTGGTGACTGTCTAAGTTACGCAAGTGATTTAAACCCGGATATGATTTATAACGCTGCAACTTTAACAGGTGCATGTCTTGTAGCTCTTGGAACGCAAGTTTGTGCTGTTTTAGGATCTGATAAAGCATGTAAGAGTATTACTGATTCGGCTAAGAAATCTGATGAATATGCTTGGCAACTTCCAATCATTCCTGAGTGGAGAAAAGACATGACTTCATCGAAGATTGCTGATCTTCAAAATATTGGAACATCAAGATTCGCAGGAACTGCAACTGCAGCCGCATTTCTTGAGAACTTTATTGGAGAAGGAATTGAGTGGGCTCATCTAGACGTTGCAGGTGTTGCAAGTGATCAATCTCACCTACCTTATTGCCCAGCAAAAGGTGGATCGGGGATCATGATAAGAACTCTTCACAATATCCTAACGACTAAATAGTTAAGTTGAATAAAACAAAATTTAAAATAGTTTTACATACGCCTGAAATTCCCGGAAATACCGGGAGTATCGGGCGTACTTGTGTGGCCCTAGGGCTTGAGTTGATTCTTATAAAACCTTATGGGTTTGATATAGATGAAAAGGCTGTTAGGCGCGCGGGCCTTGACTACTGGAAGCATGTTTCAATTAAAGAATATGAAAACTGGGAAGAGTTTTTAAGTACTGAAAAGCCTGATCGAGAGAAACTTCTCTTTTTTGAAAACAATGTAAATCAAAATCACTACGAAGCAAATTATGCAGAAGATTGTTATTTAATTTTTGGAGCAGAAACAAAAGGACTTCCAAAACCTTTTTACACAGAATATGAAGATCGAATGTACCATCTTCCTATGTTTAGTGAACATATTCGCTCATTAAACCTATCAAATACTGCAACGGCCGTTGCCTACGAAGCACTAAGACATATTAATTATTCAAAATAATAATTATCCATCTCCCAAGTAAAAGTCTCATTTTCCATTTCAACTCTTTGATCCTCAGAGATAATTTTAGCCTGCCTAAGTTTAACTAAAATTGAGTCAACTGTGCTTCTTGCATAGTCCGTGAGCTCTCTACTTCTAAAGGAGATGCTATATTTTTTGGGGCTTGGGAGAAGCATTGCTAGAAAAGCTCCCTCTTTTGCACTAAGAGCATGAGCCTTTTTGTTAAAATAAAATTTTGAAGCAGACTTTATCCCATATAGATTTTCACCAAACTCTGCGATATTTAAATATAGTTCCAAGATTCTATCTTTTGATAAAATTTGCTCCAACTTATAAGTTAAGATCACTTCTTTAAACTTTCTAATAATAGAGCGTTCATTTGAATAAAATAGATTTTTAACAACTTGTTGAGAGATCGTACTCGCCCCTCTCGTTAATTTATGTTTACCAATGCTTTCTTTGATAACAAGTTCAAGTTGATTAAAGTCGACACCTTGGTGTTCGTAGAAGGCCCAGTCTTCACTAACTACAATTGCCCATTTCGCATAATAAGAAACTCTTTCAATTTTAATCCAATCTTTTTTTGGATTTTTTGTCTTCAAAGAAGCGATATCTCCACTGAAATATATGAAAAGCACATAAATGCTTATTCCTGCAGGAAGTAAGCTGAGCACAAAGAATGTTTTTAAAATATTTTTCATAGCCTAATAAATCCAGACAGTTAGCAAAATCTTACCCTCAAACTCAAGAATGAGTGTTTATCTTCCGATAATATCATTATGAAAAGTGTAAGCTTCTTAATATTTACCATACTCCTATCAACTTTTACCAGTTGTACTCGACAATATAAGGTCGCAAAGATTATTGCGGGAAAAACCTATATCGATGAAGCCGTTGATATATTAGATGAACCTCAAATGGTTGAGCAGTCTCCTGTAAAAGCTGGAAATAATTTGTATGTTTGGGAAGACATTACCCTTCAAGTCAACTCTCAAGACGTTGTTACTGCAATACACAAGCAACCTATAGAACATGAACTAACACTTCAGTTTTGGAAACATCACTATAAAGAAATACAAACAACATTTACTAAAATTCAATCAAGTCCATCGATTCTGTGGCAACTAAATATCCCCAGTAAGGGGATAAATGTTATTTACGATGAAAGAGTCGACAAGGTAACAAAGGTTATTTTTTATGAAGCCAATTAAGTTTATTAGAGTTCATTTTAAACTTTACTTACGTTTGCTGCGAAACTCACAGAAAGTTGCGCTTACTTCCGTTTTTGGAGTCATGCTAATAATGCTTACGGCTTTATTCAGTTACCACGTAATAATGAATTCATCTCAAAAATCAACGTTTACAAAATGGGATGAGTTTCAAAGTGGATACAGATCAATCGCAAGTGTCGACAGTGCACAATGTGAATTTGAAGACTTTGATTTAAACAAATTAAAACAAGAAGTTTCTGAGCTGGAAAAATCTTTTGAAACAGGACACTCTCTTGAGGGATCACTTTATGGTTTAAGTCTTAAGAAACTACCTTTTATTCAAGCTCAGTTTTTGGCTGATAATTACAATCTAATTGGAAATCAAAATAAATCTTATAACAGTCTTAACTGTAAGGATGCTCTTTGTATTTTAAAGAGTATTTACTCTGGAGATGAACTTGCCGCTAACCTAAATTACTACTGGTATTTAAAAACAGGCAGTGTTTTATCATTATCGAATCATATTCCAGCTCAAAAAGAAAAGAAACCAGGAAGATACAATGAACAAAGTCATGAATACTCGAGCTACTTATTTAATCAAGATGAGCTAAAGAAATTCTATCTTCTTGCCAAAAGTCTACCAACAAGCTTTTTACACACACCTCTATTGAAATCAATACACAAAGTTCCATCTCAAAGAGTTGAGGGAACCAAAGATTGTTCTTTAACAACAAATTCAGGAGAGATTTTAATCAGTGAAGTATGTCTAGGTTTTTCAAATGAAGACTTCTTTAAAAGTATTGCCTTTCAAATCTCCAACTTTGTAGATATTGAAAAAGGAAGAGAAATCAAAAAACACAGTATCTCATCTTCTGAAGATTGGATTTACAAGTCTCTATGGTACGAAAAAGGTATTTTTGATATTTCGAAGAAGAAATACTTATCTTACTGGAAAAGCTTTATGCCAAAAGAGAGCTTTATAAACTCTATTTCTAGACAAAGTCCCAAAAATCAACTTCAAACACTTCTAGTACAATACAGGTTTAACCCCGCTTTATTTGGACAAAAAACACCTGAAGATATCAAAAATTATATATCGAATACATTTTTCCAAAATAAGTCCTATGATAGCAACGGACTTTACAAACAATACCTAGATAAAGTGATCACAATGTGGTCTCAAGATGAGCTAAAGCTTTGGTCAGATTGTCTTGATGAGCATATACCACAAGACTCAAGTGTAAGTGCGAGAGAAATTGCAAGTAAAGCTGACAGCCCACTTTTTAGATGTGTTGATAAAAAAATACCTTCGTTCCTATCAAGTTCAATTAGTAAAATAAAATCCGAAAACTATGAAGCTTGTGGATTTTTCAATTCAGGATACAAAACGTCACATCTTACAAAAAAGTTTTACTCTGTTGTTGATAAATTCTTACAAGAACAAGTGTTAAAGCGAAAAATTGAATTACAAAATCATGGTAATGAAGTCCTGTTAGCACAACATATAAAAGAGAGATTTAAAAAATCGATTGATCCAATAAATTATTACGTTAACTGCTTCAACAAAGATGATCAAAGAAAATGTTTTGATCAAAAGGTTAACAGAAAACTTGATAACGTTCTTTCAAAATATAAAAGTAAACTTTCACCTTACTACTCTAAGTTAGTTAAAAACGATATGAAAAAGCTTTTTTCTTATAATGAGAGTATGTCAAAAGCAAACGAGTTAACAAAAAAATACTTAGCTCCATTCTATAGTAAAGTTTCTTTTGCCGCTCATAATTCGTGGAAGTACTGTAAAAAACAATCATTTTCTAAGGATGCAAAGGTTTCTCTTCCATTAAAATTTAGTGGTGGTAAACACTTTGTGAATGCTAAGCTTCTTAATTGCTTAAACTCTCAAATTGATAGTCAAATTTTTTCTATTGTCGACTTTACAGCTCAAAAAACTCTTGATGAACAATCAGTTTCTTTTGAATTAACTTCATCAGAGAAAGATTTTGCTCAAAGTTTTATGACAAATAGAATTACTCAAATCTATTCTTCTTTACTAGAGCAGGAATTGACATTTGAAAAAGAGAAAACAAAAGAACATTTTATAAGTTCAAAAGAAAAAATCATTGAAGATTTTTTAACTAACGAAAGCTTTTTTGATGAGGTTTATTCTTTCAATCAAATTACTACTGATTGTCTAGAGAAGGTATCAGAATTTTATCCATCAAAATTTTTCTATCAATCTGAATCACAGCTTGATGCTCAATACGGAAAAGGTCTTTGTAATACTATTATTACTCATCCTAAAGTGAGTCAGAAAATAAATGATAAAATTAATTACTACTGGAATGAAAATAAAAGCGTTGCTCAAGATCAGTTAAGTGAATCTTTTGCTGATTACTCAGAAGACTGTAAAGACGATTATCCTGTTAGTGACAAACACTACTCTTCTAGAAATAAACGAATGAGAACAATATGTATTCAGGAATCATTTCAAATGGCACTAGATGATGCTCTAGAAGAATGGCGCGATGATGATCTTTACGAGCACTTCTACCAAAGGGAACAGATGCTTGGTAGAGAGCTAGCAAGCCTCAAGAATGCTCATGTCCAAAAGGAACTGAGCACAAACTAATGATCAAAAAAAACGTTAAAATGGAGGAGATCCCTCACTACAGTGCGTGGAGAAAGATCTCCTTAGGTTCATGGAAGGTTGTTGGTGATTCTCAAGTTTATTGTGATATGAGAGTTAGTACTGACAAGCTCATACCTTTTTTAAGTCAACTTAATACAAAAACAAAATCTAATATAACAATTACTCATTTTCTGGGTAAAGTAATGGGTAAAATACTCAAAGAAATCCCTGAACTCAATCGTCTTGTGGCAAGAAATAGAATTTTCCAAAGAGAAGATGCAGATATTTTTTTTCATATTGCCTATGATAAAACGGAGCTCTCAGGCCATGTTGTCAGAGAAATTGACAAAAAAGAACTTCTACAAATCGAGGATGAACTACGAGTTAATGCCAAGAATGTGAGAGAAAATAAAGATGAATCATTTAAAAAAATCAAACGCTCTTGGGACTTTATTCCAAATCTATTTGTAAAAGTAGTTTTAGATTTTCTAGGCTTTATAAGCTACGGACTGAATCTAAATATTAAGGCTCTTAATGTTCCTCAAGATGCCTTTGGTAGCATGATGATTACAAACATTGGCTCTTTAGGTTTTGAGCAAGCGTTCGTTCCTCTATCTGGTTATACACATATTCCTCTAATCATTGCCTTGGGAAAAATTCAGTGGCAACCAGTTTGTGATGACAAAGGTAATTTAAGTTCGGGCCAGATGGTAAGCCTTTGTGTGACTTTTGATCACAGAATAATTGATGGAGCTAGAGGCGCAAAAGTTTACGAAAGAATTAAATATTATTTTGAAAACCCTCAAAAACTTTAGATGAATTTGTAATTAAGCTTTCTTTCACTTTCAGACTCATTCTATATTCTTTATATTTAGGATCATAAGTTCCCAAAAGAAGGTCCCAAATATGTGAAGTGTTTCCAAAGTTTTTATTTGGTGAGTGCTGATGATGTTGCATATGATACTTTTGAATATATGCCATATATCCGCTTCTATACTCTCTGTAATGAATTAAATAGTGTACACATTCATAGATATAATAAAATGAAGATAGTCCAAGCATAATACTTAGAACCTGCGACAAGTTAAGGAAGAGTAAGAATGGAGCAACTACTGTTGGCGCTACAATTAGAATCATTAATAACCCTGAGTTTAAAACTCTATGATCCTTTAGGTTTGCATGGTGATACAAGTGGAATGAACCAATAAAGTAGTTAACGATTCTATTTTTAAAATGAGAATGATACAAATATCGATGAATCAGATATTCTAGAAAGGTCCAATATATCATTCCAAACAGAAAAAAAATCACCGAGAAATTCATATTATATGAATTCATAACGCTGCTAATAACAAGAACAACTGGCAAAACATATAAGAATAGATGAATAGGATTCACAGAGGCAAAATATTTTATCAGCTCTGGATAGTCCTGGACCATAAACTTCGATTTTTTCATAGAATATTATTTAACATAATTGTGGCAATCGTTGGTTAATGTTGAATATTTTACAACTTATAGTTTGAATATTTTTAATAACTTAGACTGTCTTGAAGTAAGAGTTTTCCTCTTTATTGCTTCATATTCCTCTCTGTATTTTGGATGATTCGTCTTACAAAGCTTATCCCAGAAATTATAATATATTCCATAATTTAACTTATTATACTTGTGATGAAGAACATGGTGAGTCGGTGTATTTAGTGCCTTCCAAGGCCATCTATCTAGTAGGTTAACTGTCCAAAACTCATAACAACAATGTCCCCACATATTTATATAAGTTTGAAATATGAAGAATATAAAAAGCACATGAACACTTATAGGCATGGAAAAAGAAACAATAAACCAGAAACCAGTATGGATTAATGCCTCTATTGGATGAAATGTATATGCTGCAAGTGGTGTTGGCGTCGTAACTCCATGATGAATATTATGAATTCTTTTTAATTGTTGAACTTCATGCATCCACCTGTGAGTCCAATAAAAGTACAAATCGTGAAATTGGTGAATAATGAAAAAACTTAAAATTAAATAAAAAATACTTTTCTCATTTATATTATAATAAATTTGAGTTAATTCTTTAGTTGAGAGGAAATAAATAAAGCTCCCCATAACAACAAAAATTATCATCGATATAACACTATACTTAATTTCATAAGCTAACTTCAGCTTTCTTTTTGATAGGTCGAGGATCTCTCTGTGCTTTAGTCTTCTACCCATTAGCTTGTAAAAAAAATAATACCCACCTACGCAGAAGAAAATGTAGCTTCCAAAGATAAGAATAAATAGATATAAAATTGCTTCTTTCATTATACAAAAAAGCCCAGAGTTTCCCCTGGGCTGATTAATCTTTCGATTAAAATATTTCTAACATCCTATTAGAACTTGTAAGTCATTGCTACACGAGACATAAGTGCATCAGTTCTGATTGTACCGTCACCATTAGAATCATTTCCAATTAGACCATCGATTGCAAAGTCACCAAATGCTAAAGTTGCACCTAGTTTTACATCAACAGAATCATCTAATGTTTTCTTATTGTCGTCTGAGTCTTCATGAGTACCAATTAGGTTGTTTGAAACTGAACCACGAAGAGCTAACCACTCTTTAACACCAGCTTCAAAACCTAAAGTTGCAGTAACTCTTTCAGTTTTATTATCAGATCCTTCAACAAAACCTTGGTTTTTATTTTCTTCTTGATAGTACTCAGCTTTTACAAAAGAAGTGAAAACGTCATTAATTTTTTCAATTTTAGACCAACCAAATTTAATTTTTTGAATATCCCAGTCATCTTTTTCAAATCCACTACCTGCAAGATCAAGACTTTTTTCCTCAACACCTTGTTGTTGATATTCAACATAAGCTTTTGAATTTGATGTTAAAGTTCTCACGTATCCAAGTTGAACACCAATCTTTCCTTTGAATTCATAGTCTTGACCATTTAATAATAGTTCAACACCTGCGGGTGCATCAAATTGCATATTAGTAATTTCTAATTGGTTTTTAGCACCAATATTTGCATAAAATGCGTTATCACCTTGGAAAGCACCTAGACCAACAACGATTCCCTCTTTCTTTACTTCATCAAACTTCATACCGTTATTTGCAGAGTTATCATAACCTTGCTCATTAGTTGCTTTTGCATATGAGATTTTTGCTCCCCACTTCAGAGAACTTCCACCACCAACAAAAAGGTCTAATGTATTTTCGTTTTGAACTGCTCTTGCAAAATCACCAAATTCAACTGATGTAATAGCTCCTAGATCTTCTAAACCTTTCCAAGTTGCAACTCTTAATCTTGAAGCTGTATTTGAATCTGCTCCAAAGTACATCCCGTAGATCATATCTCCACTTTTCTTAAAGATACCACCTTGAGCTTTTGGAGATTTCTCATCATTTAAAAGCTGAGAAGTATTTCCCCATTCAAAAGTAGCAAAGTCATTATGGTTATGAATTTCAGCTGCGTTTAAGAACATGTTTCTGCTATCAGATACAGTCCAAGATCCGTATTGATCTTCACCTAAAGCTTCTAGTCTCGCGATTGAAGCAAATGCTGCTCCAGAGATTATAGTTGTGGCCATTGCAAGCCCGATATATTTTTTCATTCTATTCTCCTATTTATTAATTAAGCTAAAGCTTTAATTAGAATCTGTAAGTTGCAGAGATTCTTGATAATAATGAATCCGTTCTTAATGTTCCGTTACCAGTTGATGTACTCTCACCAGTAGTTGTTCCATCAGTGTTTCCGATCATACCGTCAAGTTGAAAGTCACCCCAAATAAATGAAGCACCGGCTGCAACTTTTGTTGAATCTGAACCAGAAGTTTTATCACCAGCATCATTCTCTTCTTCGTTAAGAAGATTTGTTCCAACACTTGCTCTAAGAGTTAACCACTCTTTTGCCATAACTTCGATTCCCATTGAAGCTGCAACCCTCATGCTTTTATAGTCACCATTTGAAGAGTATGCATGACCTTCACCATCAACAGTTGAATAAGCAACTGAATAGTTAAAGCTTGCTGAATCATTTAGTTTCTTAACTTTCCCCCAACCTAAAGAGATTGCAGTTTGTTTCCAATCTTCATTTGAACCTTCTGACTGCTCAGCCTCAAATGCAGAATATCTTGCGAATACAGTTCCACCACTAATATTATGGCTTGCACCGATGTCATAACGAGACTTCATTTTGAAATCAACAAAACCATCAACTTCAGCTGTATCAGCTAAACTTGTCTTTAAAAATACTTCAGTATCACCAGAGATAACACCTACACTTGCTCTTAATGAATCAACTTTTACTTCGTCTTCATCAGCCGTACCACCAAAGTCATCTTGTTCATTTTTATTACCTTGGTAAGATAAGTTAACACCCCATTGAACACCAGCATCACCAGCAACAAATAGGTCCCAAGTATTTTCATCTTCAACAGCATCTTGAATTGTAGCTGTTGCAGAACTTGCTCTCTTTAATTGCTGAGAAGTTGCATCTTCATGACCAAAAAATACACCGTAAACCATATTACCGTGAGCTTTTAAGAATCCACCTTCTGCATTTGGAGATCCAGCATCATCATCTTCATTTGTTGTATCACCAGCTTCAAAAGTAACCATATCTTTAAAATAGTTAGCTTGTGCTGGATTTAAAAAGATATTTCTATTATCCATTAAATATTGAGAACCATTTGATCCCTCACCTAAAGCTTCAAGTCTTGCCTTTGATGCTAATGCAGATCCTGAGATCACTGCTAGCCCAAGAGCTAATGCTAATTGTTTTTTCATAACTTCTCCTTAGTAATCATAAGTAAATTTATGACCACATTTTTCTATCGTTATTGTTGTTAAACTTTTTCTATTATTAAAATTAGAATTAAAAAGAGAAGGGAAGTCAAATAACAATAGTTAAGTTTGAGAAAATAAAAAAAAATTCAAAACGACGTTTTGCCCCTACAGAACTTTATGTGGAAAACTTTTATTGTTATAATCAATGGCCAAAGGCCAAAAGAGACTTTGTGTATTTTATATTCAAGACTAAAAAAAATATGACATTTTTTTGACGTGTATTTTTTTTTAAAAAAAGTTTCTTTCACAAAAAAAAGATTTTATTTTTCAAAAATTCATTTAAACTAAAGGAATATAATAAAGTTTATTAACATTTTTCAAAGGATGAAAAGATGAAAAAATTATTAGTTGGGCTTTTAGCTCTTACTTCTTTAACAGCTTTCTCTCACGATGGTGAGCACAAGCACATGGTTAGATTCTACGGATTTGACGAGGCTGGATTCTCAAAGTCTTTTGACATTTCTTTTGGAAGTGAAAAACAAGACCAAGATGCTCCTGCTTCAGATACTGATGCATCTACAGCTAACATTGCAATCAACTATGCTTATAACCTAAATGGTACATGGCAAGTTGGTGGTACATTTAGAAACCACAACGACGCTTCTGGATTAGACGATAGAACAATTGGTTTATCTGCTTATTACAACCTAGCTAAGAAAGTTCAAGATACTTGTTATGTTGGTCTTCACTATGACATCATGACTGAAGAAGTTGCTAACTCTTCTGACGTTGATACAACAACAACTATTGGTCTTGAATATGGTCATAGATTCACAATGGGTACAGTAATGGGAATGCATGTAAGTTATTCTCCATCTCTAACTTACTCAATGGCTACAAAGTCTTTTGAAACTACTGATGCTGATGACAAGAAAACTACTGATCTTGCATGGAATTGGATCAAGTTTGACGTTCTTTTCTAATTTAAATTTTAAATTAATATAAGAATACGGCCCCCAGCAATGGGGGCTTTTTTTTGGTCTATTTTTATAATACACACATGCAGCGCAACATAAAATCAATAAGTTAGCTATATCTGGTAAAAAGTTCGAATAATAATTAAATTGTTTCACATATCAAACCGATGTAGTATATATAACGGCAGGAGATTTTATGTACGTTTGTATATGTAATGGTATTTCAGATAAAGATATAGAGAGAGCAATGGTTTCTCACTCGTCTACTCGTGATATCCTAAAAACTCTTGGTGTTGGTTCTGATTGTGGCCAATGCGTAATTGATGCAATTGATCTAATCAAAGAAAACAACAATACTCTATCAATTTCTAAAGCTCAGCCTCGACAAACTGATACAAATTCTAAATAATATTCCCAAACATTAAAAACGGAGTTTTTATGAAGGGAAGCCCTCAAATTATCGAAGCCTTAAATGGTGTACTTACAAAAGAATTAACAGCAATTAACCAATACTTTCTACACGCTCGTATGCTTCAAGACTGGGGTCTTGAAAAATTTGGAAAGCTTGAATATGAAGCATCTATTGATGAGATGAAACATGCAGATCAATTAATTAAAAGAATTTTATTTTTAGAAGGACTTCCAAATCTTCAAAAGATTGGAAAGATTAAAATTGGTCAAACTGTTAAAGAAATCATGGAAGCAGATCTTGCTGTTGAAAATGAAGCTGTTCCATATCTTCGTGAATGCATAGAGCTTTCAGAAAAAGAAAAAGACTTTGTTTCTCGTGACCTTTTTGCATCTATACTTGCAAGTGAAGAAGAGCATATCGACTGGCTTGAAACTCAATACGGTCTTCTTAATAGAGTTGGTGAGCAAAATTATATCCAGTCTCAAATGGAACCAGATCAAGCTTAATGAAATACATATTATTAGTATCCTTATTCATTAGTTTTAGTTGTAGTCAGCCAAGTGGTAAGTCTTTTAAAAAGGCTAAGCTTTCTGACTTTCAATCTATTATTAATGAAAAGGATATTAATGAATCAAATTTAATTGCTGATAAATTCGTAGAAGATCCCAAGTATTACAGAGGTAGTATTAAACTTTTTCTATACAGCGATAATCGTTTTAGATACCAATTTAAAGGTTCAGACGAAGAGGTTGGAGATTGGCACTTCGATGGTAATTCACTTCGCTTAAATGCCTTCTATATGGCCATTCCACTGCAAATGCATGTCTTTGTTAAAGATATACTGTCTAAGGACTTTGGACTTCAATTTGTTGATGCTCAAGGTGTTCAAAGAAGAGATTTAAAATTTATTAACTCTGCTACAAATTTAAAATAGAATTTATTCCACGAGCAAGATAAGTAAACTCAGATGAGTTTTCAGCTGAAATCGGTGCACCGATTCCAATAAATCTCACACTTTCATTTTTAAAATTTGGAAACGTTTCATCTTTTGTATTATTAATCAAAACTTCTCGGTCATACTGAATTCTTTCATTATATTTTCCCTTTCCAAATTCAGGGAAAACTCTCTCGATAACTCTTTTCATCAGCTTGATTTTCTTAGCTAGATCTTCTTCATTAACTTCATCTTCATTAACAAACATCATGCATGAAAAACTTTGAGATTGAGTCAGTTCATCATACTCATTAAAGTCAGCAATAAAGTGACCCCACTCATGAGTAACACTTTGAGGAAGAAAAACAGTTCCCTTGTCAGCATAGACTTTCTTATCAACTTCAAAATACACTGTCAGACCAATTCTATGCTCTAAACCAGAAGCAAAAGCCGCAACTTCGTCACTTAGTTCATCTTTTGCTGAGACCTTCGAATAGAAGCTCTTAGGAGACTCACACCAATAGAGATTTTCACAATCCAAAGTTTCAAGCTCACCTGTCTTTAACTTATAGTTGGTTACCTCTACAAGATCTGATGGCTTTGTTATTTCAACAGAACTGATATATTTAATTTTTGAATTTGATGCAAGTGTTTCATCTAAACTATTCCACTGCTCATCAGTGAATAGTCCTTCTAACTTTATTTGAAAAAATGGCTCTAAAAAGAAAGCTTCATCCTCTTTTAATTCATGAGGTTTTGCTCTTCCAC
The DNA here is from genome assembly GCA_937120495.1 of uncultured Oligoflexia bacterium. Lineage (GTDB taxonomy): Bacteria > Bdellovibrionota > Bacteriovoracia > Bacteriovoracales > Bacteriovoracaceae > CAKZJW01. The sequence continues at coordinate 19,042 of CAKZJW010000145.1, forward strand.
CAAACTTATGAAATTTTGTGTCTTTATAAAAAACATTACTTCCACCAAAAGGAAGAATTTCTAGTTGTGGTTTTTGAGTCATCAATGATTGAGCTGCAACTTCTGAACGAAGAGTATTCAAAGAACAATTCCACGAACCGATAATTGAGTCTTGGGTAATTAGATTATTTGAAACAAGCATTACTTTTTCTGAGCCATGCTTTTGAACAAGTTTTAAGTATGTAAGAGCTGCATAGAAATTATCACCGTAAACCAAGTGACTAATGTATTCTCTTTTCTCTTTCAGTGATTCATCATCTTGAACTTTTTTAAAAGCTCTAATTCCAAATCCCATTATTCTCTCCTGTTAAATTAACGTATTGCTAATTTATCGCCAGGAAGAATCATTCTACGTTTTACGAGTCTGTAATTTGTACGAATAATCGTGTTGATGTTTACACCTGTCTTTCTAGCGATATTCCAAAGAGTATCACCTTTTTTTACGATATAAAACTGTTTTGGATTAGTAATATTCTTACCTCTGCGCTTTCCACGCTTCACCCAAGTTTGATACGCACGACGTCTAAGAACACTTCTACGAGGTTTTTCATAAAGATCTGAGTAAAGTCTTTCTTTTCTTGCTCGGTGAGTTTTATGAAATGGAAGATAAACAGCTGTCTTTGGAAAGAGTTTCTTATTTGCTGGCATATCATTGAGTTGAGCCAACACTTTTGAAGGTACTTTAAACTTTCTTCCAACTTGTTTTAAGTTTGCATATCCACGAAGTTGGTAAACCTTGTAATCTTTTGCAACGACTTCTGATTTATCAGCAATTGCATCCCATATTGCTTTTTTACCAACAGGTAACCTTAAAACATATTGATCAGCCTTTGGAGGCGTTTGCCATCTGATTAACTCCGGGTTGTACTTTTTCATCTCTTTAAAGTCCATCCCCACAAGTTGTGCAGTTGTATAAAGGTCTGAGTTTCCTGGAACTGAAACTTCTTCAAAATCAAGAGGGTGATCAAATTCAATATCATCAAATCCAAAAGTTTTTAAATTTTTTCCTATAATTGCTAACGCCATAATCTTTGGAACATAATTTTTTGTCTCTGGACGAAGGTAGCGTCCCTTTCTAATTTTCCAAAAGTTTTTTGTTCTATAACGTTTAATCGCTCTTCTTAACTTCCCTTCTCCAGCGTTATAACTGGCCATGGCAAGTTCCCAAGAACCGAATTCATCGTATAGATTTCTCAAATATGTACTTGCAGCAACTGTTGCTTTAAGTGGGTCTCTTCTTTCATCTAAAAAGAAACCTACATTTAATCCAAATCTCTTTCCTGTGTAAGGCATGAACTGCCACGGACCAACGGCCTTGGCCCAAGACCTTGCCATATTTTGGAAACCACTTTCAGCCATCGATAGATAAATCAAATCTCTTGGCATTCCTTGATCATTTAAAATTTTACTTAATACCGGAGCGTACCTTCCTGCTCTTTTTGCATATCGAGCAAACAGTTTTCTACCTCTACCTGTAAAATACTTAATCCACTTTTTTGTAGCTGCATTATAAACAACAGGAATATCAAAATATGTATTTTGAAGATTTAAGTGTTCTGCACCATAGATATAATACAACTTTTTATTAGAATCTTTTAATTCTTGATCACCTGAGCTTCCAACTATACATGAATGACAGTCAGGAAGAGTTTTATCAACTAGGTGTTGTTGAATTCTTTTCTTTTCAGCAGGCTTCGCCTCAACGACTTCTTTTTCCGAAGTATTAAAACTTGCACAACTAGTAATTAAAATAAGACTTAAAGCCTTAACAAAAAACGATGCTCTTAACACAAACCACTCCTAGTTTTTTAGAACTTCATCTACAAAATCCATGTAAATTCCATTATTTACTAATAATTCAGCTTTGTCATTACAGTGTTTCAAAAAACATAAAACCCTCAAGTAATATTATACAGCATCATAGGGGCAAAATCTGAATAGAAAATCATGCCGGAATGCAAAATCAGACGCTTATCTTCGCTATAATCACTAAGTGAAGTATTTTATTTTTCTATCTCTATTTTTAGCCATAAATATCACTCTTAACCCCAGGTTATGGGCTAAAGTTGAGCCGCCAAATTATGACTTTAGTGTAGATCAATTTCTCCCCTACATGCCTGGAAAAAATATTAGCGATCTTATTAAAAAGCTTAAACCTAAAGTTATCTCTTCTGATAAAAGCTTTATTACTTACCAGTTTTATATAGAGCATATTAGGTATCGTTTTGTACTTTTAGTACAAACTTCTCAAGGAGTGGTAACTGATTTTCACGCTAGACTTCCACAATATTTTTTACACGATATTTATCATCAATCACTAATTAATCGATTTGGTAAACAAGATATTTATAAGAAAACAGAAGAGTCAGCGATCTATATTTGGAAGAACAAGAATAATATCGCCCACACCTATTCCGGGACTTGTACTATTACTTGTTTTCCAATTTTCTATAGTGCCGCAATAGTGAAACACAACTACGGAGCTAGCTTTAAATCAATTTTAAAAAAGCAGTTAGAATCTGAAAACTAGGCTGCTGAAGCTCTAGGCTTAAAGTTTTGAGCAGGATAGATATATCCTTCTACCATAGACGATAACTCAAACACAGTTGCTTTCAACCTAAAGTCTAAACCTTTTGGTGATAGGAAACACGTTTTTGTACTGAGAAAACTAACAAGTTCCTCTTTTTTCATTGCACGTATTTTTCCCTTAAGAGAATCATCTAGTCTCAAAATTTGTGTTCCAAAATCAATATCTTTAATTCCATCTTGAGTCATAAAACAATTATTTTCGATATCAACAAATACTGATTCGAAGTTTGCTTCTTTTGGCTTCATAACAACAAAACCCTCATCAACTGGCACTCCCCAAAAACTAACAACACCAAAGGGCGCTAAAGCATGAGAAAGATATCTAGTTATAAGAGCTTTAGTTTCCGAGATATTGGCTTCAATATTTTTTACAGCCCCTTCCCACATTGTTGAACTATGTCCCATAAGAGTCATTCCAACACCCTTATATCTATAAACATCGTAAGACCCAAATTCAGTTACACTCTCAGGACCATAAGCATCAAATGCTCCGGCTTGGTCAATTTGCCTAGCTGCTTTCATTGAAGCATCGCCCAAATTTAAAATCCTAGTTTCGTTATTTATAATTTCAATTCTTTTAAACTCTTCTTCTTCTAGCTTCGAAAAACCCATAGAACTTAGAATTCCTTCAACTTTATACTCAAAGCCTTGATCCTCAAGCCTTACAAATACTGGATAATCCAACTCTTTTTGGTATTGAAAGTAACTAATCTCTTTTTTCATACAAATTCCTCGGTTCATTGTCCTAGTAATAGTTCGGCAAGAATACCCCAGTGCTTTAGGCCCAATTTCGAACTGGAAAATTATGCCTAATGATGATCCGCAACAAATCATCTTTTTATGAATGAATCTTATTGACAAATACACCGCTAGACCTTAAAAGTTATAGTTCAAAAAAAGATCTGGTCTAGGGTCAAAAGAAGAGCATATGCTTCTCTCCTAGCTAG
>CAKZJW010000146.1 GCA_937120495.1 uncultured Oligoflexia bacterium
AGGAAGATATATTTTTAGAGCGTTTTTTAGCATTTCAATATTCAAATCAAAAACTAGCTGAATTTATTGAAAAAATTAAAAATTCAAAACTTGGTAAAAATACAATTATTGCAGTTACTGGAGATCATAATTTTTGGGGATTTATGAATTATACCTCCGCTGAGGCCTTCTCTAAGTATAGAGTTCCATTTTATCTTTACCTACCAGACTCAATAAAGCCAAAGTCTTTTGATAGTAAAGTTATTGGTGGCCATGAGGATATAATGACAACTTTATATAACCTCTCACTATCCAATACAAAATTCTACGCCTTTGGTGACGACCTTTTAAATTCTACATCGTCTAATGCATTAAATTCCAGTGTATACGCATCTAAGGTCGGAGGCTTCTATAAAGGGAAAGCTTTTACTTTTGTAGATAACAAGTCAGTATTCGACCAAAAAGCTCTGGATAAGCTTCACTCTCTTCAAAAGCAGTACCGTTCTACTTTATCAATTGCAGACTTCCTTCTAAGGGAGTCATTTGAGCAGAATAAGAAAAATAGCCAAAATTAGTGGTCATAGAGGTAGGAGAATATCTACCCCTGATCAAGAACTAAATACCTGATTTTATATAGGGATTTCTTTCCCAAGCTCGTTAAATATCCAAAATACGTTAAAATAGAAGAAATTAATATATAACCAAAGAGTAGTTATGAAGAAAATCTATTTAGTTCTTATTTTAAGTTTTATCACAACAGGTGTTTGGGCCCAAAAGGTCCCCTTCCCAAGTGACTTACTTGCCAGTGACTTTCCAGGAAAGTTAGCAAAGTCATTAGTGGAAGAGCTTGAAAATTCACAAGATTATAAACCAGTAGGTGCCCAAGAGTCACTTGAACAAATTGCAGATGGTTTGTATTCAACAGGTATTATTAAGCTTGAGGCATATAATAAGTTTGCATGTAAAATTGAAGAGCTTAAAAAAATTCAAACGATCTTAGAGGGAATTTCATATTCTGGTAAACATGAATGTTATAAAAACTTTGTAAATAAGTTTGTATCAAATACTTGTAATAAAGATTTTACTTTCGCTAATTACTTTCCAAATAGATCACCCCAAACGAGTAGTAGTTTTAAAGGAAAATATCAATGTCATGGAAAAGTATACTCTAGTGGTGGTGGTATTAGTATTCCTTCGATGTATCCATATTTCCATAATAAAGATAAACAGCTATATCATTATTTATATGCAAAACTAATTACCCGTTTTATTGCTCAAAATAAAAATAATACTAATACATATGCAAGTGAATATGAAATGGCTACGACACGACAATGTAAACCAGGGCTTGCAAGGTTTCGATTTGCCAACTTTAAAACGGCTCCAAATACATGTGAAGTTTCTGGTAAAGAATGTTCAAAGCATGAAGATTGTTGTTCAAAGAACTGTTTAAAGAAAACGGGAGAGCCTGTTGGAGCTTGTATCCAAGAGATGAGTTGTTATAAATTGATTCCAAAAAATGAAGAGTGTGGAGATATGGGGGGCGAAAGATATAATCCTTATTGTAGTAATATCTATACTGAATATGCCCTAGATCCAGAGAATAAAACAAAGCCACAGCCTGGAAAAAAATCGTATGAATGTATTGAAACAAGTTTTAATACTTCTGGTATAGGAGAGTGTACAGCTGAGGGACAAACTCCGACTGCAAGTGCTCCTTGTTGTTCTGATAAAGTTGGAAGTGATGGGAAATGTGTAAGAAAATTTACTTGTGATGTATGTTACAAAGATGGTCAAACACCTCCTGCTGATGAGAAGTGTTGTGCTGGCTTTTATAAATCAATGAAAGGAAACTGTGTTCAAGATTTTCCTCCACTTAGAATGAATCCAACAACCAAAGTAAAAAAGAATTCAATTTTTAAAAATATTTTATCGGCATTATCTTTGACTGCGCATGCAAATGTTCAAGAACTTGAACAAGACGGCTCTGGCGGAGGTGGCGATGGTGGTGGAAGCACTGGATCTGGCGGTGGAAGTGGAAACGGCACAGCAGGTGGTGGAAATGGGAATACAGCTTCAAGCGTTTTGACGGCAGAAGAGAGAAAAGATTTTGCTGAGAGAAGAGCCAATTGTTTATCTGGGTCAGATCAAGAAGCGATCAAAACTTGTCTCTCGGATACAAGTAAAATTGAATCTGATCTAATATCGAAAAGACTTAATGATCCAAACTTTAATAGTTCTTTAATTTCTAGAGAGGACTATATAAAGAAATTTAATAGAGCCGTTATAATTGAAAAAAGAAGTTCAAACTTTGAAAACTGTGAGTTTCATTCTTATAACGATAATTGGAACTCAGGTTCAGATACATTTAGAAATGCCGAAATTGTAATGCGTGGCTTTGAATATATGTATTCAGGTAAGGGCACGAAAGATTATTGGATTGATAAAAGTGGGCAAAGTATATTTGAAAGAGCACAAAAAGTTGCATTGAAATTCAGAAAGAACAGAAGAGAGTTAATCGATAAATATAAAGAAATTGATATTGAGATGACTGAAAAATGTCATAAGATTTTTACTAATAAGAAGTGGGGAGCTGGTGCAGAAGGGAACCCAGGTGATCTTACAACTGAAGATAAGGCACAACAGGTCTCTGATATTGATGATGGTGCATCAGGAAAGAAACAAACTCAGCTTATGATTGAATTTCTTGATTTAAAAAGAGATGCCCTAATGACTTACTTTGCTGCAAATAGTGAAGACGATGGTTCAGAAGAACTTATGGAAGAGCTTAGTGAGGCCGTTGCAAATAATAAGTGGGAGCAGTCTTGGAGAAGAGATACTAAATTATATGATTTTAAGCTAAAAAAGCTTAAAGGATTTTGGCAGTTTTTTGTTGATCTAACAAAAGTTTTGACTACCTTTTTAACGATGGCAATTGATATGGTTACGATGCCTCTTCAACTTATTTTTACTGGAAGCTTTGATCCCGTTTTAACGAATGCTTTATGGGGATATGGACAAGGATCTTTTGGACAAACTCATACGGCAGGAACAATTGAAAAGTCAATGTATGGTGTTTTAGAGAGAAAAATTGATAATAGAGTAACAAGGGATTGGTATGGTTCAGGTTGGTTTCATAAAAAGAAAGATTATGATAGCTATTATGTAGGACCTTATTTTCATTCATCTAAAGGAACTTCTGAGTTAAAAGATGGTGTTGCAAATTCAAATGGTAATATTTGTGAAGTTAATGCCTCATCAAGACTTTGTTTTAAGAATGTTCATGCAATTGCTTACCAAGCTCCAAATGATGAAGAAGCAAAGCCAAGATACTTATTGGATATTAAGTTTCCTGAATTTGTGTCAGATAGTAAATTTGAAGTTGATTCAAAAGTGCCAAGTATGATTAATCGCTCATACGGAATTGCTATCAATAAACTTAGAACAACAGATCCAGGAACGACAAAACCAAAGTGGATGAATAATGACTTTCTTGGAAGGAAAGAATATGCAAAAGAATTTTTACCAAAAGCGAGTAACTGGGTTCCAAGGATATTTACTGCAGAGATGATTAAAATATTTAAAGCCGGAGTTCGAAAATATGCAAAATGTGAAGAGTTATTGGCATGTGGAGCAAAAAATGCAGAAGAGGGTGAGTATGGTTTCGGGTTATTGATATCTACTGATGAGGATGCAAATGCTTTCGCTGACTATGTATATCAACATCACTATGTATGGCCATCACTTTCGGCCCCAACAGAGCTTGCCTATCCAACAATTGCTCAGTCTTCATACTTTCAATCAGTAAGCTATTATTTGAGAGTTATTGGATCTCTTGCTGCGACGAAGGCCGGAGACTTTGGAGTATTAGCTGATAAGTATAGAGAGCATCTTACAAATCTAGATGGTGAGTATGATAAAGGTGCTGGTGCATCACAAGGAAGAAGTAAGAACGCAAAATATTCAAAAGAATTTAACCAAAAATTTGCTCTTCTTAACTTTCAAACAGGCCAGGGCGTCGATGCTTATATTGGAGATGGTGGTAAACCGATTATCCCACAAGGATTTAACTCTTCTGAAAGTACAGCATTTAGAGCAGGTATTAATAAGGCAATAAGAGCGAAGAAATTACATGCTAAAGCTGAGCATTATAAAAAGACTGTTGGAAATACTAAAAGAGCTAAAATAAAACAACAAGCTCAAAGTAGCTTTATGCAAAAATTTGGACGTCCTATTGATAATATGTCTAAGAGCTTAAGACAAGGCTTAAAAGCGGCACCAACAATCGCAAAAGATAGTAATAAGAAAAAAGAAACTGATAAATCTAAAAATATGTATGCAGCTTATGTTCCTCCAAAGGTTCCAAGCTATGGTGGACAAGGTTACGGTGGAGGCTATTCTGGTAGAGCGAGTAATTCAAACTCTAACTCAAAGCCTAAGAAGGTAAGCAGTGATAATATTGCTAAGAATATGATGCTTCTTGATAGCGCTAAGAAGATGCAAAGAGATCTTAAAAGAGATGATGGTGATAGCTTATTTAAAATTGTTACTAAGGCTTATTTTAGAAATTTAGATTTGATCTTAGAGAAGATAAATCCTTCGAAAGTTGATTCTAAAAAAGTGAAATCTCTAGAGTATCAAAGAAAGAAAGATATGATTTCTAATGATAAGAAATCTGAGTTAAAGAAATTACTATCTCAATAAAGTTTTTTGCATAAGATAGTGATCACATAAAGTAATTTTAATCATTGATTCAATAACAGGCACGACTCTTGGTAGAATACAGGGGTCGTGTCTTCCTTCTTTGGCATTCTTACCAACAGTAGAAGGAGCTTTGAATATTAGCTTTAAACAGATTTCTTCTCCATTTGAAATTCCACCTTCAATACCTCCAAAGTTTTCTCTATCTGTTGATATTTCACTTCCAAGTTTGCTTTTAAATTCTTCACCAATCCCAAAGGAAATCCCCATGCAAGAGCCAATACTTAAAAGAGCATGAGATAAAGTCGCTTTAAGTTTATCAAAGCAAGGATCACCAAGACCTTTTGGAACATTCTTTATTGAAACGGCCACTTCTCCACCAGCTGATTCTCCTTCAGTTTTTAATTTAAATAGATAATTTTCTACTTCCTTATCGATACCATTAAGCTCTCTAAGCTCTCCGATTTGAGTAATAAGAGCATGTACTTTAATTGTAGGAATTATAAGTCCAGCAAAATATCCAGCAATAACACGGCTTACTGTTTCTCGTCCGGATGCACGGCCTCCGCCTCTATGATCTTTTATTCCAAATTTATCTAAGGTTGTTTGGTCTGCATGGCCAACTCGAGGATTAGATTTGATCTCTTTATAGTCTTCACTTTTTTGATTTGTATTTTTTATGATAACAGCAATTGGAGTGCCAAGCGTTTTATTTTGGAAAACACCTGAAAGAATAATCGCTTTATCGGGCTCGTTTCTGGAAGTGGCAAATTTAAAAGCACCCGGTCTTCTTCTATCAAGCTCTTGTTGTAGTGCATTTGTATCAACTTCTATATTGGGAGGCATTCCATCGATTACAACACCCATTGCTTCTCCATGGGATTCGCCAAAGCTTGTAACCTTAAAAATATTTCCAAAAGTATTTCCACTCATATCTAAATCTCTATAGTTCGTTTAAACAATGAACCTTATCTAAGTTAATATTAAATGCAACTTTTTGTCCTATCGTATATTTCTTATCTGAGGAGGAGTAGGTCCAAATCTTTATGTCGTTTGCAATTTTTATTTGAGTTAAAAAACAATCTCCTTGATAGATTTGTTTTTCAATCTTCGCTTTAAAACGCCCTTTCTCATCAATAGTAATGATTTCTGGTTTTATAAGGAGGATTAAATCCATATGATCCTTAAGCTTGAAATTATTTGAAGGCATTGGAATTCTTATATCCCTTGAAAACACCTTCGTGACTATTTCTGAACCCTCAATTGAGATTGCTTTTGTACTGATAATATTTGTTCTTCCAATAAATTGAGCCGTAAACAAAGAATTAGGCTTTTCGTAAATGTTTTTTGATGAATCAATTTGAATAAGGCTTCCGTGATTTAAAACAGCTATACGATCAGAGAAGGCAAGGGCCTCTTTTGTTTCGTGTGTTACCCATATGGTCGTAATATTATTTTCTTTGAAAAGAGAAAAGAGCTCATTCATAAGGGAGAAACGAAGCTTCTCATCAAGATGTCCAAAAGGTTCATCCAAAAGAATAACAGTTGGGTTTAAAACCATCGCCTTTGCAATTATAACTCTTTGTTTTTGTCCCCCAGAAATTTCTTTGATTTTTGAGTGAATCTCATTTGTAATATTTAGAAGATCGAGAGTTGAGCGGGCTTGGTTTTCTCTTTTTTCAGGGGATTCTATATGGGATAGCTCTTCCGTAAGTATTTCGAATACAGTTTTATCATGATCAAGCTCCGTCATCTGAGGAACATAACAAAGAGTATGATCTTTTATAAAACTGATCTCACCTTTTTGTGGAGCTAAGATAGAAGCAATAAGTTTTAGGGTTGTAGACTTTCCTGACCCAGATGGGCCAATTAGACCTAAACATTCTCCTTGATGAACTTCAAAGCTGATATTCGATACACCCTTTACTGAACGGGTATCGTAGCGATATTCAATGGAATCAAGTTTAAGCTGTTTTTCTTTGACTTTGAACCCTTAGTAAAATTTTATATATATGAGAACAACCAAAGGTGAGAGCTAGGCCAACACCGATTGAAAAATATCCCATCATATCAAAGCCCGCAAGTTTCCCTGAGCTTGTTTCCACGATAAAAAATCCTGCAAATACTGTTGCAAGTGCAGATCCAAGAGAACGTATTGAGTTAAGTAGACCCATAAAAGTACCCCTGTCATCAGAGTCTGCAATATCTGAAACCATTGTCATCAGTGGAATCATACGACCTGAAATCATAGTCATAAAGAAAGTTGAAATTGCTATAAAAAAGACAAAACTCACTTTTGTTGAAGTGGTAAAAAGATAAATAGGTATCGTTGATGTGAAAATAAGACCCATCATTACCTTAAAAGCTCCAAAGCGGTCAGTTAAAAGACCAATAAGTCTCGATGTGACTACAGTAAAACATCCACCGACAAAGTACATATACTTTAAGTCTGTCTCAGCGATACCAAGGTTTTTTACTGAGAAGGGAGAGAGGTAGGGAATGAGTGTAAAGATAGAAAAAACATTAAAGAAAACGAGTCCGTAGGACTTTAGGTAATCCTTTTTAAATAAAAGAGAGAATAATCTTGTTAGGCTCTCTTTTGGATTTATTTCTTTAATATGTTTCGTTATTTTTGGAAATGAAATTGAACTTACAATTAGTATAACGCTTGAAAAGGCAGCGATGAAAAAGAAGGTGAAGTGCCAGTTGAATTTTTCAGCTATATAAAGACCAATAGGTACTCCTAGAACACTTGCAATACTAAAAGATGACATGACTATTCCCATAGCATTACCTCTTCTTTGAAAAGGCACAATATCGGATACCATAGCTAGTACTACGGCCGTAAGAGTCCCTCCAAAGCCACCAGCGATAATTCTTGCGATAATTAAGCTTTCATAATTTTTTGCAAGGCCGCAGGCAATAGTGCCTATAATAAAGCCAACAAAACTAATTTGAAGCATAAACTTTCGGTCATATTTATCAGCGATAATTCCGTATAAAAGACCCGTGACAGCGGCACTGATATTGTAAGAGGAGACCAAGGTTCCAAACTGTAGTGGGCTTATAGATAAAGTCCTCATGAGAACAGGACCAAGTGGCATTAAAACCACAAAGTCTACAATATGAGAAAATTGAATTCCCGCAAGTAGAAAAACTAAAAAATTTTCCTTTTTAAGACTTATATTAATCTCTAAGTCCCTTAACACTATCAAGTGTTGAACTATTGTCTTGAGTTTCAAGACTTGCAACAGTTGAAACGGTATGATCTACCATACTAACAGCTGCTGGGTGATGATTACCTGAATTTTTAACACCACCAAAAGGCAGTCGAGAGCTTGCTCCAACAGTTGATCTATTAAGATTGATTATCCCGGCATCAATATCTCTTAGTGCCAATTTGTAAATATCTTGATCCGAAGTAAAGACACTTGCAGCAAGACCATAGTCAGAGATATTTGCGATTTCAATTGCATCTTCAATGTTTTCATATGGTGTA
>CAKZJW010000147.1 GCA_937120495.1 uncultured Oligoflexia bacterium
CAATTAAAATGAAATCATGGGTTCTTGGAAAAAATAAATCTTTTTCTGAATACCTAAGTCCAGCAAGAGAGAAGGGAAAAAAGATGTTAAAAGTTTCTGATAAACTTTGGACATATACTCCTGAGCCTCATGATAGAACGATTGTTATTTCTGGGCATTTACTTAAGCAATCAGTTGCGGGGTCTGACCTTTCTTATGAAGATACAATGGGAAATGATTCAATGGCCGAGGATTATACAGCTGAGATTGTTGGAGATGAAAAGATTGGAGAGTTTAATTGTAAAATTTTAAATTTAACAGCAACAAGAAAAGACGTTCCTTATCATAAGCAAAAGATTTGGGTTGATACAAAAAAATGGCTTCCTATTAAACAGGAGATGCTTGCCAAGGGGGGAAAGACTCTAAAGCGCATGGAAATTAGAGAAATTATGAAAGTTGGGAATAAGCGATGGTATCCAAAAGTAATGTTTTTTAAAGATCTATTATCTACAGGTGGGGGAACTGAATACTATGTAGATAAAATTGATATAAAGACAAAAGTTCCAGCTTCTAGATTTAATAAATCTCGATTAAGAAGGTAGAACTTTTTACTTTTAATGTTTATTATTTGGCCACTTGATTGGATATTTTATTAAAAGAACAAGTGCAATTATAAGCCCAATAAGAAATACACCACCCATATACCCAAAGAGAGCAAAATTCTCTTTGGCAGCTGAGCGTCCCATAATTGGTCCGTACATTGCTGAAAATAACCATACAAAAGGATAAAGAAACCCACCAAAAGAGATCATATACGAAGCGACAAGTTTTATAAGTGCAGGAGCCAGTGAGAAGCTCAGAAGAATTAAACAGCTCAAAGACATTGTACTTATCGCAGTAGAGTGAAAGTGAAATCTTTGATAGTAGCGCCAATTTTTACTTTTTTCTTTTTTGATTTTAGCTTCTTTTTTCACTGGATCGATAATACTCATGACTTTTTTATTGAGTTTAAGATCCTTTGCAATCTTATCTTTAAAAATAGATTCATTTACTCCAAAAAGGATAGAGATAAAAACACCGGCAATCATTCCCGTAATAGCGATTAAAAATGGAATCTTTTGTTTCACTTTTGCTCCTTAATATCTTGTCTGAATCTATAATACGTTGAAAACTCTAAGGTGTATTCATGATTTTGATCATTTTTAAGAGAGTGTTTTACTCGGGAACGTCATTTTCGATAAATAATTTTTTTAATTGGATCGAAAAATGAATTACTGTAAAATAAAGACTAGCTTACAAGGAGGCAGGTTAATGAAGTTTTTAATTAGTATCTTAGTTTTAGGTTTTACTCTTGGTGCATTTGCAGGGGATAGTTCTTCTGGTTGTGGTCCAGGTTGGTATATTGCAAAGAAGAATTCACTTTTATCATCTTCTATTCGTGGAACGACAAATGGAATCTTGGCTCCAACGGTAACTTTGGGGATGACATTTGGTACATCAAAATGTTCAAAGCACTCGATTGTAAAAAATGAAGTTGAAGATTTGAAATTTGCAACGGACAACTATTTTGAAATTGCGGCAGATACAGCTAAAGGTGAAGGGGAATTCCTAACGGCTTATTCTGAGCTTATGGGATGTCATGGTGTTCATTCAAAAAGATTTAAAAATAAAATGAAATCAAATTTCAAAAAGCTTTTTAATTTTAATGAAGTAAAACCAGAAGAGTTGGTAAAAGAAACTTATAAGACGATTTTAACTGATCAAGAATTGTTTAAAGCTTGTTTCGCAGTTTAATACTTTTATATATATTAAGTTCTAGTATCTCGTTTGCTCAAACTTCAAGTGAGATACTTGAATACTCAAAAACAAATCAATGGAATAAAATTCTTTATATCAAAAATAAGAATCAAATGAGCGAATCTTTTGTTCAAGATAAGCCATTTTTTTTATCAGCAAAGAAAAATTGGAATAGTCATTTAGAATTAAAAGCAACAATTAATGCATTCAAAAATAAAGAAAAACACAGAAGTGGAGAGCTTGCTGAGTGTGTGTTTATGGGAAGAAAGACTCTTCTTTTGAGAAAGTGGCCAACACTTTTTAAGCCCTCAAAGTGTAAAGCCTTTGAAGAATGGTTTTCTGGTTTAGATGCAGGTGATTTATATCTTGTTTTTACATCGGCTTATCCAAACAATCCAGCTTCAATGTTTGGTCATACTTTTTTTAGAATGGATCGAAAATCAAAAGGTAGAGAGCAGGGAACAAAAGAGCTTTTGGGATATTCATTTTCCTATCAAGCGAGAACGAATCCAAATGATAGTGCTCTGGCTTATACCTACAAAGGAATTGCTGGAGGATATTATTCTTTTTTAGAAATAAAGCCTCATTATATAAATGTTGGACTTTATAATAACTCTGAAAGTCGTGATATATGGGAATATAAGCTAAAGCTTACTGAAGATGAAAAGGAATTATTTTTAAAGCACTCTTGGGAAATTTCAATTACAGGTGCTTTTGAATATTACTTTTTTGATGAAAACTGTTCAACTTCACTTCTTAGGCATCTTGAAGTCATTAGACCCAATTATAATTATCGCTCGAAAAATGACCTTTTTGTTGTTCCTCAGGTTACTTTGAGAGAAATCGTTCAGGAGTATAATTCTCCTGTCTTTCAGAACGTTCCATCGATAAAAAGAAAAATTGAAAATAGCTTCGTACAGTTCTCTTCGAAGCAAAAAGAAAAATTTAAAAAGGGAAAATCTGATATTCATGAGCTGAATCAGGTTGTTGATATTGATGTCTTAGATACATTGATTGATTATTGGAAATGGAAAAATTATCAAAAAGGTGGAAACCTAGATGCAATTTCAAAAAAACTTATGATTCTAACCTTAACAAGAAGGGCTGAACTAGTAGATGATTCTTTGAATAAGAAGAAAATAAACATTTTTTATCAAAGACCAAATCGCGGACATAAGTTATCTAAGGTTTCTGTTGGTGGAGGGAAGGATCATTTATGGCTTCAAAATCGTTATGGATTTCATGATTTTTTTGATTCTCGTTTGGGAAACCCAGAATCTTCTCATATAAAATTTTTTGATTTTAAAATAGAAAAAAATAAAGAAAAACAAAACTTTAATATTGATGTCGTAGATATTCTTTCATTGCAGAATTTCTATTTTGAGCTCCCTCAAATCTCGTGGCGAGCATCTCTTAGTTATTATGATAAAGACGATTTAAAGTTTTCAAAGCTTCTTGGGGGAGTTGGTGTAAAAAAAATAATCTTATCTCAAGATATTTTTGCTCTTTTAACAATCAGTTCTTATAAAACAGAAAAAATGGCGACAATTCATCCAGGCGTAAACTTAGGATATAAGTGGATTCTAAAAGAATTAAAAGAGGGATCTCTCGACTTTATTTCAGAGCTATATTTAGATAACTTTATAGATGAAAATATACTCTACGGGAGAGTTGATTCAAAATTAAAATTCAACAAAGAAAGTGAATCTTATTCTTTAAACTTCTCTAAAGACTTTGATCAAGATAGATTGAGTCTGGAGTATAGTCTTTACTACTAAAGGAACACTTGCCTCCATCGCCACCTTTGAAACTTGAGCATTAACACTAATGGACTATAACATCATATGATTTTGTAATTTTATCTTTTGCTTTATAAAGCATATACCATCCTCTTTTTGTGTGGAATTTTAGCAAACTTAGAATCGAGAGCCAATAATGCAAACCGTTAAAATTACAGTTTTTTCGAGCTTGGAATTAATCAATAATTTGTTATTCTTTTAGTATGAAAAATTTAATACTTATCGCTCTTAGTTTTAGTCTTATTTCTCTATCGAGCTATGCTTCAACGCATATAGCTCAGGCTAAAATAGTCAAAGGCGATGTCTCTTATCTCCTGCCTGGGGCAAAAACAGCGAAGAAGCTTAAAAAAAGTACAAAACTTTTCAAAGATACTTCAATTTACGTTAATGGTAAGGGGTTTGCGAAGATTAAAT
>CAKZJW010000148.1 GCA_937120495.1 uncultured Oligoflexia bacterium
ATTAATCCAATAAATAAGAACCCAACAAAATCTATGTTGTCTTTTTTCAATCCTTCAATTGATGGTTTTACAATTCTCTCCTCAACTTTTTTCAAGAATTCGTCATCTGCAAATGGTACAGGAGAAACTGCTCCCATTCCTCCGGTATTAAGTCCTTTGTCTCCTTCTCCTATTCTTTTATAATCCTTAGCTGTGGGTAAAACCTTGTATGAGTTTCCGTCCGTCAACACAAAAACTGACAACTCTATCCCATCCAAAAACTCTTCAATTACAACTTCTTGGCTGGCAGCTCCAAATTTTGAATTGGCAAGCATTTCAGTAAGTTCCTGTTTTGCATCTTCTAAATTATCTGGAATCACCACACCTTTTCCTGCAGCCAATCCATCTGCTTTTAGTACGAAAGGAGGAGATAAAGTTTCTAAAAAAGCTAAACCATCGTTCAACGTATCTGGGGTAAATGCCTGGTATTTGGCGGTAGGTATTTCATGTCGCTGCATAAATTCCTTTGAAAACTTTTTAAACTTAAAAGGCAGAGGTCATATTGGAAAAATGGCCAAGGCCCATTTGAATATAAGCACAAAAACTCTAGAGATAAAATCTTGGAATATAAATTCGTTCTTTGATGATCAAAAAGAGATTTTTATAGGTGAGGGGAAGTTTGAAATAGTAGTTGACAGAAATGTTCTGATAACAAGACAGCTAGATGTTTCTCAAATTAAAAATGAGGACTATAGACTAATTTTAACTAGTTATGATTCTATCCTTGCCCATCCTGCTCTATACTGTGCAGAAAAGTCTATAAGCCTTGTAGGTGGGCTATCTTGGGAGGTCTTAGAACATATCAAAGAAGGGGATAAAATTTCTTTGGATTTTAATCTAAGAAAAATTAGTATAAAATCTATTTAGGAATTCACTTTGGAGGGTGCAATAATGGTTTTTCCATCTTTATCTTTTAGCGTTGAAACAGGACTCATTTCACAGATGTCTACAATTGCAGTAATTGCATTTAGTATTGCAATTAATTATTGGAAAAAAATTACTGTTTATATTGCTATCATTGCTGGAGTTGGACTTTTTTCTACTCAAGCCTTTTCAATTGCAATGATTCCTGGTGGCTGTGGAACTTCATGTATGGCCAATCAAAATTATTATGGAGCTCCTTGGGGTTATAATAGACCTGTCTATTACTATCCTCAACTTCAATACCATTCTTTTTGGGGACCAACTCCTCAGTACTTTAGACCACATAATCAATCACCATATGCACCTAGTTGGTATAATAATTGTCCAACTTGTAATCAAGGTGGAAATGGATGGAATACTATTATGCCAATGAACAATAATACTAATCAACAACAGTATCATGGTCCTGGCATGCCAATGAGCTAATGCTCTTTGTCCCAAGCTTTCTTTTTCTTTTAAGTATATGTGCATGGTTCTTCAAGCCTGAGATAGTTCAATATATATTTTTAGCAAATCTTTGGCTTTTATCTTACCCGCATACCTTTGCTACCTATTCCAGAAGCTACTTTTCAAATCCAAAAAATAAAATAAAGGCTTTCTTTGTTATTGTTTTATTTTTAATTTTTAATATTGGTGTTGTGTATTTTTATGATTTTGTTTTATTGATCAATATTTATTTCTATTCCCAATTTTTTCACTATATGAGACAGAATTTTGGAATATCAAAACTAAAATCAAAAATGTGGAATAAGTATGACTCTATTTTATTCCATCTTTTCTATATTTTTTCATTAATCTTTTTTTGGCGAATAGGGCATACATTTTTGGGATACAAAGTCTTCTCTCCAACTCTTCCATCAGTCTTAGTTACTATCTGTGGAATCAGTGGAGCGTTTGTCTTTATGTATTTTATTTTTAGATATAGATCAATTAGTAAATACACTT
Source organism: uncultured Oligoflexia bacterium (assembly GCA_937120495.1). Classification (GTDB taxonomy): domain Bacteria; phylum Bdellovibrionota; class Bacteriovoracia; order Bacteriovoracales; family Bacteriovoracaceae; genus CAKZJW01. The sequence goes on from CAKZJW010000148.1 coordinate 1,909, forward strand.
TTATTTATCTAAGCTTAACAGCAGTTATGACAATTAATTTGAAAACCTTTATTTTAGGTTGGCTTGGACTTCATTTATTTCATAATAGCCAGTACCTTGTGATGAGTTGGCAATTAAATCCCAAAAGATCATTTTTAAAGTTCTATTCAATTCTTGTCATTAGTGTTGCAGTTATATATTCAGGAGCAATATTTTTTGATCAATACTTTTCGGCTTTTGTTTCCTTATCATTTTGTCTTATTCTGAGTGTGAATTATTCACATTATCTTTTTGACAGTTTTTTATGGAAGAGGAGATATCGGTCTTTATTTCCTTAATCACTGGATCATAACCACCACTGGAAAATGGATGGCACCTTAGTATTCGGTAAGCACTTTTAAGGATTGCCTTATGAAGCGGTAACTTATCGAACGCTTCGACGGCATAGCTTGAACATGTTGGGTGAAACCTACAGCTTGGTCCTGTTAATGGAGAGATTAAGTACTGATATGCTTTTATGAAGAATATAAATAGTTTTTTCACGGTAGTATCTCTTTTTGCCTTGCTGTGCACAAAAAAATGCAATATTTCTAAATCTTAATACTACAAACCTTAAAAAGATACGTTTAATTTTACACTCTTGGAAAAACTATGTTACATAGTCCTCTCTAATTGATCGATATTATGCGAAAGGCAAAAATCGTGAACACGGAGTATGTATGATTGAACAATCTTTTAAAGAAACAAATGGCTTAAAAAACAAAGTAGTAGAAGATATAATTTCTTGTGACCTCAAAGACGACTCAGGTCTTAATGATTTCCAAAAATTACCAACTGAAGACCTTATTGCGATTCCAAAAGTAGGAATTAATAACTTTAGACTACCTATAGAGTTAGTTAATAAAGCGGGTGAGACAAGATCTCACGACGCAACAGCTTCTATGTATGTAAGTCTTAATGCTAATAAAAACGGCGTTAGTATGAGTCGTCTTTGTACTATTTTACAACAGACATCATTAGAATCTCCAATTAGTAGCACATTCTTTAAGTCGATAATGAATCGTTATAGAGATGAATTAAGAGATGAGACCGATAAAGATCTGATAGAGAAATCTTTTTTAAGATTAAAGTTTAACTTTCCTCTAAAACAGAAGTCACTTAAAAGTGATAATTGGGGATGGCAATACTATCCTGTAGAATTTGAAGCTCATGAGTCTAATGAAAGAGGATTTGAATTATTTGTTTCAATAGACTATTTATACTCTTCAACTTGTCCTTGTTCACTATCAATGGCCAAGCAGTATGAAAGAGAATATGCACAGGGTAAGACTAAAGAAGGTTCTGGAATTGGTGTTCCTCACTCTCAAAGATCTAAACTTACGGCAAAAATAAAAATAGATGCATCTAAAGAATTTCACCTTGAAGATTTAATTGCTCTTATTCGATCGGCAATTCCGACTGAGACGCAAAGTTTGGTAAAAAGACTTGATGAGCAGGCATTTGCAATTTTAAACGGTGCACACCCAATGTTTGTTGAGCATGCAACGAAAAGAATTTTCAAAGCTTTTAACGCAGAGTCAACAATTCTTGATTGGTTAGTACAACTTGAACATATTGAGTCCCTTCATAGTCATAATGCAGCAGCAGTGATCTATAAAGGTGTACAAAATGGATTGCGAGCTGATACTATCTTCTAGATGAAGACCGGAAATTTAAGAAAACTCAAAACACAACACATTGATAATAACGTTCACTATGCTCTTGATTTTGCTCAAGAAAGCATTGAGTTGAATCCCCTTATTGGCAAAGAAATTAGCTTGAAGTTTGATGGAGTAATCCACTGTGTGGATACTGGACGTCAAATAAAGAAATCCTTTGGCCAAGGCTATAGTTGGGAATCTTTTATTACTCGACCAGAGTGTGACCAATGTATTTTCAAACCAGAACTTTGCCATTACTCAGTTGGGACATGTAGAGATCCTAAATGGGGAGAAGAGCATTGCATGAAGCCCCATATTATCTACATCGCTAATTCAAGTGAGTTAAAAGTTGGTATTACTCGGCAAACACAGGTTCCAACAAGATGGATGGACCAAGGAGCAAGTTTTGCTCTTCCACTTTTCAAAGTGAAAGACAGGTATACAAGTGGTCTCCTAGAAGTAGAAATTGCAAAGAAACTTGGAGATAAAACTAATTGGCGTAAAATGCTAAAAAATGAAATTTCTGAACTTAACTTAAGTGAGACTAGAAAAAAAGTTTTAACTGACTTTAAAGACTTAATAAAAAAATACGAAGCAGAAGTCTTAGATGAAAAATTATATGAATTTAATTACCCTGTGGAAGTTTATCCTACAAAAGTTACAACACTAAGCTTTGATAAAACTCCACATATCTCTGGTAAGCTTATGGGAATAAAGGGACAGTACTTTATTTTTGAGCATGGAGTTCTTAACATAAGAAAGCATCAAGGCTACCAAGTAGAAATTGAGTTCTAATTATGAATACAATGATCATAAGCCTTCTAATCGTTTTAATTCTCTTATTGTTCATTCTAATTGTTGTTCTTGCCATTTTAGGTAATCGATTTTTAAAAATTAAAGAATCTCAAGTAAATATAAGTCAGAATACAGACTCTTCAAAAGTAGATAGTCAAACTGATAAACAAAAGACAAAAGTAGAAAAAAGAAAAGTTTCTCCTGAGATCCTTGAAGCCCTAAGAAGTAAAGGCGTAGATAAATCACAAATTAATTCAGTTTATTGTAATGATCATCCAGATGTATACTCCAATGGAAAATGTTCTATTTCATTAGAGCCACTTTGCGAACAATGTCTTTCAAAGCAAGGAGAGATACTTGTTGGAAGAAAATATTTAGACTTGTTTCTTGAAAGTGAGTGGGAAGAACTATTTATGATCAAGCAAGATAAAGATGTAAAAGATAGATTTTTGAAAACAAAAAAAGAGCTTTGGGAAAATGATCAATTACCAGTGATTATCCAAGGCCATTATAAAATTAATGTTCAAGACGATAATATAGAAGAGTATATTGTTGTGCTAGCAAGACCAGAAGATAAAGACGTAGTTAAGAGGAGCTTTAAGTGGCACTAGTTGTTTATAATACGCTAACTAATAAAAAAGAAAAATTTGTTTCAATTGAAGAAGATAAAGTGAAACTGTATCTATGTGGACCAACTGTTTATGACCTTCTTCATATTGGAAATTTTAGAGGACCAATAACTTTTAATTTGATGAGAAATTGGATGGAGTTTATTGGTTACGATGTGAATTTTGTTTATAATTATACAGATATTGATGACAAGATTATTAATAAGGCAATTGATGAAGGTGTTGAGTCTTCGGTTATTAGTGAAAGATATATCCAAGAGTTTGAAAAAGATTTTAATCGATTAGGTCTTCGCGCCCATACGCATAACCCTAGAGTTTCTGAGTATATGGATTCAATTATAAATATCGTCAAAGAGTTAATTGCAAAAGGAAAAGCTTACGAAGTTGATGGCGAAGTCTTTTTCGAAATTAAAACTTTTGATGATTATGGAAAACTTTCTAAAAATAAACTAGAAGATCTTCAAGCAGGACAAAGAGTGGAGATTGATGAAAAAAAACGTCATCCTGCAGACTTTGTACTCTGGAAACCATCAAAACCAGGTGAGCCTAGATGGAATTCACCTTGGGGTGAAGGAAGACCTGGTTGGCATATTGAGTGTTCGGCTATGATCAAGTCTCTTTTGGGGGATACTATTGATATTCACGGTGGTGGAATTGACTTAATCTTTCCACATCACGAATGTGAAATTGCTCAAGGTGAGGGATGTTCGGATAAAACATATTGTAATTACTGGATACATAATAACTTTATTAATATGGGTGATGAAAAAATGAGTAAGTCTCTTGGAAATATTATTTCTGGTAGAGCATTTATGGACGAGTATCATCCTGAGATTTTAAAGTATGTATTTTTAAGTGCTCATTATAGATCGGTATTAAGTGTAAGTAACGAAAAGATTCTTCAAGCTGTATCGGCTTTAAATAGAATTTATTCTGCAATTTTACTCGCTAAAGAAACAGTTGAGCAAGTTGCTGATAAATCAAATGCAGATGCGGGCTTCGTAAAAAAGTTAGAGCAATTTGATAATAAAATAAAAAAATCTCTTAATGATGACTTTAATACAGCAGACTTTATTTCGTATGTTTTTGAGGCCGTTCGTACTTTTAACGCCCTTGGGTTTGCCAATAAAGCCAAAAGAAATGTTGTTCATAAGGGTAATTCAGAGGCCTTTTTAGCTTGGATTGAAAAGTATGGAAAAATGAGTGCTCTTTTTTATGAGAACCCTAAAACAATTCTATCTGAACTTGATGATATGCTTATTAGACTTCGAGATATTGATAAAGAAAAAGTTGAGACACTTGTTCAAAAAAGAAATCAAGCACGTACTGATAAAAACTGGGATGAAGCAGATTCAATAAGACAAGAGTTAGAGGCTCTTGGAATTGAACTTTATGACGGTTCTGCAAGGGGCTGGAGAGTTCGAGTAAGTGAAAGCTAAGAAAGATTTAGCGCTTTATGGTGTAAAAGCCATGTTGCCTATTATCCCTGGTCTTATTCCTTTTGGAGTAATCATGGGATCTACTGCCGCGACTAATGGCCTTAGCTTCTTTGAAACGATGGGACTAAACACCGTAGTTTTTGCTGGTGCTTCACAGCTTGCAAGCCTAGACCTTATGGGAAAAAATAGTGAAAGCTTAATCATTATTTTAACGGGCTTAATTATCAATCTGCGTTTTGCTCTTTACAGTGCTGCGAGTTCACCTTACTTTAAAAAACTTCCAAACCTGTTTAAACTTATGATGTCCTACCTTTTGACGGATCAATCCTATGCAGTAATGACTACACATGAAGATGAATTCTCTTCTAAGAATGATGTTATATATTTCTGTGTTGGTGCAAGCCTCTTTATGGCCGTATGCTGGCACTTATGTGTTGTTTTAGGTTTTGTTTTTGGAAATATTGTCCCAAGTGAAATATCTTTAGATTTTGCAGTTCCTTTAAGTTTTATGGCTTTGACGATACCAACTCTAAGGAGCGCTAAGCATATTGCTGTTGCCTGTATCTCAATGGTTTTATCGATTTGTTTTTATAAACTTCCATTTAACCTGGGACTAATTGTTACGGTGGCAATCTGTATTATTGTAGCAAGTATTTTTATTAATAAAGATCCAAAACAAAAAAGTGAAGTGGTAGATGGGTAATTCGTATTTTTGGGGAACGATTATTCCACTTGGAATTGGGACACTACTTATTAGAATGTCTTTTATATTTTTTGGAAAGCATTTAAAACTTTCTGAAAAGTCACAAAAGCTTTTTAGTTATATTCCTGCTGCCGTATTTCCTGCTATGTTTGCTCCTATGACCTTCTTTTATCAAGGAAGTAGTGAAGCTCTTCTGGGTAAAGAAAGAGTACTCGCAATGCTATTTGCAATAGGGGTTAGCTTTAAGACAAAGAGTTTACTGATTTCAATATTAGCGGGACTTATATTGGTTTATTTTTTGAAATAACAATAAAGGGAGAACATCCTGTCTCCCTTTTCGACTTGTTTAATGTATGAAGCCTCTAGTGAGGTCCTTATTTTGAAAGGCTTATTGTTTTCCCAAGAGATTTTGACTGTCTCCCGTGAAAGCTTTGAAGCTCATCTCTTTCTGATTCTTCTTTGCACGTAATGCACATTGTACTCGTGGGCCTTGCCTTGAGTCTTTGAAATGAGATAGCTGATCCACAGTCATCACATAATCCATATTCCTCTGAGTCCATATGTTTTTGTGTCTTTTTTAGTTTCTTTAAGTAAAGTGATTCTCTTGTCGCAAATCTAAGTTCTGCGTGCTTGATGATTTCATCATTTGCTGAGTCAACCTCATCACCAGATGTTTGATTCACTACCATTAATTGTTCAGATAATAATTTGTTTTCGATTCTTTCAACTTCGGCCATAACTTTGTCTTTAAGTTCGGCTAGGTGTTTCGTTGATAGATGACCATTCATTCTTCTTGAAGTACCCATCGTTCTCTCCTTGTGTTGTGTCTCGCTATAGCTTCTCTCTCTATAGTCTTTCCCAATTGTGTGTAATAGATTTAATCAATAGGTCTTTTATCTGCCAATAGAGTGTAAGTTTTTTTTAGTTCTAACAGCAAATTTAGTTAAATTAAGGTGTTTTAGCTTCACAAATGTTAATATTTATCCACAAAAATAAATGTGGATAAGTGTTTCTTGTTTACACAAGAGCCTCTCCAATAGCTATTTAGGAGCAATATTTGACATTTTAAAATGTTGATAAGTTTAAATACCAAATTAGAAAAGAAAGAATAAATATAGATTCTTACTTTTTGTAAAATAGTGTTAGAAATTAATTTTAGGTGGGAAACTTAAAAGGATTTCTTCTGTTCAAAATCCTTTTGAACAAAAGAAATTATCGTGTGTGATATTTCTTAAGCTTACTTAATTTTAAGGGATTCTTGGCTAATTGCAAAAGGTTTTTTTCATTAAATCGGGAATTGATATTATATCGGGAATTTAAGCTCTGTAGTGTATTCTATCGCTCGGAATTAGCAATGGCCTCTCTAAGTAATCCTTCGATATTAACTTCAATATTATTGAGCTCAATATACTTTTCTATACGACTTATTGTTTGCTCTATCTCACTGATGTCACTTAGTAGTTTCATTGAATTTTGAATTATCATAATTCCTCCTGAGTTTTTATTGTAAAACATAAGTTTGGCATTGCAAACATAAATTTGGTGTGGTAAATATTACTTACACATTCCCATTATGTAGTAACAAATTTAGTTGGGGAGAAGGGCGATAAGCTCTTCTCCTTAGCTTACAAATGTTTTTAGTGAAAATACCAAAAGTAACATTCCAAGTGCGATCTTCTTGTGGTTAAAGCTGACCTTTGAGTTTAGATTACTTCCAAGTCTTGAGCTAAGTGATGCCCCTATTAGCATGATAAAAATAAACAGAAAATTCACGTGTCCAATGTAAAACATCTTATAAAACTCATTTAGTTCTATAGAGGTTAAATCTAGAGGCTTAAAAAGGTGAGGTAGAAGGCCTAGTGATGAGGCAAATAGCATCGCTGTATTTGAAAAAGGAGATATGTATTTAAGTGGCATTTTTATAACACTCATAAATATTGGGACATAGATAATGCCACCTCCAAGGCCTGTTATAGCGCTTAGAAATGCACCGGCTAATCCTGTTAGGAAAAGAGTTATAGGAGGCTCTGTGAGAGTGTCAGAGCTAGTTTTCTCCTTTGATAGAAAGGTCTTTATAGATACAACAATTAGCGTGATGGCAAAAATCTTTTTAATCATTAAGCTATCAATTAGGTACAAGATACTAGAACCAGATAGAGCGCCAATTAGGCATCCAGCAAATAGAATTATAAATGTCTTTTTTGAAGGAAGTAGGCTTTGTTTTTTAAATAAAAAGAGATTGATGATTGTGTTGAAAAATATCATTCCAAGGGAAACAGGTAAAAGAGCTTGAGCGGGAAGGTTGGGAAAAAGAGAGAATAGAACAGGGATAATTATTGCTCCACCACCTATTCCAAAAAATGAACTAACGAAGCCAACGCCAAGGCCACAAGAAATTAATAAAATGATATCAAACATAAGCTCACTTATTTTATTTTGTTAAAGCATAGGCTAATGATATCATTAATTGATGAGCGAGTATAAAAAACAAAGAGAATTTATTCATGATATTTCTAATCAGCTTGCTGTGATTGATGGAGCTTTAAGAAGAGTTCAAAAATTGAAAAGTAATGAACAAGACACTAGCGTTGAACTAGAGGTTAGTGAGCATCTAAATACATCCCAAGATTATATTAAGGGTTGTATACTGAAACTTAAAGAATTTCGCTCGTATATTCATGAACTTGAAAGCCAAAAGTAGCAGATTTTTCCTATCAAACTCTTTAATGAATCAAAATTTGTTATAATAAAGATGGATTCGTAACAACATTTATTATTTGGAGAGACTATGAAAAAGTTTTCGCTTACTACTATTTTATTTTTAATGTGTTCTTTGGCGCATGCTGATCTTTTAATTGATCCGTATGTTGGAACGGGTCTTATGAAAACCACTTCTGATGTTAATAGATTAGATGATGATGATGAAAACCTAACAGCTATTGGTGCACGTGTGGGTTATCAGTTTCTTTTAGTTTCTGCTGGTGTTGATTATTCAAAAGGCTCGGCTGGAGATTATGAATTTACTAATACATCTGTATTTGTAGGAGTTGATTTACCAATTCTTCTAAGGGCGTGGGCTGAATACTTTATTTCAAGTGACCTTGATGCTGATGTTAGTGGGTTTAACCAAGATATAGATTTTAAAGATGGAACAAGTCTTGGAATTGGTTTTACAGGACTTCCTTTTGTATCTTTAAACTTAGAAGTTCAAAACTTAAATTACGAAACTGAAATTTTAGGTAGAGATGTTGACTTTCAAACAGCTGCTTATATTTTCTCTGTTTCTCTTCCTTTAAACCTCTAAAATAGAATGTTTAAATATTTTTTTCTTTTATCAATATTTAGTTCCAGCTTATATGCTGGAACTTTTATCATAAAGCCCCATTTCGGACATACAGTAACTTCTGAGATGAAATCAAATCTTTTTAAAAAAAATAAAACAAATATTCAGGGAATAACAGCGGGATTAAAAATTGCTTATAGACATGAGTATCTTTTTTACGGAGTTGATTTAGAAAGTTCAAATTTTAGAGTTATGAGTATCGATGAAACAGATGGTTTTAGTTCTAAAAAGTTTTCATTTCTAAGCGGGGTAAGTTTTAATCCTCATGAAGTTTTTGGTAAAGTCACAGCATTTGGAAGTGCCAACATTAATAACGAAGGCATATTTAATGATGTCGTAGGATTCGAAGTCGGTTACAGCTATAAAGTAATGGTCAAGGATGTGCCCAAGCTTTCTCTTTTTTGTACCTATTCTACAATAGGATGGAGTGGGTATGATACAAAAACTTCCGGTTCAGATAAGACAATGGATATTTCTAGAGTTCATTTCGGAATTGGGCTTCCTTTTGAAATAAAATATTAATATTTTTATATACAATCCAAGGAGGGATTATGAATAAATTTCTAATTATTTGCTTAAGTGTTTTTACATTTAATTTTGCTCATGCAGGTCTTTTAATTGAGCCATACGCAGGTATGCATTTGAATTCAAGTTTTGATAATGAAGGTTCGGATGGTGATATCAGCGGAACTTCCATGGGAGCACGTTTAGGATATTCAATGGTTGGGTTCATGGCAGGTTTGAATTATAAAACTGGATCGCTTGAGTTTGACTATTCTGATGACTCAGCAACTGATATCGACGCAGATGTATCTCACTACGGAGTTTTTGTTGGTTATAATTTTCCAATTCTTTTTAGAGTATGGGGAGAGATCGTAGTGGGTGGTAGTGCCGAGGTTGAAGATGGTGGAACTTTTGAAAAAGTTTCTGGAACTCAATTTGGTATAGGTTATTCACTTCTTCCATTAGTAAGTTTAAATCTTGAAATTGGTAATTTAGAGTATGATGATTTCGACGGAACTGGTGATGCAACAGTTGATGTTGATACATTCTTTTTAAGTATTTCAATTCCATTTAATATCTAAAAAAAAGGGCCTCAATAATGAGGCCCCTTATATTTCTTAACAATAATTCTTTAAAATTAAGACTTGATTTTCCAGTAGTACTCGATCACTAGACGTTTTTCGAATGGGAATGGAATATCTTCTGGAAGTGGCTCAGATACGATCTTAGCTTTTTCCTTCTCACCTTCAGCTTCCTTAGAAAGGTATGCTGGGATAGCAGAAAGTCTTGGTCTTGCTTGTGCTTGAAGGTAGTTACCACTCTTAGCACCTTTATCTGAAATAGTGATTACATCATCAACATTTACTGTCGCTGAAGCGATATCACATTTCTTACCGTTAACAGAGATAGCTCCGTGAGAAACCATTTGTCTAGCAGCAGCGATTGATGGAGCCCAGTTAAGTCTGAAAACTACATTATCAAGACGAGACTCTAGAGAGATAATAAGTGTATCTACCCATGCTCTTTTCTTATCTTTTTTACATTTTTTGATTAGGTTAACTAGTTGCTTTTCACGAACACCGTAGTGAAATCTAACTTTTTGTTTTTCCATTAGACGAATCGTATAGTCAGAAAGTTTTTTTCTTTTCATTCCGTGCATACCTGGACCATATGGTCTTCTTTCTAATGCACCAGCTTTTCCAAGCCCTGGAAGTTCTACACCAAGTCTTCTTTGGATTTTGAAAGCGTTTTTACCGCCCATTGTTGTCTTAGACATTCTTTATCCTTTGTTGAATCCTAGTACTTTTATACTAGTTAGCAAGAAACGTTTATATTGATCACTGCTAATGCCTGCTTCCATATAACTGTGATTAAAAATTTAGAGTGAATTTATTAAAAATTAACTATTTATGCAAGGAAAATCTTATATCTCTTTAATTCTTCCCATAAGATTTACCATCTCAATTGCGCCAAGCGCAACTTCCCAGCCTTTATTTCCAGCTTTTGTACCAGCTCTCTCTACAGCTTGCTCTATAGATTCAGTTGTAAGAACTCCAAACATAACAGGAAGACCGTGATCTAGGCCTACTTTAGAGATTCCCTTGGCCGCTTCGTTACACACGTAGTCATAATGAGTTGTCGCTCCACGGATTACACAACCAAGACAAATGATTGCATCAAATTTTCCAGTCTCTGCTAGCTTTTTAGCAGCAAGTGGTAATTCGTATGCACCAGGGACCCATGCTTCAGTGATATTATCTGGGTTTAGTCCATGGCGAGTAAGACAATCTTTAGCACCATCGTGCAGCTTAGATACGATAAACTCATTGAATCGTCCGGATACAATTGCCACTCTTTGGTTATTTAAAGTTAGATTACCCTCTAATGTTTGCATCATAACTATTTCCTTTATTTGAAATTAATATTTGTTTTTTATATTTAATTAAATCTTCTATCGAGATGAGTTTTAAATCAAACTTGTCTGCAATCACTCGAAGCTCAGGCAGCCGAGCACAGGTCCCATCTTCATTTAAAATCTCACAAATGACCCCAGCAGGTGAGTAACCAGAAAGAATTGCTAGATCAACTGCAGCTTCTGTATGTCCGGCTCTTTGAATCACTCCACCGTCTTTGGCAATTAGTGGAAAGATGTGTCCAGGGCGAACAAAGTCTGTGGGCTTTGTAGTTGGGCTTGCAAGTAGTCTTATAGTTGTTTCTCTATCTTTAGATGATATTCCTGTCGTGATAGATTCTTTGGCGTCTACAGAGACTGTGAAGGCTGTTCCGTAGTGATCAGATGTTGTAACCATCAGAGGAAGCTCTAGTTTAGTAGCAGCCTCTTTGGTGATAGGCGCACAGATTAATCCGCGTCCGTGAGTGGCCATAAAGGTAATGTCTTTATGGGTTGCCACTTGTGCTGGAATTATAAAGTCACCCTCATTTTCGCGATTTTCATCGTCGACAACAATGACCATTTTTCCATGGGCCAAATCGCTGAGAGCTTCTTTGATTGTATTAAGCACTATTGTTCCTTTACCCATTTTTCTAGACTGAAGTCGCTTTTTGCATCTGACTCAGTTCCAGGCTTCATAAACTTCATAAAGTTCTCTAGGTATTTTGCCATCATATCTACTTCAATATTAACGGTATCGCCAACCTTTTTGGTGTGAAGTACCGTATTTTCCCAAGTATGGGGTATTATTGACACTGAAAAATCACTAGATGTAAGTTTTGAAATCGTAAGACTGATGCCGTGAAGAGCAATTGAGCCCTCAGAAATCATATAGCGAGATAAATCCTTTGGAGCAGTTAGAGTGATCTCAAAGTTTTTTCCGCGAGAGTTAATTTTAGTTATTTTTCCGATTCCATTTACGTGGCCTTGTACAAAGTGGCCACCCATTCTATCCATAGGACGCACGGCAAGTTCAAGGTTTACCTTATCTCCACTTTTTAGATCTCCAGTAGTTGTTTTTTCTAAAGTGACATGAACGGCTTGAACCTTAAAGGTGTCACCAGTTATTTGAGTTGCAGTTAAACATACTCCGTTTGTTGAAACAGAATCATCAATTGCAATTTCTTTAGAGAGCTTTGGTGCTTGAATTATAAATTCAGCTCCTTCAGCATTTTTTTTAACAGACTTTATTGTTCCAATGTCTTTAATTAATCCAGTAAACATTATTTTTGCCTTAGTCCGGAGATAAATGAATCCTCTCCAAATTGTTTATGAGTTGTTTTATGTAGTTCTATGGCCTCTGATATTTTTGAAACACCAATATTTGAAATAGACTTATTTCCCTCCCCAAAAATTTTTGGAGCAATATAGAAGCTAACTCTATTGTAGAGCTTTTCTTTTATAAATTTAGAATGAATATTTGCACCGCCTTCAATAAATATAGAAGTGACTTGGTGATCCTTATAAAGAGTAGAACAAAGTATGTTTAAATCAATTTCACCAGTGTGAGTCGCAGGAGAGTAGATTGTATTGACGTTAATATTTGTTTTGGTGCCTTCTGGTAAAACTAAATATGTATAGTCTTTAAACTTATCGTTAAATAAATTTAATGAATCAGGAAGCTCTCCAGTTGTTGAGAGAATAAATCTTTTTATTGGTTTTTCATCATCACCGATGCGTACAGTTAGGGTAGGGTTATCAAGTCTTGCTGTATTGGCTCCAATTAATATCCCATCATAAAACTCTCTTTGCATGTGAACATTTTTTCTCGAGTCACTCCCTGTGATCCACTTTGATTCACCTGACTCTGTCGCTGTAAAACCATCGAGTGTTTGAGCGATCTTTAGATGAATAAATGGTGTTTTCTTTAATATATGATGGAAAAAAATTTCATTTAGTTTTTCACCTTCTTCTTTTAAAACTCCGTGAGTGACTTCAATGCCAGCACTCTCTAAAAGTTTAACTCCTTGACCCGCAACTTGTGGATTAGGATCAAGATTTGAAATGATCACTTTTTTAATCTTTTCTTTTATGATTCTTTGAGCACATGGAGCTGTTTTTTTATTTGTATGACAACAGGGCTCGAGATTACAGTAAAGAGTCGCGCCCTCTATAGAAGCTTTTGCATTTTTTATTGCATCTAATTCAGCGTGATCCGTTCCAGATTTTTTATGATATCCCTCAGAGATAATTTTACCCTCTTCAACGATTACTGATCCAACGAGAGGGTTTGGAGAAACTTCTCCTTTCGCTTTTAAGGCCAACTCAAAACATCTTTGAATATACTCTTGATCAGTTTTAATCACAGCTCTTTCTCCAAAGTAACTTCTTTAAAGGAATGAGTGTCTGGTTCATTTTTTAATAATTCGTGAAATGGCTTTAGTGAGTATTGTGGCTGAACACCTAGCCACTCTTTAATACTCGAGTCTTCTTTTGATGAACAAATCCATCTAAAAATACAGGCTTGCCTTAGGCTTTTTGCCGTAATCTTATTATCAATTTTTTTAGAAAAGTCTTTGAATAATACCTCTATTCCCCTTGGAGATAGTCCACCTGAGAGAATCTTATACGGATTTCCATTATAAAGAAGATTTTCAAAATCGATATCGTCTTTATTTTTTTGCTCTTCAAGAAGGTGAGAATAGGTTTCAAAAAACTCAGTAAAATTACTATCAAGCTCTATTGAGTAAGGATCTCTTTTTGGATGTGAGATTAGAACACGATAGTTTTCTTTTTGTTTAAAAATATTTCTATTTGTAAGAGTCGCGATATCTGAAACTTTTAAACCTGCCGTATAGATAAGTTCAACTAATACAAGGTTTCTAAAAGCAGTTAGCTTCTCTAGAGGTTTAATTGAATCAGTAAGACTGTGAAGATGTTTATAGAGATCAATTATTCCTTTAAAGCTTGGAGGCATAGGTTTGTCTACGCGCTTTGGAGAAACAGCGGCCATCTTGAGAGGATTGCTTTCAACTAAGCCTTTTTGTAAAAGGTAGTCAAAAAAGATTCTTAAAGCCTGAATTCGCCTTCTAATTGAATTTGGAGAGTTATAAAGACCATCCAAGTGAGCACAGTATTCATTTACTTCAGATATAGTCATCTCGCTAAGGTAGAGGTCTCTGCCTTTTTGCACACGATACTTATTGTAGCAATTTAGGTCAGTCTTATAGTTTTTAACTGTATTAAAGCTTTTGCCTGCGATCTCAAGGCCTTTAAGGAAGTCAGTTTGTTCTATTTGTAGGTCAATTTTGTTCATGGTGCGTATATACCAAAGCTTTCTCCTAAGATCAATCACTTGTAAGTAGGTAAAACTTATAAACCAGTTGAGAAAAATAGGTAAATGACGGTATATTGCTCTGCATTATGAAGGTTGTTTTAATATTTTGTTTTTTATCGTTAAGCGCGTTCGCTCAACTTCAAAAAGTCTCCGTTCTTTCTGAAGATATGAAGGATATAACTTGTGCGCCTTCTGAGCTTGAGTTGGACTCAAGAGCTGGTTATGTTGATAAAATGTTAAAGAAGGGATTTTATGCCAAAAGCCTTCTGCCGTATTCAATATTCAAGAAAGAACATCTCAGAGATATTTTAAGATCTATTGATCTTCTTCCTGCGTGGTTAAAACTTACAAGTAATTCAGACTGGAAACATATTAGAGTTATCTATAGGCCAAATTTAAATTCTGTTGCTAATGCGTTTATAACTATTGGACCAAAATGGCTTGAACTGGATTCTCTTCATAGACAAGCTGTCCTTGTGCATGAACTTTTCCATAGGTTAAGTACTAGGATGGGGGATTTGGCGTATTCAAAAAAATGGATAGAGGCATCAGAGTCTTGGAACTATGCCATTTGGCAAGGAAGGCGCTGGAGGTTAGAAGCTTTAGATGAGAGAAACTTTGTATCCTCTTATGCTATGACAAATCCAAGTGAAGACTTTGCTGAGACGTTAACTCTCTATAGAGTTAACCCTAAAAAACTAATGGATATTAATTTTCTTAAATATACTTTTATAAAAGAGAATATATTTTTTGGTCAAGAGTTCTTAGACGATACTAAATGCGAAGAAATTCCAAATTTTCTAACACTCAATAGTATGGATCTAGAGAGAAAAATAACTCTTTATGTAACGAATAATTACTCAAAACTAAAAAAAGAAATGAAAAAAATCAAAAATTTAAAAAGAGTTTTATTAAACAATTATACAAAAAATTATCAAATGAAAGTTTTCTTAGAAACAGCGAATGATTTAGAGTTTCTCAGTCAAACTAAGCTATATAAAAGGTTTATAAAATGAAGTTTCTTCTCTCTGGTATACTAATTATATTCTCTACTCAAGTTTTTGCCTATGGAGAAAGCGTTGTTATATCTGGAGATAAAGATTCCCACGCTGTGTTGCCGGGAGACCTTATTCATGCTCAATGCCAACCAGAGGTAGTGAAGAGCCTTACTAAAGAAAATATGTATAAAGAGCTTAGAGCTTTAGGGCATGATATCTCTGCAGTTGTTAGAGACTCTCGATTTACTAAGGAACAGGTTCAAGATATCTACAGGGCCATACTTTTTATGCCAAAGTGGATGAAGCTTGGTTCATCATTTAATTCAGTGAATATAAAATATAAAGTTGATGATAGTCGCAATGCTGTAGCATGGATGAAAAAATCAGTTCTGACGATCAATCCTCTTAGATGGAATAAATTTGTAAGTGATATGAGAACTTCAATTATTTTTCACGAGCTAGCACATCTACTAGGTCATAGGATTTCAAGTATTGATGACTCTATAGCTTGGCAAGATATTGATGGCGGGTGGAGAAGTTCGTCTTTGAGAAGAAACGGAAGTATCTATGAGGGACGTCCTTTGAGTTCAGGAAATCTTATCTCAAATTACGCTAAAACTAACCCCGCAGAAGATTTCGCAGAAAGTGTAAGTTCATATAGAATTAAGCCTGAGGCATTAAAGGAGACTTCTCCAAAAAGGTATGAGTTTCTAAAGGATGTTGTATTTTTAGGTAATGAGTTTCTTGATGAGACTAGTTGTAATCTTGAGGCCCACGAGGTTATAGATTCAAATAAATTAGATGATTTTTTTATAGAGAAGCTTCAAGCTAGTCGAGTTCACTTTGATAGGGCATATAAATACGCCTTGAGAAAGAAAAATCAAAACCCAAAACGCTTAGAATTTATCTACAAATTGGCCGCAATGAGAAGCGTGCTTAATTCCCAGGGATTTGGTCGAAAGATACCAGCAAACGTTTTAAAGCTTAAAAACGAGCTTAGAATACGTCTTAAGGGGATTCAGAGTATATCTGGACTTGAAGCCTTTCAAACACCGTATAGTAAGTCTTTATTAAGAAAGCTTTTGCGCCGTTGAACGGAATTTATTAATAAAGCTGTATATTTTACATTCCTTTATTTACAAACCATTTAGCGCAGTGCTAACAAAGCTTTAAATTAATTATATTGGTTTCGGGCCATGATCACCTTTAGGAGTTACAGATGAGTAGCACTCGTTTGAGCGAATACTTTATTAATGAATTCTTTGCGTTTAATAAAAACGCCGAGGCTTGTGATGTTCAAGCGGAACTAAATTCTAAAATACCATCAATCTTTAATTATCAATTTAAAAATACAGCTCTTCTATTAGAAGCTTTTACGCATAAGTCTTTTGCTCATGAAGTTGGATTGGGTTTGAAAAATAACGAACGTCTAGAATTTCTAGGAGATGCGGTTTTGGATCTAATCATCTCAAAAAAGATCTTTAGGCTTTTTGGTGAATCCAAAGAGGGGGAGCTTTCTAAGCTTCGCTCTACGCTTGTAAATGAAGCCACTCTATCTCATATCGCACTTACAAATAAATTAGACTCTAAGATACTTGTTGGTAAAGGTGAGATTAAAGGTAGAGGGTTTACTAAAGCATCTGTTCTATCTGATTGTTTTGAAGCTCTTGTTGGAGCAATTTTTGAAGATAGCAGCTTTGATGAAGTTGAAAAAATTGTAATAAGTGTTTTTGATAAATATGCTGCTACTGTAGGAGTTGATTTATATTCTCTAGACACTCTTAAAGACTCTGATCCAAAAAGTAAACTTCAAGAAATTACAATGAAAGAATTTAAGCTTACTCCAAAGTATGAATCAGAAGAAGTGACTAGTGGAAAGAGCAAACAATTTAAGGTTTCAATAAAATTACAGGATAAAGTTCTCTTAACAGAGACAAATATCTCTAAGAAAAAAGCCATGCAAAATTTAGCAGCAAAAGTTTTAAAAGATAAAATATATAAAAATTTTAATAAGGAAGGCGTATGTTAATTACCGATCAAAATCCATTTAACAAATCAATTATGATTGCTCTTTTGGGAAAACCAAATGCAGGGAAATCAACTTTAATCAATTACCTTCTTGGATTTGACTTAACAATTGTAAGCCCAATGCCACAGACGACAAGAAACCAATTTCATTGTGCATTTACGGTTGATACAACTGAAGTTGTTCTTGTAGACACTCCAGGTGTTCACTCATCAAGTAAAGAGTTGAATATTAGAATGAATGGACAAGCCCAATATGGAAGTGAAGGTGCGGACTTAAACTTTTTATTAATTGACGTTAATAAAGACATTATTGAAGAAGCAAAATCTTTTATGAAAGAATTTGAAAAAGATCTTCGTAGAACATGGATTATTTTTACAAAAATTGACAGAGCTGATCTTAGTACTATTGATTTTGATGAAAAATTTGAAGCGCTTAAAGAAATTATTCCTAACGCAGAAAAATACTACACAATCTCAGCAAAAGAGGGAACAAATGTTCACACTCTAACTGGTGATATCTGTGATACAGCAACTGAAGGACCACATCTATATCCAAATGGAACTGTATCAAATAAAAATGAAAGATTTTTTGCTACTGAATACATTAGAGAGCAAACTTTTAGAATTTTAAAAGATGAACTTCCTTATGAGATCGCTGTTGTAATTGAAGACTTTCAAGATGGTTTTAAAGACGCGGAAAAAGAAATCTCTCGTGATACAAAAATTTCAGCTTCAATCCTTGTAAATAGACCAAGCCAGCGTGCAATTGTTGTTGGTTCGAAGGGAAAAAATATAAAAGAAATCGGAACTTGTGCTCGTAAGAAAATTGAAGCGATGGTTGGAGATAGAGTTCACCTTAATCTTCACGTAAAAGTAAGTCCTAAGTGGTTTAAAAATAATTTTGTTTTAGATGAAATTGGACTACCAAGAACACATAAATCAAATCGTGTATGGAGAAAGAAATAATGAAACAGACAAGATCTTGTGTTGTCTCACTGATAGGGCGACCTAATGTTGGAAAGAGTTCTCTTTTTAATCGTTTGATGAGAAAAAATTATAAAGCTATGACTCATGACCTTCCAGGGGTCACTCGTGATAGACATTATGGAATTGCTACTTTGTACGATAGAGCGGAGGAAAATCCTGACGATATTATACTAGTTGATACTGGTGGATTCTACCCAGAGAAAGTTGAAGAAGTAGAAAAACTTGGTAAGAGAAAAACAGCTGAGCCATTTTTTAATCTTATGGCCGATCATGCAAAAGTTGCAATTGAAGAGTCTGATTTAATTCTTTTTGTCGTAGATGTTAGAGAAGGGCTTATTCCTTTTGATAAAACGATCGCTGATTTTATCAGAACTAAAAAGAAAAACATGTGGCTTATTGTTAACAAATTTGATTCAGATGCCCAGTGGGGGAATGAAGCAGATTTTTATGAGTTAGGTCTTAAAGAGGAACAGTACTTTATCGTTTCAGCTGAACATGGACGTGGACTCAATGAGCTTCGTGAAAGGCTTTATGATCACTCAATGGAATTTAAGAAAAATATTAAAGAAACTCTAGAGGTTCAAAAGGGTGTTAAGCCAAGTCATGATGTTGTTGCAAATATCGCCTTAATTGGTGCTCCAAATGCAGGAAAGTCTACTCTTTTAAACCAACTTGTTGGAGCTCAAAGAGCGGTTGTGAGTAATATTGCTGGAACAACAGTTGATCCAATCGAAGGTTACTTTGATTTATTTTTTGGAAAAGATGTTGATGATTTATCAGCAAAAGAAGATCAGTTTAGAAAAACAAATATGGATCTTTATAAAGAACTATCTGATTTTGAAGAGGAGTTTGAAGAGCAAGAACTTATTGCTTATGAAAACTTAACTCCTGATATGCGTGATAGCTCATTAGATGAAGAGTCTGAAGATGAAATGGAAGTTACTGAACTTTCAGAAAATGATCTTTATTCTGTTGAAGATATGGAAGTGGCACTTGATTCAACTGGTGAGCCCGTTGAAAATGCAACTGAAAAGTCAGCGGAAGTCGTTGATAGAGGTAATCCATATCGATCAATTAAAATCGTTGATACTGCAGGGATTAGAAAACAAAGTAATGTAAAAGGCTTTATTGAAGAGCAATCTGTTTATAGATCTCTTCGTGCGATTACTGAAGCGGATGTTGTTGTTTATATGGTGGATGCAACAAGAGGTATCACTCATCAAGATAGACGTCTTATGGATGTTGCTATTGAAAGAGGAAAATCAATCATGATTTGTCTTAATAAGATTGATCTTATTAGGGAGACAATTGATGATCCAGCTAAGAAAAAAGAGTGGCTATTAGATTTAAGAGCTTCCATTCCTTGGTTGGCTTTTTGTGAACTTTTAACTATTTCTGCAAAAAAGGGATCTTTCTTAGGTGCATTTAGAAAATCTCTAATGAAAACAATTTTAATTCGTAATAAGAAACTATCTACAGGTAGACTTAATAAAGTTGTTACGGGACTTGTTGAAAGACATCCTGTTATCTTACAAAAAGCTAAAGGTGCAAGATTTAAGGTTAAGTATGTATCGATGCTTAAGGCTTCGCCTCCAACGTTCTTACTATTTACTAATAAATCTAAAGGTGTGCCTGCAAACTATAGAAAGTATCTACAAAATGGACTTCGTTCCGAGTTTAAGCTGATTAATACTCCGGTTCATTTAATTTTTAGAACAGCTGCAGATATTGAAAAGCGTCTACAACGCTCAAAACTATAGATCTACCAACTAATATTATAACTTGCGAAAAGAGTAATAACGTCTCCATTTAAATCATTGTAGAAGTTATTACTTTTTTTGTCAGCTTCACCTGGAGCTGACGGATCATCACTAACATATTCTTGATAGGCCGTTGTATTTTTATCGAAGAAATTTACAACGTGATACATAAACTCTACATTAAAATAACTTTTCTTGATTTCTATTGGAAACTCAAGACCAAATCCAAAACCAGTACCTAGGCCACCTTGGGAATCATCTTTTATATCATCAGCATTATCGACATAAATATTAGTTTGATACCAATACTCAATACGCCCAACAAAATAGGGGTTAGAGTAAGTAATTGCAGTACCCAGATCACTTGTGTCTATATAATACCTAAATCCAAAAAATGGTCTTAGAAAGTTTGTCTCTACAGCGCCAAGTTGTTCATCTTTAAAGCCATTAACATAGCCATCAATAAACATTGTATGTTTTGAATATTCAAACCCCATAATGAATACATTTTGAAAGTTAAGAAAGTACATAAGGGTTAAAGCGAATGAGGGGTGATCATCAGTATAAGCGCGCCCTCTATTTCCTGTGAAAGTTGTTGCTCCGATACCAATATTTACTCCAAAAAATCGACTGTATCTGTAAAATCGCTCATCTTCCATAACTTGAGAAGCTTCCAGATCTTCATTAAAGTCCGAGAAAATATCCCCGCCCACGTTGAAGTCGTCGTCTATTAACTCGTTGGGGGATTGCGCCACCGCAGCAAAAGAGAGTAGTAGTAATAAAATTATTTTCATATTAAGCATCGCAATAAATTTTCCTTATTAAAATGCTACTGGAGAGCTCATCCTTTGACAACTTATTGATTTTGGGACAGAATTTTCTGATTAATATTCTAAGATA
>CAKZJW010000149.1 GCA_937120495.1 uncultured Oligoflexia bacterium
GGTTTCTTTGAACAAAATAGTGTTATTTTTAATACTGTTTCTCCAAAGGGAAAAGATAATATTCTTGATGTTGAAATTTCTGTTAAAGAAAGACAGACGGGGCAAATATCTCTTGGAGCCGGGTACTCAACTTCAACAAAAGGTTTTTTCCAAGCATCAATCGCTCAGAATAACTTTATGGGGAAAGGCCAAAACTTAAACTTTAACGTTTCTTTATCTAAGGATCAAAAAACTTTTAACCTCGGTTTCACTGAACCATACTTTATGGATACTAAGTGGACTGCAGGTGGAGATATTTATCAGACTGAAAATGCACTCTCTTCATCGTTTTCTTCAAAAAAATATGGAGCTGATGCAAGAGTTGGTTATCCTATTGCTGAGTACACAAGAGTTTTCTTAACTCTTCGACATGAAGTTACTGATATAGAAGAGGCTAGAAACCCAACAGTTGATGTTGACCTTGAGAATGGTACAGCAGCAAGTCTTAAAACTTCACTAAGATACGATAGAAGAAATAACGTATTTGAACCAACAAAAGGTTTTTACGGAAATGTCTCACTTGAATACGCTGGGCTTTACGGAGACCAAGACTGGATCAAAGGTGCTTTAGAGACACGTTACTACTATCCAATTTATAAAGACTTTACCTTTAGATCACGTTTCCTAGCTGAAAGGCTTGTAAAGACAACAGATAGAGATCTTCCAAGAACTGAAAAATATCAGATGGGTGGCTCTCGAAATATGAGAGGTTTTAACTTTGAAGATGTAGGACCTCAAGAGCTTTTAACTCCACGTGATGAAACTGATACAAGTGCAGCCAAAAAAGAGCTATTTAATATCGGTGGTGTTTTATCACTGCTAACGACTTTCGAAATTGAACATCCTCTTATTAAAGAGGCCGGCTTGAAATGGGTATTATTTTATGATGCTGGTAACGTATTTGAGAAAGCAGATGGTATAGATGGAGAGTATCCATTTAGACAAGATTATGGATTTGGTTTTAGATGGTTCTCACCAATTGGTGTTTTACGTTTTGAATTTGGATACCCAATTGATCCAGAAGACGGACAAGACGGTCAGCAATTCCATTTTGATATAGGACAATTATTTTAAGGAGATATAAATGAAAAATTTAATTTTAATATTAATTGCAGTTATGAGTGTTTCAAGTTTTGCCGGTGTGAAAATTGGAGTTATTAATATGCAAAAAGTTCTAGGGACTATAAAAGCTGGAAAAGCAGTTAAGGCAACCCTAGACAAGTCAGTAAAAGCAAAACAAAAGCAATTAAAAAAAGAAGAAGGCGAGTTAAAGAAGCTTCAATCAAGTATTCAAAAACAAAGCTCTCTTCTATCAAAGAAGGCTCTTGCTAAAAAAGAGAATGAATTAAGAACTAGATACATTGCTTTACAAAAAAAATCTGTTGATTTTGAAAAACAAATTAGAAAGCAAGAAGCAGAATTAAAAAAGCCAATTATTAAAAATTTAAATCCAATTATTGATTCTGTATCAAAATCAAAAAATGTTGATATCACTTTTGACCTTCTTTCTGCACCGATTTTCTATGCGAAAGAAAAAATCAATATCACAAAAGATGTAATTAAGGCTTACGATAAAAAGCATAAGTAATTAATGAACTTTAAAGATTTACAACAACTAGATTCAAGTTTTAATATTTGTTTTGGACAAGAGACCTCTGTTGAGGTCTCTTCTATCTCTCACTCATACGAACCAAGTGATGATTCTTTCATCTTTATAAAAAATAAAAAATTTTTAAATGAGATTGGTAGGCTTTCTAAGAAGAAGACTTATTCAAACTCAGGCGTAGTATTTGAAAAAAAGTTTTTTGATTCTTTAAAGGATGAGACCTCGCAACTAGAAAAGCAGTTTGATTGGTTTGGAACAGTTGAAGATGTAAATCGTGCAATGTGCGCCTTTTCTAAACCTTTTTATGATCAAAAATATGGAAGTCTAAACTACTTTGTGGATGGAAGACAAATGGGAACTGCACAGGTAGATCCAAGTGCCCAGATAGCTCAGAACGTTTTTATTGGTGAAAACTGTAAAATAGGTAAAGATGTTCATATCTATCCAGGATCTGTCATATTACCTAATGTTGAAATTGGTGAGGGGACAATTATATTCCCAAATATTACAATTTATCCGTTTGTGACTGTTGGTATGAACTGCCGTATTCACGCAGGGACTTCTATTGGTACAGATGGATTTGGTTATAACTTCATTGCTGGTGAACATGTAAAAATTTGGCATCTTGCCGGAGTTGAAATTTCTGATGATGTTGAAATTGGTGCTTCAAGTAAGATTGATGGAGGAGCATTTATTCCTACTCGTATTGGAAAAGGTACGAAGATAGATAATCTTGTCCAAATTTCTCATAACGTTCAAGTTGGTGCTCATAATATTTTTGCAGGAAAATCAGGTATTGCTGGAAGTGTTGAAACCGAAGAGTATTGTATATTTGCCGCATCTGCTGGCTCTGCTCCTGGAGCAAGGATCGGTAGAGGATCACAAATTGCACCACTGGCCATAATATCAGAGAATGCAGTGATTGCTCCTGGGTCTGTTCTTGGTGGACATCCTGCAAGGCCACTTAAAGATTGGTTAAAATCTCAAGCTAAATTGAGACAATTAATAAAAAAGAATTAAAGAATTCAAAAGAGGTTCTTATGTTACTAAATGAAGAGCAAGTTAAAAGTATTCTTCCCCATAGAAAACCATTTCTATTTATCGACAGTGTTGAAGAAGTTATATTACCTAGTGGTGTTAAGGATAAAAAAGATCTGAGCACTCGAGATCTCGTTGGTACGAAAGTTGTTGCACATTTTGAGGTGAAAGAAGATCTCGAGATTTTAAAAGGTCACTTCCCAGGAAATCCTATTCTTCCAGGAGTTGTGCTTATTGAATTAATGGCACAAGCTTCGGCATTTGTTTCAATGCCTCTTGGTGGAATTGACATGGAAAAAATGGATGTTGAAACATTGCTTGTAAGTGTAGGAAGTTCAAGGTTTAGAAAACCTGTCGTTCCTGGAATGAAGCTTTTGATTCATGCAACGATGGTGAAAAATAGAGGAACAATTGCTGGTTATACAAGTGAAGTTTTCTGTGATGGTGAAAAAATTTCAGAAGCTGAGTTTATGGCAAAATTAGAAATAAAAGAAAAAGAGTAATATTTATAAGGATTAGTTATGACTGTTAAAATACATCCAACAGCAATTATTGAAGAGGGTGCTCTATTTGGAGAAAACGTTGTTATTGGTGCATATTGTATGATCGGTAAGAATGTAAAAATTGGAGACAATACAATCTTGAAATCTCATGTTGTTGTTGAAGGACATACAACTATAGGGAAAAATAATGAGATACATCAATTTTCATCAATCGGTGTTCCTCCTCAAGATAAAACTTATAATGACGAACCAACCGAAACAATAATTGGAGACAATAATTTATTTCGAGAAGGCGTTACAATCCATAGAGCGACAACAAAGCAAGATCTTAAAACGACTGTTGGTGACAATGGTTACTATATGGCCCATGTTCACATAGCTCATGATTGTAGAATCGGAAGCAATATAACACTTGCTAATGGCACTATGTGCGCCGGACATGTAATTGTTGATGATTATGTTCAAATGGGTGGCGCTTGTGGTATTACACCGTTTTGTCATATTGGAAGAGGCTCTTTTATCGGGGCTGCAAGTGCAATAGACAAGGATGTTCCTCAGTTTAGTGCTGCATTTGGAAATAGAGTAAAGCTTAAAGGTGTTAATATTATTGGTATGAAGCGAAGAGGAATTTCTAAAGATAAAATTTCTGAATATGTAGATTTTTTTAGAATGATGGAGTCTTCAGCGTTATCACCTAAAGCTTTTGTTGATCACCCCGAATTTATGGAAGAATATAAAAATAACGAAATAGTTCAAGAGGTTGTTGCTTTCATTAAGAAAAGTGAGATTGGACTAGCTTCATTTATGTCATAGGAAATTAAAATGAGTAAATTAAATATTGCAGTATTAGGGTATGGACATTTAGGCAAGTGGCATTGTCAAAAAGTAGAGGCGTGTGACGAATCTAATCTTTTCGCTATTGTTGAACCATTTGAAGCGAATAAAAAAATTGCAAAAGAAAATCACCCTAATGCAAAAATCGTTGATGATATAAATGAAGTTATAAATGATATTGATGCTGGTGTAATTGTAACTCCAACTTCAACTCATTTCGAACTTTCAAAGTATTTATTAGAAAATAATAAACATATTTTTTGTGAGAAGCCTTTATGCTCAAATATGGAGCAGGTTAATGAACTTAAACCCTTAATTAAGAAAGATAAGGTTTTTCAAGTTGGACATAGCGAACGATGTCACAAGGTTTGGGATTTATTGTCAGCAGATTTCAATGCAATCGAGGGAGCAGCTTTATTAGATCTTAATCGAGTTGCTGAGTTTAAAGGTAGAGCAACTGATGTTGATGTTGTTCAGGACTTAATGATTCATGATCTTGACCTAGTCTTTTATAACTTTAAGAAAGAGCTAGTAAAAATTAAGGCTTTTGGTCATAAAATAAGAACAGATAAATGGGACCATGTAACAGCAATTTTAGAATTTTCTGACGGAAGTATGGCAAAGGTCACTTCTGGTAGAAACCATGTAAAAGAAATTCGCTCAATGGAAGTCATGAGTGATAACGGCTGTATCTATGTTGATCTTTTTGAAAATAGTTACTCTATTGGCTCAAAAGGAGAAGCAATTGATGGTGAATTTGTAAAAAAACAATCATATGAAAAAAGAGATCACTTACTAATTGAGCATCAGAACTTCTATCAAACGATTCTTGGTAAACAGGACGTAATGGTTAGCTTTGATGATGGTGCAAAAATTGTTGGCCTAATTGATAACGTTCTAGAATCTCTTGAAACAAATAAAGAAATTCTTTTTTAAATCATGAACTCAAATGAATCAAATTGCTTAATCATCGCTGGAGAAAAATCTGGAGAAGATCATGCAATGACTTTTTTTCCAGAGTTGAAAAAAAAGCTTCCAAATACAAATTTTTTTGGAGTTGGAGCTGATAAATTAGCAAAGCTTGATGTTGAGCTTCTATATCATGCCAAAGACTTTTCAAGCGTAGGTATTACTGAAGTTTTAGGTAAGTTGCGTTTTTACTTTAAAGCGATGGATCATATTGTAGATGAAGTAAAAAAGAGAAACTGTAAAACGGCCATATTAGTTGATTTTCAAGGCTTTAATTTAAAGCTGGCAAAAAGGTTAAAAAAACTAGGTGTTAATGTTCTTTATTATGTTGCCCCACAGGCTTGGGTTTGGAAGCCATGGAGAGCGAAAACAATTGAAGAAAATGTTCACACTTTATTTACTATTCTACCATTTGAAAAAAAGTGGTTTGAAGATAGAGGTGTAAAAAAAGTAAAGGCCGTTGTTCACCCTTTGAAAGTAGAATATGAAAAAGAGCTTACTTCTATAAGAGTAAAGAAAGCGAGTGATTTTAAAAATAGAGCCGTTAGGCTCTTACTTCTTCCTGGAAGCCGTAACTCTGAAGTTGAATCATTATTACCAGTCTTTTTGGAAGGTGCGAAACTTCTTTCTGATGATGGATTCAATATTGAACTTGGAATTGTAAAAGTAGAAACGGTAAAAAGTATTTTTTATGATCAGTTAGAGAATAAATCGATTCAAGTATGGGAGTCTAATCAACTTATTGAAGCCTTTGATTGGGCTGACTTGTGTTTTGCCTCAAGTGGAACTGTGACTCTTGCAACTGGGTTGTTTCAATTACCAACAGTAGTCGCTTACAAACTTTCATTAGTTAATGAATTTCTATTAAAACTGTTGATTCCATATAAGGGGCCAGCAAGTTTAACAAATATTATTCACGATAAAATGCTATTTCCTGAGATTCTTCAATATGAAGCAGACAGATACAATTTAGCAAAGTTCGCAAAAAAATGGCTAGGCAATGAAGAACTTTATAACTCTGTTGTTTGTGAGTTAGCTAAAACTCAAAATTTACTGAGTGGAGATGATTTTTCTACAGCTGAATATATGGCCGAGGTTATAAATGAAACTAATGGATAACAAGGTTTTCAATAAATTTGTATTAAGTCCTTTCTCTATTGCATGGGAAAATGTTTATCGTATTCGTAGATCTTTTTATGAATATGGACTTTTTAAGAAAAAATACTTTAAGGTTCCAATCATCTCTGTTGGTAATGTCACTTTTGGTGGGACAGGCAAGACTCCGATGATTATTTATCTTACTAATAAAATGGTGGAGTTAGGGTTAACCCCTGCCGTTTTAACGAGAGGATATAAGGGGGATTTAGAGCATGCTTCAGGAATAATTTATGGAGGTCAAAGATTTAGATCTAATCCAAAGCAATTTGGTGATGAGCCGCTTTTGATTTCGAGAAAAATGTCTAAAGGTGCAGTTATCGTTGGGAAGAAAAGAGCTGATAATTTAAGAAAGTTCTTTCATGAAATTTCTCCTGATGTTGTATTTTTAGATGATGGATTTCAGCATATACAACTTTATAGATCTTTTAATATTGTTCTATTCGATGCGGGCTTACCGTTAGAGAGATATAAGACAGCTCCACTTGGATACTTAAGAGAAGGATTAACTTCTTTAAAAGATGCTGATGCTATTGTTTTAAGTAGAGCTGATCAAGTTTCAACTGAACAGATGGATGAGTTATCAAAGTTATTGTCTAAGTTTCACAGAAAGGGAATTCCTACTGCGAAGTTTGGTTATAGGCCTGATGGTCTTTTTGATAGCTTTGATAAATTAAAAATAGAGATGAGTGATTTAAAAGGAAAAGAGGTAATTGCCTTAACTGCAATTGCATCACCCGATTCATTTTATCAGCTACTTGAAGACCATGGAGCTACAATAGTTGATCGAATTGTTTACCCTGATCATTATTTATTTACGCAGATGGATATGAATGAAATTCTTCACAAAAGTACTCAGAAAAATGCGATCATAGTAACTAGTGAGAAAGATATGGTTAAAGTGAGAAGAGTTATACAGGATGATAGAATTCTTTATGTAAATATTTCTGTAGACTTTATCTCTGGTGAAGAGGAGCTACTTGCAGGCATTAAAAAGGTGATAAACCTTGATTCTGATTAAATATGATTTACAATTAATGCATGTTTAAAACTCAAATTACTCTATTATTATTAACGGTACTATCTTTTTCTTGCTCGTCGAAGTTATCTGAATACTTTACAGATAAAGAGAAAACAAATGAAAGAAATGAAAAACTGATTGAATCATTTGATGATGAAGAAGATGTTCTAAAGAAATTTCAAGAAAAAAAAGAAAAGAATATTCCTGTTGAAAAGAAAAGCATGAATACAAAAGCACTCGTTAAAAAGAAGATAAAAAAGAAAAGTTCAAAACAAATAACCCTCAAAAAATCTCCTCCAAAAAATAAAAGAACTACGAAAAAAGAAAAAGTAAAAAAAGAATTAGAATATTCAGAGGTATTTAAACAAATTGATAAAGAAACAGAAAATGAATGGAAGGAATTTAAACCTATTATTGTTGAGGGTGAAGAGACGTATTTAGATATTAACTATATGGGAGTAAGTACTGGTAAAATTGCTCTAACAACTTTGGCCCAAACAAAATTAGGTGAAAAGGATGTATATCATTTTCACGCGAGAGTAAAAACATCTACTTATTACTCTTATCTTTATGAATTAGATGACAATATTGATTCTTATATTGATATGAAAACGTTTACGCCTGTTAAGTTTAGTTTGATTCAACGAGAGTCTGGGCAAGATGTGGACGACCTTCAACTATTTGATTCAGAAAAATTAAAGACTTATACTTTTTATAAAAGAGTAACAAAGAAAAAAACAAAAAAGAAAAAACAAACGAAACCGACACCTATTCGTTTCCAAGATCCTTTGTCTGTATTCCACTTTTTAAGAGGATTACCTCTTGTGAAAAATAAAGTCTACACAGTACCTATGATGAACAAAGGAAAAGTCCTTGTGTTAAAAGCTAAGGCCGTTGGACGTGAAGTCTTAGACACAGAAATCGGCGATATTGAAGCGATTAAGGTCGAAGCATCTACTCAGTACACGGGTGATACACTAAAAAGTGGAGATATGACTTTTTGGTTCTCATCAGATGAGAGAAGAGTCTTCTTGAAGTTTGAAGCTAAAATTAAAATAGGTTCAATTAGTGGTGATATAGAAAAGTATGAGAGATAAAATAACCCTGACTAATTTAAAGGTTCTTATTGTCTGCCCATCCTATGAATTAAATACAACGACAAGAAAGGCTTTAGATGACTGCCAATATTTAAGAGATATTGGAGGTAATCCCACGCTTTATTGCTTTAAAGATTCTCTTGTTGAAAAAGAAGCAGAGAGACTTGCTCTACCTAGAACATTCTATAGAGGACTTGATAGAAAAAAATTAAATTTTTTGTCTTATTTCTTAGATATTCGAAAAGTTCTTAAAGACGAGTGGGACGTTGTTCACTGTTATGATCTAAAGTTTTTATGGCCGCTGTCATTTTGGTTATTTTACAGATTAAGACTACCTCTTTTTTTTACATTTCATGAGTATTCAAAAAACTCATTGTTTGGTGAATTACAAAAAATTTTATTAAAAAGAGTTGATAATATTTTTGTATTTTCTGAACAAACGAAAAGCTATTTCTTAGATCAATTTAGCTATCCACAGCGACGAATGAAAAATTCGGGGTTTGGAATTGAAAAATTTAATATAGATGAAAAACCGACAAGTGTGTTTTATATATCTACCGTTTTGAGTAATCCACAGCAAATAGATAATTTAAGGGCGCTACTTCTTTCTATCATTTCGTTAAAAGAGCAAGATGAGTTCAAAGATATTAGACTTAGAGTTCACTCAGTAAAAAAGATTAAGGATTTTTACGCCTATACAGAAATTAAGCCTCTACTTGAAAGTGAAGCTTTAAAAGACTCTATTGAGATTTCACAAGAGTGTAGTAGAGCAAAAGTACTCATGGATACTAACGTATTTCTTAGCTTAAGTTTTGATGAACCAATCAGTGACTTTGAAATAGCTTGTCTAGAGGCCCATATCCAGTGCATCGTTCCTCGCACAGCAACAAGAAAGGAAGAGCTTAAAAAATACCTTGGAAGCGAAGCACAAACCTATTATTTTCAAGACTCTAGAGCGATTCGAGAAGGAATTGAAAAGAGCTTTCGACGATCGTTAGATAGAAAACAACAAATTTCTATAGACTCAGGCCATGATTTTGAATCTTATTCAGAAATGATCCATAGCACATATATTAAATCTGTATCAAAAAGATTAAGGCTAGACTCCTTGCGAAAATAATTTTCTATCACTTTGTTTTCATTGACTTAAATCCAATTCTCGTTTATAAATTCACTCTCTTTAAAATTGTATTTTACAAGGTTAAGGACTCCGTTTTTAACGGGGCTATTAAAATTTAAGGTGGTCTATATGACAACTATGCAAATCCCCGCGTGGGCAAAAGAATTTGAAGTTGTAACAGCTGATGAAGCAGTAACAACAAATGTAAATGAAGAGTTTGAGGCTCTTTTAGGTAAAGCTACAACTGGTAACTTTATTGAAGGTGAAGTTTATAAAGGAAAAGTAATTTTCGTTACTGATGACTTTGTAACTGTTGACATCGGATATAAACAAGAAGGTTTAGTATTTGCTAAAGAATTTAGAAACTACGATGGAACTTTAAAAGTTTCTGTTGATGATGAAATTGAAGTTTATCTTGAAAAACTTGAATCACATCTTGGTAACTTAGTTCTTTCTGCTGATAAAGCAGAGATCTTAAAAGCTTGGGATAAAATCTCTGAAGCTTGCGAGAAAGGTGATCCAGTACAAGGTACTGTTATCGCAAAAGTTAAAGGTGGATTATCAGTTGATATCGGTGTTAAGGCATTCTTACCAGGATCTCAAATTGATATTCGTCCAACTAAAAACCTTGATAAGTTCATTGGTAAAACAATGGAATTCAAAGTTATTAAATTTAACAAAAAACGTGGAAACATCGTTCTTTCAAGAAGAGCTATTCTTCAGGAAGAAAGAGGTAAGTTAAGAGACGAAACTTTAGGTCAAATCCAAGAGGGTATGATTGTTAAAGGTATCGTTAAAAACATCACAGATTACGGTGCATTCATCGATCTTGGTGGTGTTGATGGTCTACTTCACATTACAGATATGTCATGGGGAAGAGTTAAGCATCCATCTAACTTATTAGCAGTTGGTGATGAAATTGATGTTAAGATCTTAAAGTACGATTCTTCGAAAGAAAGAGTTTCTCTTGGTCTTAAGCAAGTTCAACCAAACCCTTGGGAATCTGCAAAAGATAAGTATACAGCTGGAACACAAGTTGAAGGTGAAATCGTTTCAATTAAAGATTACGGAATCTTTGTTGAGCTTAACGACGGAATTGAAGGTCTTGTTCACGTTTCAGAAGTATCTTGGACAAACCCTAAAGGACCTATCAAAGGTCATAACGTAGGTGATACAATTAAAGCTCAAGTTCTTGAAGTTGACGTTGAAAACAAGAGAATCTCTCTTGGTCTTAAACAACTTCTTGATAACCCATGGGTTGCACTTTCTGCTAAATACCCAGTAGGTAAAGAAGTAGAAGGAACAGTTAAGGCTGTTGTAGACTTTGGTGCTTTCATTGATCTTGGAGATGACATTGATGCATTAATTCACGTATCTGATGTTTCATGGACAAGAAAAAATATCAATCCAAATGACGAATTTAAAGTTGGAGACAAAGTAAAAGCTATGGTTTTAACTTGTGATTCTGAAAGTTCTAAATTCTGTTTAGGAATGAAACAATTAGAAGAAGATCCTTGGAAGAAGATTGATCAAAGACTTCCAGTTGGTAACGTTGTTGAAGGTGAAGTTGTAAGAGTTACTGATTTTGGTGCTTTTGTTGAACTTGAAACAGGTATCGAAGGTCTAATTCATATTTCTGAATTATCTGACGAAAGAGTTGAGAAGCCAGAAGACGTTGTTAAAGTTGGTGAAAAGGTTCAAGCTCTTGTTATGTCTATTGATAAGAATGATAAGAAAATTGCTCTATCTAAAAAGAATGCAGCTAATGCAGATCTTGGTGGATATAGTAAAGAAGAAGCAGGTAGTACATCTGCTCTTGCTGAAAAACTGAAAGGTTTCTCAGTAGATTAGTACTAGTAGTAGTTTAGCTAATTAGCATAAATTATATACGAGGGGCTCTTTTAAAGAGCCCCTTTTTTTTTGCCTCGAGTGGTCTCGTTTTGAAACCACATTGTTCTCATAACCCCAGACATTTTCCTTCGTGAATTTTAGTATTTAGATAATTAATTTAAACGATATTTTACTTAGGAGTAATTATGAAATTTTTAGTTAGCTTAGCAATATTTTCTGTAATGATTATAAGTTCTCAGGCTCATGCCTGTAGTTGTGAGTTTCTTTCTATGGAGAACTTTAGAGAGTTTATCAAAGATGCTGATTCAGTAATTCTTGGTGTTCCAAGTCAGGATAGCCAATCAATTGGTATCGGTGAGTGGGAAGTAGAAGAAGTAAAAACAAAGATGAGTATCGTTAAAAACTTTAAAGGAAAACATACATCAACAATTGATCTAGTTAGTTTAAAAAGTGATGGTGGAAATTGCGGTGTAGACTTTAAGAAATACGATGGATTATACCTAATCTTTAGTTACCTTGAAGAGGGTAAGTATGTAACTAGTGGCTGTGATGTTGAATATATCGACTATGAGAACGAAGAGCTAACTAGAGTTATTCAAGAAATTTCAAGAAAGTAAAAAGAGCTTTGTAAGGGAGTGCGTCTGTACTCCCTCTCATTTACTTTGACATAATTTCGAGAGGTTACACTAGGTCATTTTTACACTTTAGTTTATCTGAAGTTCACAAAAGCATGCCTTGGGGTATGTTTCGCAAATGTTTTTATTTAGAATACTTCTTCTATTCACTCTTGTAATGATGAGCACCCTTGTTTCAGCCAAAAATATTGTGGTGTTAACATCTCTACCTGGTTCACAACTTAAAACAACAAAACGCTTAAACAAAATAATTAAAAGAAAGCTGAGTCACTTTTCTAACCTTAATCTTATTGTTGTGAATAGAGGGGACCAAGAAGTACTTCATAACTACTTGAATGATCCAGAGACAGTTGCTTTGTTTTGGCTCAGTCATGGTGGATATAAAACTCTTAGGTCTAATGATCTAGGTATGATGCCTTCTGCTCTTTTGCTAGATTTTAATGGAGATAATGTTTCTAAAGTATTTCAAAAAATACATCCCAATATAAAGTTTTTAGGAATTATTGGTTGTAACTCATCACAAATTTTATCACCTTATTTAAGTATGAATAAAGAAGTTGGCTCTTATATACCGACGAAAAAAGTTGTTGCTACATGGGCAATGAGAAAGGCAATTCGAAAATTTAAAAAACATTATAGTCAAAATAATTATGAATCTATTACTCGTCCTATTGAAAAAAAAGGATATGAGATAACGATCAAAAGAATTAGCAAAACTGCAAGTAAGTCTTTGAAGGTTTTTGCTGGAAAAGAATTTATTGGAATTATACCAAAGTCAAAGAAAAATGAATTTCAAGAAAAGATATTCTTCATACCAGCGGTTAAAATGCAAAAAAGAAAGATGAAGATCACATTTGAAAGTGGCCAGTCCGCATTTGATGCAACTGATAACTTTGGTGATATTTCTTTAATGCATAATCAAGCGACTTTCTGGAAATTATTTTCAAAAAGAGATGGCACGCCATTTGGTACAAATGAAAGAATATATTTATTTAAATCTGATATTTCTCAGTTAATAGAGGCTGAAAATTATATCTTATATAAAGAGTAAAAACATTAGTAAGGAGAGATTTATGAAATCAAAATTATTAAGCTTAACTATGGCATTTTCTATTTTCTTTATGAGTCAGTTGATGACATCACAAAAATCTGAAGCAGCTGTAGGATTAATTATTAAAAACAAAACGGCGATGACTGTTGGTGGTATTGGTGTTGGTGTTAACGGTGCAGCATATGGTTTGGCTGCTCTGGGGGCATTTTCTTTTAATCTTGGAGGAGCAATTCTTTTCGCCTTAAGTGTCGTAACTTTTGGAGCTGTTAGTTTAGTTGTTCTTGATGATAAGACTGTTGCTGACATGGAATTTAGCGAAATGAAATTAGACAATAAGAATTTCGCTCTAGATGAAATTCAAATGTATAATGCCGAATTAGAAGAATTAAATGCAATTAGAAAAACCATGCAAGAAGAGCTTGGTGAAAAAGGGACTCTTGTAGAAGCTAGAAAGCTTTGGAGTGAATATAAAGAAATGCTTCACCCTGCAACGAGTAAAATTGCTGAAAAGATTGCAACTGACTTTGGAAATAAGTTAGAAAGAAAACTAAAGTAATCCAATATATTTATAGGGCTTAGTAATCACTAGGCCCTCTCATAGCTTTTAATAAGCTGTACTCAAATAAGAGCCAGTATTTTCCCCCCTTAATCGACAGCTTGTCCGTGATAAAATAGTATGCATAACATCAAAAAGAATTGAGGCATACATGACTAAAATACTTATGTTTTTTATTTTATCTTTTAACGCTTTTGCAAATCTAAATCTTGCTCCACCAAGTTTTAATTATAAAGATGGCAAAGCTATCTTTATGGATATTCAAAAGGGTGAATATAAAATTTCTTATTATCCCTCAACATTTCGAAGCAGGGTTAAAACAACTTGGGAATTTGAGATTGCAGAAGAAGGATATCCTCTTTTTGATTTTGTCCCTTGGGGAATCAGAGCAAAACTTAATGGAAAAAGAGTGAGACTTGGTAGAGTTCGTTCTCCGGGCAAAGTGACAAGGTATAGAGTTATTAAGAAAAAACTAAAGCCAGGTCGTTATACTCTTGAACTTAATACAAAAATAAAAAGAGGTATAACTTTTGGATTTAGAAGAGTGAATAGTGGCTTTTTTATTAAAGATCTTGCTCAAAAGAAATTTTTAGAAAAATACGTACCGGCCAATTTAGAATTTGATCAATACCCAATTACTTTTGATGTAAAGGTTAGATCAAAGTATGAACATATTTTTGTTGCAAATGGTAAGCACACAAAAATTTCCTTTAATCATTATAAAATAGAATATCCAAACTATTTTTCTTCGTCGTCAGTTTATTTTCATGTTTTTAAAAAAGGAAGATATAGATGGCAAGAGGATACGTTTACTTCAATTAATGGAAAACAAATACCTGTTATCGTATATACCAAGAAAAAATACGATACATCTAGCTTCATGGAAAAAGCAAAAGAGTACTTTGATGAGCTTGAAAGAGATTATGGTGCTTGGACACATAGAGAATTAATTATTTATGGAATGGCTAAGGGCGGTGGCATGGAGTACCCAGGAGCAACAGCAACTTCTTTAAGATCACTGGGGCATGAGATGTTTCATTCATACTTTGCGAAAGGTGTTGTACCGGCTGATGGGAATTCGGGCTGGATGGATGAAGGGCTCGCTTCGTGGAGAGATAATGGTTACAAAACTTTTGATCATCCTGGATATGAGATGTTTAATCTAGGAGCTCATTCGCCCTATAAGAGAAATACTGATGATAATTCATATCGAGTTGGACGTGCATTCTTTGCGTATTTAAATTCAAAATTTGACCTTAAAAGGTCTTTGAGAGGATATTATGCAAAATATAAAAACTCATTAGTTACGACACAAATGTTTATCAAATATCTTGAAGAGGACACTGGTCTTTATCTGGAGGGAGAGTTCTTCCAGTTTGTTCTTAATCCAAATCATAGAAAAAACTTTGTTGAAAGAATATTTAAAACTAAAAGTGTTAATGAGCATCACAGACATTATTCTAAAAAAGAAATGAGCGCCATCCTATGAATAAGACTTTACTTAAATCGATTGATTATCTAATGAAGAAATCTAGTACTAAGTCTGGACTGGTGGCCATAGAAAAGGTTTTTACTGTCGGTATTCCGTTCAACAAGCCTCATGGCATTAAGTTTCTTTCACTAACAAGTTATGAAAGTGAAATGTTGATGAAGAAAAAAAGAAGTAATCTCAATCATCTTGGTGGTATGCATGCATGTGCAATTGCTACAGTGGGAGAGTTCTGTGCAGGTCTAATGCTTTGTAAGAATTTTGAAATGACAGCTTTTAGAGTCATAATGAAAAAAATAGAGGTTGAATACTCTTCCCAAGCTAGAAAAAGTATTATCGCAAAATCTAGAGTTGATGCTGTCTTGGTAGAAGATTTAAAAAAGAGAATCGTTCTCGATGGTCAAACTGAAGTTGATTTAAAAACCTACATCGAAGATATCGATGGAAAAAAAATAGCTGTAGTTACTACGCAGTGGCAGCTAAAGAAATGGGATGAGGTTCGTAAATAAGTTGACTGCTCGACTCGGCTATTGACTGAAAAGTAAATCCGTCGCCTAGTACTTGAGCTTTATGCTTTTCTTGTAAGAAACAATCAGTTTTAAAAAGATTTTCAAATTATAATCACCATGACATGATGTCTTCATAAAGTACCAAACAAGGAAAAGGTAATAATATGAAGAAATTATGGATGATTTGTGCTCTAGCACTAACTTCGCAGGTTGCACTAGCAAAAGACATTTACGTAACAATTGGAACAGATGCAGTTTCAGTAAGTCAGAAAAATTTTTCTGGAATGAAGGCTCTTGATCACTATGAGGGGATTTCAGTTTTAAAAATTAATGATACTCAAATTGAAAAACTATCTAAGCTTATGCATGATAAATTTCACAGATGTGGTGGATTTGTTGTTCATGACTCTAAGTCTGAAGCTTTAAAAGTTTTAAGTGACTCAGCAATAAGAAAATTAGCTAAGAAGCAAAAATTTGTTGATTATACAATTACTGAAGGTGCTACAACGACAGCAATGGTGAGTATGATTAAAGAGTTTAATATTCGTTCAACGATTGAAAAACTTTCTAGCTTTCATAATAGATATTATAAATCTCAATCAGGACTTGATTCTCAAGCATGGATTAAAGGTCAATGGGAGAAAATGTCTCAAGGTAGAGCAGATGTAACTGTTGAATACTTTAAGCATAGCAACTTTCCGCAGCCATCTATTATTATGACAGTTGAAGGAACAACTAAGTCTGATGAAATTGTAATTATCGGTGGTCACGCAGATTCAATCGCAGGTTACTGGGGGCGTGAAAGAGCAAGAGCTCCAGGTGCTGATGATAATGCATCAGGGATTGCAACGATCACAGAAACAATTAGAGTTTTAATGGAGACAGGACATAAGCCACAAAGAACAATTAAGTTTATGGCATATGCAGCTGAAGAAGTTGGACTTCTTGGTTCAAAAGATATTGCTAATAGTTTTAAAAAAGCTGGTAAGAAAGTTGTTGGTGTTCTTCAATTAGATATGACAAATCACGCAGGAACAGCAGATAAAGATATTGTTTTTATGACAGACTTCACAAATTCTGACCAAACAGAATTTATGGGAAGACTAGTTGATACTTATGTTCACGTACCTTGGGGATTTTCTAAGTGTGGATATGGATGTTCAGATCATGCTTCTTGGCATAATGCAGGTTATCCAGCAAGTATGCCTTTTGAATCAACTATGGGTGATATAAACTCAAAAATACATACTAAAAATGATACAATAGCTCAGTCAGGTTCACATGCTCAGCACGCAGAGAAGTTTGCGAAACTAGCAATGTCTTTCCTAGTGGAGCTTGGTAAATAAAAAGCGATATTTAATTGAATGTAGAAAAATTTTTTGAAGAATTAAAAACAGGCCTTCCTTCCTCTTTTAAAGTGTTTCAGACAACATCTTTATCAGAAGAGGAAGGTCATCTTCGTTCCCTAGAAGAAGCAGAGCTTATTTTAGAGACGATCAAAAAGATTAGCCTTAAACGAAAAGAACTACTTAAGGCAAATCCATCTCTCGAAGTCATTTACGAAAAAGACTTCGGACCAATCAAAGATCAAATGGAAAGAGAATCTATTCTTGAAATTTGCTTTCTTGATGACTTTCTTTTCCCTTCGACCGAAAACTTTCCTTTTACTCAAGACGAAATAATTAAAGAAGAGCTTCTTCAAAATTATTCATTATCTTTTGATGATTGGTGCGTTGAAAAAGAAAAAGCCCATCTTGATGCTCAAGAAAAAATTCATAATCACTTTGATTTTGAAATGAAAACTTCGGAAGTTGGGTGTTCTTGTACAAAGTGTAATGGAGACCTGAGAGCAAAAATCAGAGATACTGTTTTTAAAGAACAGATGAAAATGATTGATGAAGCTGAGGAAGCATTACATGAGCTTGTTTTAAGTGAGAAAATAGTATTTATTTCAGACTATGTTCAAAAAATGAGAAAGAGACTAGATCGAAATTCTCATAAAGTTCGTTATAAGCTTAAAAGAGGATCATTAAATAAATTAGATGCTGATACAAAGTCTTATTTTAAATCTAAATTTGGATTTAACAGTGAGCTTGGAAAAGTTTATAAAGAAAGATTATTAACTTTTTTTAATCAAGTTTTAGATGAAAAAGAATTAAAAGCAGATCTTATATCAAGTGATGAGTACGATCGATTCTTTACTCAAATGGGAATTGGAGTTTGGAAAGCACCTGGATTTTTAAAAAGAGAATTTGAAAAACTTGTTAATTCAGTAATGGCTTTTAAAAGAAAAGACATTTCAGCAACAATTCTAAAAGATTACCTCGGTCAGTTTTGGCTGCATTCTGTTGCCCGAAGAAAAAAGAGAAAAATTGTTTATCATATGGGGCCTACAAATTCGGGTAAAACTTATAATGCCATTGAAGCTTTATCAAAAGCTGAGAACGGATGT
The DNA here is from genome assembly GCA_937120495.1 of uncultured Oligoflexia bacterium. Lineage (GTDB taxonomy): Bacteria > Bdellovibrionota > Bacteriovoracia > Bacteriovoracales > Bacteriovoracaceae > CAKZJW01. The sequence continues at coordinate 17,926 of CAKZJW010000149.1, forward strand.
TACCTTGCACCTCTTAGACTACTAGCTAGTGAGTTGTATGATACGTTGAATGAAAAAGGGTGTAAGACAACACTTTTAACTGGTGAAGAGGTTATTGAAACAGAAGGTGCGACACACTTTTCTTCAACAATCGAGATGGCCAGACTTAATGAAGAATTTGATTGTGCTGTTATTGATGAAATTCAAATGATAACAGATACTCAAAGGGGTTGGGCGTGGACAAGAGCGCTTGTAAATTTGAATGCAAATGAAGTTCATCTTTGTGGAGATCATTCAGTATTAGAATTAGTTGAAAAAATATTAAAACTAACAGGTGATGAACTAGAGGTTAATCATTACGAAAGAAAAACAAAACTTTCGGTAATGAATAAAACAATTAAATTAGTTGATCTTGAAAAAAATGATGCATTAATAGTTTTCTCTAGAAGAAATGCACTCAAATATAAAAGAGACTTAGAGAACCTTGGATTTAAAGTTTCAATTGTTTATGGAAGGTTAAGCCCAGAGGTTAGAAGAGAGCAAGCAAGAAAATTTGATCAAGGTGAAACAGACATAATGGTTTCGACTGATGCAATTGCAATGGGAATGAATCTTCCCGTTAAAAGAATTGTTTTCTCAACTCTTTCAAAGTTTTTTAATTCAAAAGAGCATCCAATCACTATTAGTGAAATAAAACAAATTGCTGGTCGTGCCGGACGATTCCAAAGATTTCCTGAAGGATTTACGACAACGTTAGCAAAAGTAGAGGAAGGCTTAGATCGATTAAACGAGTCTTTGAGCTACTCATTAGATCAAAAAGAGCTCGCAATGGTTGGGCCAGATTTAGATATATTTAGATCGGTAAATCAAGCCCTTGAAGAGAGTAGTTTACCAACTCTAAGCCTGACTGAATTCTTACGATTATTCAATACTATGACTTTTGAGAAGCCATTTTATTGTGTTGATATGAAAGAGATGATTGAAGTTGCTGAGATGGTTGAGTCGGGTGATGAAGAAGGGATTCTTTCTGATAGTGAGATTTTTGGCTTTGCATGTGCTCCAGTAAACCTGGGACTTATGGACCATGTTCAATACTTTGTATGGATATTGAACCATTACGTAACTTCACAACCAATTGTAAATGAGAAAATAGATCCTGATTCAGATGATATAGATTATTTAGAAACAGCAATTAAATGTGTTGAACTTTATCAATGGTTAGCAAGACATTTTGATAATAAGAATTTTAACTTCTCTGAAATCGATCTTTTAGAAAACAAATCATTGGCAATTGAAACATTAAATAATTTACTCTCTGAAAAAATATCAGCGAAATGTTCTTCTTGTGGATGTAAACTTCCTGATTCGCATAACTTTAATATTTGTGAAAAGTGTTTTGGCCAAAGACGTAGAAGGCGCGGACCTAGGCATTTAGATGCAGATGGGAAAAGTACAGGGGGCGGTCCTCGAAGAAAAAGAAAGCCAAGTTCAAACTCTAATTCAAATAAGAGTAAGAAGTCCTCAACACCATCGGATAGAGGTTTCTCTAAAAAGAAAAAGAGTAAAAAGAATAAAGCAAGCGCCTTTAAACGAGGTTAGAAAGGCTTATACTTAAACTTTCCTGAACAAAGGCGATACTTTAAGCCTGAGACTGTGAAGAAATTTGTAGCTTTTAATTTTTTTACGTAATTTGTAGTAAAAACTTTTTTTAGTTTATCTTTTGAGAGCCACCCTGAAACATTACCGTAGTAAGCAGCGCCACCAATTCCAGTTGCAATGAGTATTGGTCGAGCTAAAGGTATCCCCATTAATTCCATTCCAACACCTGTAACGGAGAAAAAGGAAAGCATCGTCGCCCTTGATCTTGCCCAGTTTTCGATTCTCTTCAGAGCTTTATGTGAATTTTGACCAATTATTGCGTGAGCCTTTGGATTTTTGATTTTCTTTATTTCAGCTAGAAGTTCATCTTTTGAGTCGACAATCTTTTTACCAGCTTTAACTTGTTCATATAATTCATCGATTTTTTGCATTTTTCTTTTTTGAATTGCAATATCTCCAGGTCCCTGTGCAAGCATTCCAAACATACTGCCGGATAATACATCAGATGCCGCACCTATAAAACTTGTTGATGTGCTAAGTCCAGCAACAGCTTGAGGCATTTTAAGAGCAAATGAAGTAAACGCAATTTCTGTTGCAAACCACTTCACATATTCATCGGCAAGAGTGAGTTTTTTTGCAATATGAAGAATTTTACTTTTTCTCTTTTCAACAACCTCTTGAGTCACTTCTAAAACTTTCTTTTCAAATAGCTTTGGATCATTCTTAAAAAGCTCTGGTCTTCTTTTGGATAAAAGCTTTTTATTTTTTAAAAGATGTTTTTCAAAGTTAGGAGGAGTTAAACCCATTGATCTTCTTAGAATTTTTGCAAACTTCTTATCAGATTCGAGAACCCATTTAGCCCAACTTCCATTTGTAATAAACTTTCCATACGAACCATTGAAGTATGTAATTGCACCTGAGGCAGCACCTGGCCAAAATGCAACACTTGCTGCTATTCCTGGAGCAAGGCCCTCTACGACAGTTAGAGCTGCAAAAGTTGGAGCCGCACCAGCAGCAAAACGAGCAAAGGTCCAAAATTTTCGTCCAGGAGAAAATGCATTAGGTTTTCTTTCATTATAGCTTTCAGGGTTAAAAAATATTGTTTCCGGTATTTGCTCAAATTTTTTTGTGGAATCAGATAAGCTTAATTTGTTAATTATATTTTGTATTCCATGGTCTTCTTTAGATTTTTGCACATTAGAGGATATGGATAAAAATTCAGTGCTATAATTTGGAGAGCTCTTCTTGTCATCGTTGATGATTTCTTTTATGAACTCTAGCTTTCTGAGAGATTCTGGAGTTCCATCGTATTCGCCAAAATAGTACTCAACAACGACAGCTTTATTAGGATCTTGATTTTCTTCATATTGAGGTGTTGTATACAGATATCCAATATCATCTGGTCTGTTTGAATCATTTGCTGTTGTTTTTGCTTTTATAATTGAATCAATATTTAAATAAGAGCTTTGAGCAATGATAGATGTAGAGAATAAGAGCAACAAAATAATAACTAATTGATTTTTCATGAATAACATATCGGATGAGTTGCCTTTTTCTTTAGACTATCTTCTTTATTTTTCAGTAGTTTAGGCATATAAAAAGAGAATGAAACTTAGTGAATTTGCAAAATCAATCCTTGAAAATGGTGATATTGAAAGTAAATTGGTGTCAACGGACTCAATTGAGTTTGATGATTGGAAGCCATATACACTAGAAGCCCCTGTTCGTGATGAAAAGATTGGCTTTAGCCATGAGCAATTGAGATTTCCTCGAGGGCATTTTCATGAAATAAAGAAAAGAGCAATGGCTCTAAACGCCTTTGCAAACCATGAGCTTTTAGCAGTAGAGATTATGGCCTATGCATTACTTCTGTTTAAACATGACACTCCTGAAGAGATACGATTTAAAAAAGGTATATTGAGTTCTTTAAAAGATGAGCAAAAACATTTTTGTTTATATAGAAAACGATTAAATGACTTTGGTTATGAGTTTGGTGACTTTCCCTTGAATGACTTCTTTTGGGATCATATGAAAAAAATGAAAACACCCTCTGAGTATTTATCAATGATGGCTTTGACTTTTGAGGCTGCAAATCTTGATTTTGCTTATCACTATGAAAAAGTTTTTAGAGACCTTGGAGATATTGAAACAGCAGATGTTTTAAAAATAGTTTACGAAGATGAAATTAGCCATGTGGCATTTGGTGTGAACTATCTAAATAAATTTAAAGAAGACAAAAGGCTTTGGGATTATTACTTATCTGTGCTCCCTGAGCCTTTGACCCCAGCTCGATCTAAAGGAAAAATATTTCATAGAGAGAGTCGAAAAAGAGCAAGGTTAGATGACGATTTTTTGAAAGAGCTAGAAAGCTTTAAAAATGATTTTTCTATACTAGAAAGAAAGAGCTGGAAATGAGTTGGTTTTTTAATTGTGATCTCGAAGATTTTTTAAAGTCAGGAAAAAATAGATATGAAATCCAATCGAATAAATTCAATCAAGAGTTTGAATATTTTATTCTATGGCTAGAAAATGAAGCTTTGTATTCAACGAAAAAATATCGATCTGAATTTTTAGATTTTGTAAGTACATATAATAACTGTTCTGTTGTGACGACAAAAAATAATGACGTCAAAAACTGGTGTGTTCCTATTTACAATATTGAAGAACAAAAAAAGCTAAACTCTAAAATTGAAACGACTCGCTTTGCAATTAAAAATAATCTTGCTCACAAAAATACACAAATTATTGATGAGACGTGCGATTTAGAGGATGGATATTTGTATAAAGAGGCTTATGGGGTGAGTGGAATAGGGACTTGGAAGATTCATTCGAAGCCAAAAACTGTAACTTTTCCATTGGTGAAAGATCCACTCTTGAAGAGAACTTTTGACTTCAGTTCGTTGATCGATGGTAGAGATATGTATATGTACCAAAACCATATTGATGATCATTTCCAGTATAGAGGAACCACGATAGGTTTAAATTTTGATTATTTTGACTGGATTGAAGAATACAAAATTAATATAGAAAAAATAAAAAAAGTTTTTAGTTCGATTCATACTCCGATGAGTATTGATTCTTTCTTATATTCTGAAAATAACGAAGAGAAAGTTTATACACTTAGTGAAGTCAATAATAGAAAGACTATGGGCTTCATAGCACTGAAGTTAAAAGAAAAATTATTTCAAAATTATCGTTATATGCGTCTTCGAATATTTTCAATAAACCAGTTAAAACGAGACTATTCTTACAAAGATTTAGTCTTACAATTTGATAAAAAGGTGATTCCTTTATCTCCTATAGAAAATCGATTTTTAACTTTTGCCTTAGCGGAAGATTCTCTTGGGGAATTAAATGAGTTAGAGGACTTACTGATTTCTACTTTTTTTAAAGAAGCCTAGGATCATCTTTCCAGCTTCCTCTATTGAGTTTCCATAGGCAATAATTCCATCTTGATGACCTTTCATGACAAATATCCCCGACGACTTATTATCGATACAGTCAGAAGCTTCTTTTGCCATCTGCTCTGTTCCATACGAGACAGCTTCAGATGTTGACTCTAGGTTATTTGAAATCATATAGTCCCAAAGGATTTTATCGTGAACGTGGAAAATAGCGTTAATCTGTGAGTTTGATGAGTAAATTGCATAATGGGTAAGTGTTTCTGAGGAAGGAGCTATCGGCCCATTTGCTTCGACTGTTGATTTCTTTAAATTGCATTTTGTAATTTTTGTGTAGTGAGATCCGTTAAGGTTGGCATGCTTACCAGTTTGTGTTCCTGTAATCGTAAATTCTGTAGTTAGAACTTTATTTCGATAAGATAAATTTCCATAGCCGACTTTTTCTATTGGGTACTCGCCAATTAGGTTCATCTTAAATAGAATCACTCGCCACTTCTCAAGCTCGATATAGTGGGCACTCTCAAGGGCCTTAGACAGTTTGAGATTGTATTTGAATTTGATAACGCCTTCGTCGAGTGTTTTAGTCATAAATCACCGCAAAATAAATTGCTTATAAAAAACAAGTATTTATAATATCATATAAGTATACAACATAAATCTATCGGAGTAGATCATTTTAGATAATTTGAAAGATAAATTTAAAGAACTGACAAAAAAGTTCAAGAAACCTTCGGATGAAGATATTAATATGATTCTGGATGAAGAAGATCAAACAGGTGATATTGACATCTCTGACCTTACTATGAGTGAAGAAGATCCAACAATAGGTACAGATCTTTTAGAGAACTTTGAAGACGATTTAGACTCTTTAGATGACGATATTGAAATTGAGGAAGATGATGGAGATCTCTCTCTTGAAGAAGAAGTTTATTTAGATGATGAAGACGAGGATGAAGAGTTAGAGCTTGAGGAAGACGATGGAGCAGAGGATGAGGTTGAAGATGTTGATACTCCAAAAAGTCCAGTATTAAGGTTTTTAAAAACTCAACTACCTTTTGTGTATAATATTGTTAATAAGAAAAAAAATAAAGCAGAATCAGATGATGATGATGATGATGACGATATTGAAATTGAAGAAGACGGTGCGAAACCAAAAAGAAAGTTAAACGTTGTTCAAGTTATAATAATAATTGCGGTTTTATTTTTAGCATTAGAGTTCTTATTTCCTGAAGAGGAACCAGTTGTCCCTCCAAAAGCACAGATAAAAAAGAAGCCAATTAGAAAAAGAGCACCTATTAAGAAACCAGTTGCTGAGGTTGAGCCTGAACCAGTTGTTGAGCCAGAGCCAGTTGTTGAGCGAGAGCCAGTTGTTGAGCCAGAACCTGTTGTTGAGCCAGAACCTGTTGTTGAACCTGAACCAAATAACGAGCTGGATGACTTATTTAAAGAAGAGCCCGTAGAGCCAAGTGAGGATTCTGAGTCTGTTGATGAAGAACCAATTGAGCAACCATCAATTGAGCAACCATCAATTGAGGCGCCAAGTGAGGAGTCAGGGGAAGACAATGAGTCTGATAGTTCTTCTGAAGAAGCTGATATTCCAAATCCTCTTGAAAATATAAATGAATCTTCTATTTTTGATGATGGTGTTGTTGATGAGGTTATCGATAACTCGAACTCACCAGATATAACAGATTCAATTCTTAGAAATCTTGAGAATAAATTAAAAGATAAGAAGAAAGCAAAAGTTCTTGAGAAAGCCACAAAGCCTACAAATCCTCCTGAGTATGATATCGCGGGGCGAGGACTTGTTTATAACTGTGTTGATAAACATTGGGCGTGCTTGGACTCAATTAGTTTTAGAACGTGCGGCGAAAATTACTCTTGGAGTTCTCAAAGTGGTGGTGATGTTCAGTGCTACCCTGTAGAGATATATGACTCAGCAGAAGACTGCTCAGTAGTTCAACAATTTAAAATTGATAATATTGCGGAAACAAAGTTTTGTAATTAAGCAGCGTCTTTATCATACATTTCACCCATAAGTGGGATGAAAAATTGATTTTCGCCTTTCGCTTTTTCTTTTCTCATTCCATTAATGAAATGTTTTACAAGACCGGGATCAAACTGTGATCCTGAAAACTCGATGAGCTCATTGAAGGCTACATCGTATGGAAGACCTTTTCTATAAACTCTCGTAGATGTCATTGCATCAAAAGTGTCGGCAATTAAAATGATTCTAGCAAATATAGGAATTTCTTCACCCTTTAGACCATCTGGGTAACCTCTACCATCATATCTTTCGTGATGGTGTTTTGCATTTCTTGCAACTTCTTCAAAAACGTCAAAGTCTTTTAAAATTTCATAAGACATTGATGGGTGTTGCTTCATTATTTGAAATTCATGATCTTCTAATCTGCTTGGTTTATTTAAAACGGCATCAGGTGTTCCGATTTTTCCTATATCATGGAAAAGAGCAGAGAGTTCTAGGTCATACATTTGTTGATCACTAAGACCTAATTGTCTACCAACTACCATTGAGAAGTAGGTAACACGCATGCTGTGGCCAAATGTGTAGTTATCTTTAGCATCAAGTGCTTTTAAGATTGTACGCGCAGCCATTTCGCACACTTTTTGTTTCTCAGTTTTAAGCTCTTCAATTCGCATTGCCATATTAACAATAGACGCAGCAGCTGAGCCTTTTTGAAACTTTAAAACATTGTCTTTTTTCTTAGCTTTTCCCATTAATATTCTCTCTCTATTAATATAATACTGTGCAGCTACACATCACCTGAAACCTAATCGGTTGTTATTGCGAAAAAATAAATAAAAAAAGAGTTATAATGAGCCTTAATTAATCTAAATAATTGAAATTACTCAAATTAGTAGGCATAATATTCTATATAAAACAGATAAGGAAAAGACTAAATGATAATTATTGACAAGCACAATGAGTTGGCAAAATTCATGGAAAGTATCAACTTTGAGCTAACTGGGCTTGTGAAATTGGATCAAGTTAGTTTCGAGCTATCCCAGTCGGTAATAGATGAACTTACGATTATTCATGAAGATATTTTATCGAGCCTTGATGCTCAAAATTTAGCGAAGCTCGAAGAGTTAACAGTCCTACTTGTTTTTAGAGGTTCTGAATCGAGTAAAGATATTAATCTTCTAGATAATATAATTGATGTCATTACACCAAGTATTCAAAAAGAATTATTTGAAAATAAAATTACATTACTTTTAAATCTAATAAAAGAAAGACAAGTTTTAAAGTCTCAGCTGATAACGATCAATAGTGAACTTTCTGAAACGATGGGGAACTTAGAGTCCGAGCTTCTAAAAGTGAAAAGAATTCATGAGTCAAGATCTCCACGGAGATTTAATGATATTAAAGGAATTCAGGTTTACAGTAAGTATAGTGCGGGTGAGAGCATTGGTGGTGAATTCTTTGATATTCATGTTCATGGTACAGAAGCATTAGTGGTTATGAGTTCAACTTCATCTTACCTTGCTTCGAGTATGGTTCTAAAGCAATTTGCTGATATTAAAAATGATGAATTTATATCTAAGCAAATCGTTTTAGATTTTATTGACGATACGAAATCAAATTTAACAGAACTAAATAAGACAAAGAAAAAAGAAATTGAAATGCACCTGTTTATCGGAATTGTCGATCTTAATAAACACGAGATTGATGGATATGTATTTGGTGATTTTAAAATACTAAGCTCTCTTCAAAGAACAGCTCTTAAGAGTTCTGAGTCTATTCTTTCTGCAGATATAGAAAAATCTGGATTGAAAAAAGAATTCTCAAGAGAAGAGAGAATTCTTCTTTGCTCCCCTGGTTTTATAAAAAATTGGAAGAAGTTAAGTCCAGAGTTTATGATTGAAGAATTGATGATAGATAAAAAAATAAAACCAATTGATATCTTAGATGAAATATTTTTTCAGCTAAAGAAAAATAACAAAAGTAGTTTTTTAGAATTTGACGCGTCAGCAATATTTATGGAGGTAAGAAAAAATGCAATGGTCCAAGTGTAACTTTTTTCTATTAATAATTGTTTGTTCTCTTAATGTACAAGCACAATCCAAATTTACATCTAAACAGTGTTTAGATGCTGATTTTTCTACTATTATTGATAACGAAGGTAAGTTTTTTGGTTTATTAAAAAACAAGCTTTCTGTTAAAAAAAATAAATGTGATATCGAAGTTTCATTCAAAGGAATTCTTGAGACGGTTTGGAAAATTGATATTTGTAGAGAGCCTATCCATATGAAAGTTACTAGTAAAGGGAGCCAATCTGTTTACAAAAGAGATGCTGAGTGCGAGAAAAAGGATAAAACGGATTTTTGTTATTTTAGAAACGAATTAATCTTAAATATTCAAGACCAGGGCTTGATCTTTGCTCCAGGGCAAAAAGAAAACCTCGAAGATTCTCACGGACAAGTTTATTGCGTCTACCTTCTTTTGAAAAAACACCTTGATAAAGGCGCACTGTTCTCACTTCTAGATAGTAATATCGATATCTTTTCAGATTCAGAAAGCTGTAGTTTACCAACAAGTACTGAAAAAAATGAAGTGCAAGTAAATGCCGAAGCTTTATCATCTAACGAGAAAGAAGAACCTGCACCTCAAAAGAAAGTTGAAGAATTAAAGACAGAGCCTACAAAAGAAGCTCCACGATTTTAACTAAGAGCTTTTTCTAGGTCCGCAATAAGATCATCACTGTCTTCTATACCAACACTTAATCTAATTAGACTCGTTGTAATGCCGAGTTCGGTTTTTATCTTTTTTGGTATGGATGCGTGACTCATTGTCTCTGGGTGGCCAACTAGAGATTCGACTCCACCTAGACTCTCAGCGAGAGAGAAGAGCTTAACTCGCTCTAAGAATCTTTTTGATTCCTTTGATCCACCTTTTATAAAAAATGAAATCATGCCACCAAAACCACTCATTTGTTTTTTTGCAATAGAGTGTTGGGGATGAGATTTTAATCCAGGATAAATAACTTTTTCAATTTTTTTGTGAGTCTCTAGATATTTTGCAACTTTGATTGCATTTTTTTGATGAGCTTCCATTCTAATTGCTAGCGTTTTAATTCCTCTTAGAACAAGCCAAGAATCAAAGGGAGACTGTGTTGGACCAATCGAATTTTGAAGTGTCCAAACTTTATCATAGAGAGATTTGTTATTAGTCATCATTGCACCACCAATAATATCGGAGTGGCCATTAATATATTTGGTCATTGAATGAACGACAACATCAGCGCCAAGCTCAAGTGGCTTTTGAAAGTAGGGAGACATAAAAGTATTATCTACAAAAGATTTTACTTTGTATTTTTTAGCAAGCACACAAACCTTTAATAGGTTTGTGATCTTCAACATTGGATTCGTCGGAGTCTCAAGCCAAATACAATTTGGGCTAAAGTCTTTCATTTCTTTTTCAACAAGCTTCGTATCAGTCGTATCTATAAATTTAAAGTGGTGTTTCTCGTTAAAGACCGTTGTAAACAGTCTATAGGCTCCACCGTAGACATCATCACTGCAAAGAATCTTAGATCCTGTTGGTAGAGAATGCATTATCAAGCTCATCAAAGATAAACCGGATGCTGTCACCAATGCATATTTTGCATCTTCAAGGCTTGCAAGATTTTTTTCTAGTCTTGTTCTTGTTGGGTTATGACTTCGAGAATATTCATAACCTTTATTTTTACCAGGACTTGATTGAGCATAGGTAGACGTTTGAAAGATAGGGGGCATTAAAGCTCCAGTCTCTTTGTCAGGCTCACCACCAACGTGAATAACTTTAGTTGCAAATTTCATATCTGCATCTTTCATTGTTATACGAGCTGTCCGTTCTCACCAATAATATCTAGGATGTTTTTGTCTAGCTGATCAGTTGTCTTTTCTACTTTATAGCCTTTTTCAATCATCCAATCATCATTGTAGATCTTTCCAGCATATTTACTTCCGTGATCGTGAAGAAGGATTAAAATTCTCTCTGGCTTATCAAGCTTTTCCGCGTATTTTACAGCGGCCATAACAGCAGCTCCTGCCGAACCACCAGTAAAGACACACTCTTCTTTTAATAATTTTCTAGTGAAGTGAAAAGATTCTTCATCTTCAACCATAAAGAATTTATCAATCACATCCATTCTAACATTTTCAGGAATGAAGTCTTCACCAATCCCTTCTAGAGCATAAGAATGAGCTTCACCCATTTTACCTGTCTCATGGAATTCTTTTAAAATAGAACCTTTACAGTCGACACCAATAATTTTTACGTCAGACATTTTTTCTTTCAGGTATTTCCCAACACCAGAAATTGTTCCACCAGTTCCAACTGGAGCAACAAATGTATCAAATTGACCATTCGTTTGTTCAAAAATTTCAGGTCCCGTTTGCTCGTAGTGACATTGTCTATTGAATTCATTGTCGTATTGATTAACAAAATATGAATTTGGAAGTTTTGAAAGGCTTGCAGCTACAGAGTAGTAAGATCTTGGATCTTCAGGAGCAACATTAGTCGGACATACAATAACTTTTGCTCCATATGCTCTTAGAGCGTCTATTTTTTCTTTTGATTGCTTGTCTGCCATAACGAAAACACATTTATAACCATGCATATTTGCATAAAGTAAAATTCCTATACCCGTATTTCCTGAAGTACATTCAACAATTGTTCCACCTGGCTTTAGTTCACCTTTCTCAACAGCTTTCTCTATCATAAAAACACCCATACGATCTTTTGTTGATCCACCTGGGTTTAACATTTCAAGTTTTACATAAATTTCAGAATCAATATGTTTGGCAATATTGTTAAGTCTAATAATTGGTGTGTTACCAATTGCACTGATAATGTTTGTGTTTTTGAATGCGTCCATCTTTAACCTTCTGCCTTTAATGTTGATAGTTGTCTCCACCTTTGGCTAAGCTCAACGACTTGCTCTGTGGGAGAGAGTTTTAATATTTCAGGAAATTCAAGAACATGGTTGAATTTCTTTTTTATTGTATTTTTCAATTCATTTTCTTTTTGTTCAAAGCTTTCTTTTATTTCTATTTGCAAGTGTTCATCGCTTTTTGGTTGCCAAGCATCGAGTTCTGAGCTTAAACACTTATTTAAGATAACAAATGTTTCACTATTTAAAATGTCTTGAGCATTAGATGATAAATTTAATGCTTCTTTTATTTTACTTTGATCAACACTTGTAACGAGAAACCAGTTTGCAAATGCTGGGTCTCTTAATTTTTTTTGTAAATTAAGAGCACTTAGAAAAGTGTCTTTCGTCTCGTAGATGGCACCAATTGCGTCCATAAAGTCTTCAATGAATTTTCCACCAGTAACTTTTTGAAGATATCCAAGAAGTTTTTTTACTCCACCTGATACAACCATTGAGACAAGTTTTCTTCCGGAACTCGTCTTCTCTTTAGATTTTGATTTTCCAAGATAATTAAAAATATCTATAAATGTTTGATCAAAGAATGCTTGAATTTTGTGTGCACTCTCTAAAAAGTCTAAAAAGTGACTTCCTGGAGGAGTATCTAAGACAATTGTTTCGTAGAGATTCTTTTCTAGGTTTAATTGAAGTTCGACTATGGCCAAAATTTCATTTAGGCCACCATACGGTTTTGATAATACTTTTAAAATTCTGCTGTTTAAAAGACTTTGCGCATTTGTTTTATCAGCTATTTTTTTTATTGTTTCGTTTGGATTCATTAAAAGGGCATCTAGCTTTACTTCTTCACCTAATTCAAAAGGATTAGAAATAGATACAACTTTTCCTGCTTCTTCGTCTTTTAGGTTTAATAAATCTTTTAATCTTTTAGCTGGATCAATAGTTATTAAAAGAACTTTTCGTCCTTGCCCTGCTAAGTCAATAGCTCTACTTGTGGCCATGGTTGTTTTTCCAACACCGCCGGTACCACTGAATATTTCAAACTTTTTAGCTGTATTCATAGGCTTTGCTTATACTAAATTTTTCATTGAAGGTACAAGTTCTTTTAGTAGCTTGTGAGTAGTGTTCGTAGGTATGTGGGGTATATAAGTATCTAGAATATCAGAGAAAGAGTCTGAGACTTGTTGCTCGTTGTCAATTTTGTTTATTAAGAACTCTGGAAGAGTGGACTTCTCGATATTTGGAATATTTTTAAAGCAATTATTACAGATAATTTCAGTGTCTATCTTAGTAATTTTTTGAAGTGATTCATCTAACTCTTGAGCTTCATTTACGGCCATCAGGGTAGGTAGAGTGATAATATTAACTTTTAAAAAATTATCGCCAAACATTAAGTCGATCATTTTTTTTGTATCTTCAAAAACAACTCCTGATTGAAAAATATCTTTAAAGTTGTGAGTGGCTTCTAGCATTGTTAATGCGTGACCAGACGAAGGTGAGTCTAGGACAAGAGTTAGACTTGGATCATCGTTTAAAAGCTCAAGAATTTGCCCAAGGTAAATTAGATAATTAAACCCAGGGATCATATTTATTAGAGCTTTAAAGAAGGGAGTTTTTAAAACCCACTTTCCAAGAGTTTGTGATTTTAATTTTTTGCTTATATAAGACTGTGCTGCTTGTTCGAGATCCAATCCAAGGGTAGGTATTCCCAATTCTTTGGCTTGAGCTATTAAGGGATCAGAAATTTCTTCTTTTTTATTTAATGAACTTGATTTGAAGTAAACATATTTGGCATTATTACTTGAGAGGCTTTGAACAAAGGATAAAGATAGAGTTGATTTACCAACTCCACCTTTACCTGTGAATATATATAATCTTTTAAGATTTTCCACTTTGCTAAAAGCCTTGGATTAAAACTGGTACATTGCAGTTAATAGAAGTTTTAAATATGAACCTCTAATATCAACTGTATCATCCTGTTTTACTTCAAAAGGTTTGTGATACTGAGCTAAAAGCCCAACAATAACTTTTTCGTTTAGTCGAAGATCAGCTCCACCACCAAAGTTTAAACCAAATGTTGTTTTGATATCGGACTCTTCCTCATCATCAACAATTTGCGGAGAGTAAAATCCAAGTCCACCAAGAAGAAACGGTGAAAATGCATCAAACTCATAAGATCTAGCTTTTATGCTCATTACATATCCAGTAAGTTTAACTTCTCTGTCTTTGTAAGCATGAGATGAAAAGTGAAGGTTTACTAGTAAGTCAAAAGAGTAACTTGCTGTATAGCTATACAAAAGGTCAGCTGTGATTTGGCTATCACCATATTTTTCGAATTGGCCTAAAAGAAATGTTTGACCTAATCCAATTCCGATAGCGTGCTTGTGAATCTCTCTACCTGAATTAGAAGTGTCTTCTTTAGGCTCTTTTTCACCTTTTGCGTGAATGTTTGGACTGTAAACGTAAAAACTCATGGCCATTAAGACCATGAGTTTAGAAATATATTTAAACATATATTGTTTCTCTTTAATTAGTTAAGAGTTGTAGGAGTTTCCATGTTGTTAAGTGTATTAACATTGTTCATGAAAGCTGGAGTGATCTCTTCTTTAACTTCAGGAGCTTTTTCAACGATAGCTTTTGGAAAGTTTAATCCCATTTCAGCTTCTAGGCCTCTGATATAACCAGTAAGAGTTCCTTCTTCTGATCTAATAACTCTTTTAAGTAACTCAGTGTCACCAGCTTTAAGAGACTTTCTCTCTTGGTCAGCTAATAATTGAAGTTGAGTTGTGTATGTAATGTCATTTTTAGTTTTGTTATCGATAACTTGAATTTCATTACCTTCTCTGATGATTTGAGAGATTTCTTCAAGTGTTACGTAGCAAGATTGAAACGTGTCATAAAGTTTTCTGTTTTGGTACCTTTTGATGATTCTAACGTCTTTCATTTTGGTTTTCCCCTATTTTTTTCTTCCCCTAAAACAAGCATTTTGCTTTAGGCTGTTTAAGTTATTATTAAGTAGCTATGCGGTATAAATATATTTTGTATATAAATAACGCTTGCGCTAATAATCTTGAGTGCACATGTAGTACACTCGTTGCCTCGAAAAAGTCAACCCACTAAGTCAAAAAAACGTCAATTTTTTGAATTAAGGTAAAAATTAAGTATTTTTTATATGGTGCAAGGAGCCATAGAGAGCTCTAGATAGGAAAATATGACCACTATCAGCTGAATCGAGCTAATTCTTTAAAAATTCACATCAGTTCTCCCGATAGGACAATATGGGCTTTTCTATGGTGAAAAGCATTGTTTTAGGGATATTTCATGATGAAAAACAACTCCAAATTAAGCTTAATACTCACTTTTTCTCTGTTTATAGGTTGTTCAAGCCTCGATAAATCCAGGGAAATTGCGCAGAGTAAAAAGGAAAAAAAGAGCCAAGAAGATGTTTTGGCAGAAGTTTCCTCAAAGCTTAAGGAGATGGTGGAGTCCGCTAAGAAGGGCGGTCAGTCAAAGGTTGATTACCTAGCAGGAGATATGTTCTTAAAGGCCAATGCTGCAACAATGGAGAATGACTTTAAAACGGCGAACTTGATCTATGAGAATCTAGTGAACCTTGTTGATGATGATGATTTTATCCATAAAAAGTACGCGATAAGTCTTATAAGAACAGGTGAGCTCAAGAAGTCTCTATCATTATTAGATAGAGTATTTAAAAACTCTAAAAATCAAGACTCTCAAACAGGTTTATTATTAGCTGGAGTACATTCGAGCTTAGGAGAGGTTGCAAAATCTCAAGTTGTATACCGATCAATATTAGCAGCGAGTCCAAAAAACGAAGAAGCCTGTGTATTTTTAGGCAAGTCTTATGCACTTGAGGATAAATTTGCGAAGGCTGTTGCAACACTTAAAAATTGTGAAAAAAGAATTAAAGGAAAAGGAATCTTCTCTTATTATATAGGTAAGCTTTATGTGGATAAAGAGAAGCTTGATATCGCAAAAACTTACTTTAAAAAATCAGCAAAGATTCAGCCAAGCTTTAGCCAGTCTGTTATGGCCCTAGGGGTTATATATGAAGAGCAAAAGAAAAGTGACAGGGCGCTTAAGGTCTATAAAAAGTATTTAAAAAACTATCCAAATGATCCTTTGATTTTAAATCGTATTGTTCAAATTATGTTTAGTGAGGAAAAGTTTAAGGAAGTTATTCCTTATGCAGAGAAGCTTAGTGACTTTGAGCCAGATAATTTAAACTTAAAAGTGAAGTTAGGGATTTTATACACTGATGCAAAAGAATATGCTCAGGCAATATCCACTTTTAAAAGTCTATTAGTTCATGTGCCCAAAAACGATAAAATACTTTATTATCTAGGTGCTATCTATCAAGAAAAGCAAGAGCTGGAGAGTGCGATAGATTACTTTACAATGATTCCGCCAGAGAGTGGTCTTTATCAAGATAGTTCTGTTCAAGTTGCTCAGATGTTAAGTTCCTTAGCTCAAACTGACAAAACAGAAAAAAGTGACAAGGCGTTTATCGAGTTTGTTGATCAAAAAATTGCAGAACAATCACCGCTTAAGGTTGAGTTTAGTGTAATCAAAGCAAGTTACTTGGAAGCGACAAATGCATTCTCAAGGTCTATTGCCTCATTAGAAGAAGTGTCTACTCTTGAGAACTTTTCAGAAAATCATAAATACTATCTTGCTTCTCTATATGAGAAGGTGAAAAAATTTGAGGAATCAGAAAAGGTTATTAAAAAGATTTTAAAAGATGATCCAGAAAATGCACATGCTTGGAACTTTCTAGGTTACTCTCTTCTAGAGAGAAAGACTAAGATGGATGATGCCTTTAAATATATCAGTAAAGCTGTAGAGTTAAGACCAGAAGATGGATTCATACGTGACTCTCTTGGATGGTATTACTTTAAAGTTGGAAAAATTGATGAGGCATTGAATGAGCTTTTGAAAGCAATAAAGGTTGAACCCAAAGATGTTTCTATTCAGAAACACTTAGCAATTGTTTATTCAGTAAAAAGAGATTTCAAATCAGCTAAAAGACATATTGATAAAGCGATTAGCTATGCGAGTCAGGATGCAGATAAAGCAGAGCTGGACGAGGTTCTTAGAAGCATCGTTCAAAAAAGATTACCTGCGTCAGCTAAATAATATTAAATTGATTTATTGAAGTGAACAGTTCATAGTTTTGCTATGAACTTTTTGCATTTTAAGCCTAGATTTATAAACCTATTTTTTCTTCAGTTTCTTTTCGTTTCGTGCTCTTTATTTGAGCAGCAAACAATTAGTTCTAACCCTTCGGTCGAAGCATCTAGAATTTGTTTAAGTGCAGAGGGAAGAGGAAGGCTTTTAGTTTCTGGTCATAAGTTCTTGTTTAATTTTTCATCCGCGTTAGAGAGAGAGTCGAGTGAATGGTATATGTCCTTATCGTTTCCGTTATATGGAGAAGAGACCTTTTTGGTTTCATGGGATGAAAAAGGCCTTTTAAATTTTGATGCAAGTTTTGAGAATAAAATTTTAAAAGATAAGCAGAGAGTTGACCCAGAGATGCTGCATCTTTTTCTAAAAAAGTGGGCAGCGCTAATTGTGGAAATTGATCAGCTAAAAAAACAAAAGAATGTTGATAAGAGCTTTGACTCGGAGTTCAATTGGACTAGTTCTCGTCGCTCCTTAATTGCAGTTTCAAATTTATCTAAAAATGAGTCAATTCGATTGGAGTTCAAAAACTTAATCGATTCAAATTACTTTGGGCGTTATGATATTTTTATGCGTAGCAAAGGTGTGGAACAAGTAAAATTAGAGTTGATTGTAAGGAAATGTTTGGAAAAGGCTGACTAAAAGTGTCAGCATGAGACTACTATATAGTGTCGTATTGCACTAGTTGTCATGTACATCTAGTTTTTATACAACACTTAAAAATAATAATGTAAAATGATTTAGATTTTTTTTGAATATATAAAAGGGGTATTAAGATGTTTAAAAGCTTACTAGTAGTGTTGAGTGGGGTAATGATCCTAGGTGCAAGTTGTACTAAAAAAGTAGACTTGAAGGATAGAACTCTTCATGTAAATGTTTCTGCAAAAGTTAAAGGGTTTGATCCTGTAAATGCTGGTGATACTTACTCAAGTGGAGAAATTGCAAGAGTTTATGAAGGACTTTTAACTTATCACTATTTAAAGAGACCTTATACTCTAATACCTAATTTGGCTGAAGATATGCCAACTGTATCTAATAATGGAATGACTTATACTTTTAAAATTAAAAAAGGTGTTAAGTTTCAAGACAATAAATGTTTTCCAAATGGAAAGGGAAGAGAGCTTAAGGCGAAAGATTTTGTTTACTCGATCAAAAGAATGGCCGATGCAAAAAATGTTTCAGAGGGGTGGTGGCTTCTTGATAAAAAAATCAAAGGTCTAAATGCTTGGAGAACAAAATATAAAACTGAAAAAACTAACTACGACGAAGTTGTTGAAGGTGTAAAAGCTTTAGATGACTATACAATTCAATTTACTTTGAGTCAGCCTTATCCTCAGTTCCTATACTCTCTTGCAATGGTTTATACATTTGCAGTGCCAAAAGAAGCTGTTGATTTCTACGGAAAAGATTTTCTTAATAACCCAGTTGGGACAGGGCCTTTTGTAACTAAGCCTTATACTCAGGGAACAAGAATTGAATATACAAAAAGTCCAAGTTATAGAGATGTATTTTACCCAACAGAGGGAAGTGCTGAAGATAAAGCAAATGGTCTTTTAGCAGATGCTGGAAAAAAGTTACCATTAGTAGACAAGATCGTTGTTTCTATCATTACAGAGTCTCAACCAGCATGGTTAAACTTTGAAAAAGGTAAGTTAGATCTAAATGGAATTCCTAAAGATAACTTTGAATCAGTTGTAACTCCAGATAAAGGTGTTACTGATAAATATGCTAAGAAAGGAATTGATCTTGTAATTACACCGGATCTTGATATTACTTATATTGCCTTTAACCATGAAGACCCTCTATTTAAGAGTAATCTAAAGTTAAGACAAGCAATGTCTCTTGCTTATGATGGTGATACTGCTAATAAACTTTTTTATAATAACCAAGGAATTATTGCTCAAACACTTCTTCCTCCAGGAATTGGTGGATATGATCCAAACTATAAGAATCCATATAGACAATTCAGTGTTGAAAAAGCAAAGAAGCTACTAGCTGAAGCTGGTTATAAAAATGGAAAAGGTTTACCTACAATAATGTATGACACAACAGCAACGACTGTTGCTCGTCAGATGGGTGAATACTTTAAAAAACAAATGGCACAAATCGGAATTAATATTCAACTTAATACAAATACATGGCCACAACTAACAAAAAAAGTAAAAACAAAGCAAACTCAAATCTTTGGAATGGCTTGGCTTGGGGATTACCCAGATGCTGAAAACTTTCTACAGTTAACTTATGGACCAAACATGGCTCCAGGACCAAACGGTGGTAACTATAACAACAAAGAATTTAATAAAGGCTTTGCTATTGCTACGAAGATGCAACCTGGTCCTGAAAGAGCGGCAAAATATAAAGAGCTAGCTCAAAAATCAGCAGAAGATGTTTCTCTTCTTCTTGGTGTTCATAGAACAAGTTTTGTAGTTAAACACTCATGGTTAAAAAATTATAAATTCTCAACTTTTAATCACGGTCATTCAAAATACTACAGCCTTGATCTTAAGAAAAAAGCTGAAATGATCAACAAGCTATAGTTAAAAAGTTATTAGGAAAAAATAAATGAGTGGAAATTTAAATTATATTATTAGAAGACTTCTTTATCTGATTCCAGTTTTACTGGGGGTATGTGGATTAGTCTTCCTTTTATTCAATGTTGTTGCAGGGGATCCAACAATGCTTCTTCTTGGGAAGCATGCTGATGCTCAACAAATGGCAGACCTTAAAGCACAACTTGGGCTTGATAAAAGTCTTATTGCTCAATATTTCGATATTGTAAAATCTGCTTTTACTTTTGACTTTGGAAGAAGCTGGGCAACGAAGCAACAAATAACAGAGATGCTTTATCAAGGAGCAATTCCTTCGTTAACTCTAACAATACCGGGATTTTTTATTTCAACTGTAATGAGTTTAATGATTGCAATCTTTGTTGCTTACTATAGAGGAAAGGGAATTGACCTGTTTATTAGAACTCTTGCAATTGCACTTATGAGTACTTCATCACTTGTTTATATTCTTGTCTTTCAAAAGTACTTGGCATTTGAGTTAGGGTTATTTGAAATTTCTGGTTATGAATATGGCTTTCCTAGCTTTATTCCTTATATTGCCCTTCCTGTTGTTATTTGGGTTGTTATGAGTATTGGGCCAGATGTTAGATTTTATAGAACACTGATTCTAGATGAAATTTATCAAGACTACGTAAGAACTGCTCGAGCAAAAGGACTTAGTGAAAAGAAAATCCTTTTTAAACATGTTCTTAGAAATGCACTAATACCTGTTATAACTTATACGGTTGTAAATCTTCCGTTCTTGATATTGGGAGCTCTACTTCTGGAGAGTTTCTTTAGTATCCCCGGACTTGGAGGGTTAACTCTTTCGGCGGTAAATGCATCTGACTTCCCTGTAATTAAGGCCATGGCAATTCTATCAGCAATTGCTTACATCCTTTTTACGTTGGTATCAGACATCCTGTACACTTTGGTAGATCCAAGAGTGAAGTTAAATTAGAGATTACAAAAAAATGAAAGGTAATTAATGAGTACACAAGTTTTATCAAATGAATCTGTAAAAAAAGAAAGTGTTGAGATTGAAGAAAGTCGCTCTTTATGGGGAGAGGCTTGGCATAGACTTAAAAAAGATAAAGTCGCAATGACATGTTTAATTATTGTATGTCTTTATTCTTTAATTGGTCTTTTGTCGGCACTTGGATTAGTTGCTGCAGACTGGGCAAAAGAAGTTGGACCAAGTTATGCACCTCCTTTTGAAAACTGGGACTATATTTTAGGAACAGATATTTTTGGACGTGATGTTTTAAAGAAAGTTATTCATGGGACACAGATCGCCATGAGTGTAGGATTAATTTCTTCTTTGATTGCAATTCCAATTGGTGTTGTTCTCGGTGCTCTTGCTGGATATTTCGGTGGATGGGTAGATGAGATCATTGTTTGGTTTTATACGACTTTCTCATCAATTCCAGGAATTATTCTCCTTATGAGTATTGCCTTTGTTTTGGGAAAAGGAATAACAACTGTTTATATTGCCTTGGGGCTTACAAGTTGGGTGGGGCTTTGTCGCCTTATTCGAGGGGAAGTAATGAAGCATAAAAATAGAGAATATGTTCAAGCAGCTGGAGCATTAGGTGCAGGTCATGGAAGAAAGCTTTTCAAGCATATTCTTCCAAACGTAACTCATATAATTATTATTTTTACATCACTTCAATTTCAAGTAGCAATTAAATCTGAAGTTATTCTTTCCTATATTGGTCTAGGTGTTTCAGGGCAACCAAGTTGGGGGACGATGATTGACGATGCAAAAATGGAACTCGCTAGAGATGTTTGGTGGCAATTAGCTGGGGCAACGTTTGCAATGTTCTTTGTTGTTCTTGCATTTAATATTCTTGGAGATGCTCTAAGAGATGCACTTGATCCAAAACTTAAAGGAAAAGGTTAATAAGTTATGAGTGATATTTTATTAAGTATAAAAGATCTTTGTGTCGACTTTAATACTGGTGACGGTATTGTTCGCGCAGTAAATAATATCTCTTTTGATGTTCCGGCTGGTAAGACAGTTGGTCTTGTTGGAGAGTCTGGATCTGGGAAGTCGGTTACAAGTTTAGCGGCTATGGGTTTAATCCCTAATCCTCCAGGAAAAATTACAGGTGGAGAAATTCTTTTTAAAGGAAAGGATTTGGTTAAAGCATCTGAAGAAGAGATGAGAAGAATTAGAGGTAAAGAAATTTCAATGATCTTTCAAGAGCCAATGACTTCTTTGAACCCTGTTTTTAGAGTTGGGGATCAAGTATCAGAAATATTAATGCTTCATATGGGAATGACTAAAAAACAAGCTTGGGCAAGGTCAGTAGAGCTTCTTGATCAAGTTGGAATTCCTGATCCACAAAGAAGTGCTCTAAAGTATCCACATGAGATGAGTGGTGGACAAAAGCAGAGGGTCGTTATTGCAATTGCAATTGCATGTGAGCCAAAACTTCTTATTGCAGATGAGCCAACAACTGCTCTTGATGTAACGATCCAAAAACAAGTCTTAGATCTTATGTTTGATCTACAAGAAAAATATAAAATGGGATTACTTTTCATTACTCATGATCTTGGTGTTATTGCTGATATCGCAGATGATGTAGTTGTTATGTACAGAAGTAATCTTGTTGAACAAGGTGATACAAAGAAAATATTTACAGCAGCAGGACATCCATACACAAAAGGATTACTTGCTTGTAGACCCGCTCTTGATAAAAACCCAAAAAGACTACTTACTGTAAGTGACTTTATGGATGAAAGTGGAGCAGAGATATCTTTGGATGAATCAAAAACTAAAAAAGTAGATAAGGTTTATAATCCTTCGGAAGAGAAAAACCCTGTTCTATTAGAAGTAAATAATCTTCATGTTGATTTCCCTATTAAAGGTGGCGTTTTTGGACGCACAGTTGATCAGTTTAAGGCAGTTAATAGCGTTTCATTTAAACTTAGAAAAGGAATGACATTAGGTCTTGTTGGTGAGTCTGGGTGTGGTAAGACAACTCTTGGGCGCTCAATTTTAAGGCTTATTGAGCCAACACAAGGTCAAGTTCTTTACAACGGAATTGATTTAACTAAATTAGATAAAAAACAACTTAGAGATATGAGAAGTAAAGTTCAGATTATCTTTCAAGATCCATACTCTTCATTAAATCCAAGAATGACTATAGAAGAAGTTCTACTTGAACCAATGCTGTTACATAATATTGGTGGATCAAAAGAGGAAAGAATTTCAAAGGCCAAGTGGCTTATGGAAAAAGTTGGATTGAAGTCTAATCAACTTTCAAGATACCCTCATGAATTCTCAGGTGGTCAAAGACAAAGAATTTGTATCGCAAGGGCACTTGCTGTAAACCCAGAATTTATTATTTGTGATGAATCTGTTTCAGCTCTAGACGTATCTGTTCAGGCGCAAGTATTAAATTTACTTCTAGATCTTCAGGCAGAGTTTGGATTAACATATATTTTTATATCTCACGATTTATCTGTCGTGAACTTTATCTCTGATGAAGTTGCAGTTATGAAAAGTGGAGAAGTTGTAGAACTTGATACCGCTTCAAATGTTTATCTTAAACCTGAGAAACAGTATACAAAAGATCTTCTTTCTGCGATTCCAAAAGGAATACCAAAAGCTCTTTTGGCAGAACAAAACTTATAATCTATTAAAAAGTAAAATTTGTAGTTAAAAAGACGGATTGTTATATCCGTCTTTTTTTATGTAAGAAACGATTATTTCTGTAATTGGAAAAATCAGCAGCGCTATTAAGTCGAAAACTATTGGAGTTTGAGCAATATCCTTAAAGAAACTAAGAGTAATAAGGATGAATAAATGTGTTATATAGCAAAATCCAAAGTGTTTTGACCAAGATAAATTTGAAACAAATTTAACGGTAGATGACTTGTTGAGGTAATGCTGTAAAGAATCAAGTACAGACAGTCTAATGATAAAAAGAGTGAAAATAAAATTCCCCCACATTGTTACCGGTGGCACATTCAGCATATAACAATAAAACTCCGGACCAATGGGGGTGTCATATACTAGACCAAACTGAGTATAACCTAATATAAGTGCTGGAAGCCAAAAAAGGATTTCAACCTTTTTAAAGCTCTTTTGTTCTTTTATAACTGGTGCGCAAAAATAGGCCAAGATTGGAAGAAATATCCATGGGATTAATGGCCAGGCTCCAGCGAAACCTTCTTTACAATTACCAACAAAAATATTCTTAAGAATAAACAAATTAAATGAATCTTGAAAATAATGAGTTGGGATAGATAAAAAGAAGATGGAAAAAAGAATTATTGATAAAGATAGACGCTTTATTCGATCAAGAAGGACGACAACGAAATATGAGATGATGATAAAAGGATAAATATCCCATTCAAATTGCTCAAAAATATTTTCACTCCACTGAATGAACGGAAGATTTAATAAAGCATGAACGAGGCAAAGAATCCCTACAAAAACAAGAGGACTTTTAACTCTTTTTTTCTTTAATCCCCAAGTAAAAAAAATGATAAAAATAATTGTATGACCGCTGAAAGGGATATATCTCGATATATTCGCAATAACTGGATAAATGAAGCTAGCATCGTTTAAAGGGTTACTATCAAGATAAAAGAGAAACTCATTCAAATGCAAAGTAATGATGGCAAAAATACTTATCAACTTTAAAAGATTAATGAGGTGTAGTTGGTTTGTTTTCATGGATAGTAGAGAATTGTTCCTTGTTGTTTATCAACACTTATTTTATCAATAGGGAGTAGAAGTTCTTTTCCATGTTTTTTAGCTAAGAGTTGAAGTTTTTGAGGAAGCAGTAAATATTCGATATTATTTGAATATTCAAAAATACCAGCTTCCTTTTCTCCCAATGTATATCTCCGTAGAAAAAAACTATTGAATTTCTTTTCTATTGAATCCTGTCTTATATTAAATAAATATTTATTTTCTCTAAAACATTTCCACGTTTGAGAGGCATATGTGCACTTAGAATGATCTAGTGTGCTCCATCGAACTTTAATATTTTTCTTATATATTTCAAGCGTATAAAATACTTTATCTTCTTTCTTATTATAACCAATTCCAAAAAGAATTTGAAAATTATATTGATCCTCTTTCCAGTGATCTGTCTTTTGAATGGAATCTTTTAGAATTTTAAAGTCACTTTTTGAAAGGTATGCTTCCCATGAAAAAATATTCTCAGAAAACCAGCTGTAGTATCTAGAGTAATACGTTGAAAAAAAAGCACTGTTTTTAGGAACTTCATACTTATGTGGAGAGAGAGCAAGTGTAAGGATTATTATTGCACAAAGAAAGAATAAGTTTCTTTTCATATTCTCTCCGGTTGAAATATAGAAATATAATCGTCTGTCTGCTTCTCTTTAAATAAATATGATATATCCATGAAATTTTGAAGAGCACCAAGGCTAATACTTATAGGTAATGACTGGTATTCAAATTTTATTTGGTGAATACCTTTTTTGGCAAAAAGAAATGGCTGCGTCAGGCCGTATATGAAATATGAATTAAATCCTGCCTTTAAAACAGAGTTTAAAATTTTGGGAGAAAGATGCTGCTTTGAAGACTCTTTAGGGAAAACAGGAAAATCAAGAACAATATAGCCTTTATCCGCTACTGCGTGTTCAACGAGGCTGTAAAATTCATAACTAAAAAGTTTAAGTAATTCAGGGTTGTATGGAAATGGAAAATCTATAAAGATAGCTTCAAACTTATCTTTAGTATTTCTTAAATAGTTAATGGCATCATCGATCAAAACCGTCACTCTGGGATCCTGACTCGCATACGTATCTTTATTTAAATATGAGAGAGTCGGATGATATTTCGCAAGCTCAAGTACTTTACTGTCGAGTTCCACTTGGGTGATTCGTTTAATTTGCTTATAGTTTTTAAGGTTATTTATTAGAAGTCCATCACCACCACCTAAGATTAATACTGTCGATGGTATTTTTTTATTTAAATTAAAAGACCCCTCGGCCATACTCTGGTGATAGACATCAATAGTATGAGTACTTAACTGTGGCCTACGATTAAGGTAGAGAGTAAAATCTCCATCAAAGTGTGTTTGCTGTATTGCGGACTCTGTAACCAGATCAATCTTTTGATATTGAGTTTGGTAATGTTCAATCTTTCCGTACTTCTTAACAAGGTTAAAAAAATCATCTATGTTTTTTGTTTCACTTAAGCTATGCCCCATATAATAGACAGACCTCTGCAAAGATTGAACAAAATCTAATTGTTTTATAGATACAACAGATAAAAGAAGGGCAGTGCTAAGATAAACGAATTTAAAACGAACTCTTGAATAGAAAAGTAGAATTAATAGATTAATAATATTAAAGATAAAAAATAATGAAACTTGAATGGAGTCTTTGATTGATAGATCTAAAAAGTAATTAATTAGCGGTCCAGCAATTAAAGCTCCTGTGTAATTTAAAAATAATACTTTGTTTTCTTCTTTGCTGAATATTTTTAATATCGCTGGAAGTTGAATCCCTGAAACGGCACCAAGCATAAATAAAATAGGTATTGTTATACTATAAGTAACGATTGGAGATATAAAACTAGGAGCAATGCTTAAAGGGTTGATAAAAAGTATATATAAAGTTGTAAGAAGGGCTATTATAAATAATGAAGACGTTCCAATTAAGGTCACTAGAGCTTCAGTAACAAAAAGTGTATTTATTAGTTTTTTTTCTTTTTGAAAGTTCTGTCTGCTGTAATAAAAACCTCCAAATGCTAATCCAATTAAAAAAGCTGATAGTGCTATCGATTGAGCTCGTAAGCCTTGCCCTGTTAATTCTACTAATTTGGCATTTATAAGCATTGAGTAGCCTAGGCTAGTCAGAGCTGTTGTCATTGTGAAGAAAATACTAAAAAGATTATGCATCTATTCCCTCCAAGTAGAGGGTCGTGAGTACAGAATTTAGACTCAGGCGAAAATGATAAACTAGGATTAGTGTTATTGCATAGATGCTAGAGCTTATTAAGAGAAATTTTGTTT
The DNA here is from genome assembly GCA_937120495.1 of uncultured Oligoflexia bacterium. Lineage (GTDB taxonomy): Bacteria > Bdellovibrionota > Bacteriovoracia > Bacteriovoracales > Bacteriovoracaceae > CAKZJW01. Next base: position 44,550 of record CAKZJW010000149.1, read on the forward strand.
TAGAGTTAGAACAATAAATTCTAAATAAGACTAATAGAAATATATTTGTAACTGTTATGTAAACAAAAGAGCTTGCGAGACCAAGTGTAGGTAAAAAGAAAAATGGAAATAATAAAGTACAGGTAATCATTCCAATATAATCATAAGCGAGCAACTTTCCATATGCATTTTTGTAGTAATGAAACATTATTGGCAGCTCAAAGCCTGAAAGAATACCAATAAATCCTGCAATAGAATATGCACATAGTTTTATATAAATAGGATCGTAATTGGAGATAAGAAGAATTATTATGGGACTAGTTAAACCTAAAGAGAAGATTCCAATCTCAACAAAAGTTAAGATTTTTTTTATCTGATAGTTCGCTTTAATCTTTTCAAAAGCTAAAGATCCAATACCTAGAGAAAAAGTAAAAATTGAGATAAGAATATTGTATTGCTTAACTAATGAGCCAACAATTAAGCTAAATAGTTCTAGATAGAGAAGTTCATATGCGAGAGAGCAAAAAGCAAAACCTGCTGTTAAGAAAAGAACTTTTCTCTTTTGCACGTAACTACTTCGCCTGAAGGGAACTTAGCATGTCATCAAAGTACCACTCTTTATCATTGTAAAATGATTTATCGGCTCTAAAGAAAAACATATAATTACCTTTATTATCACTTCGCTTCACAAAGGCTCCATAAACCTTCTGCGAACCTGAGCTTTTAAGATCTATGACTTGAACACTTCTTAAACCAGATCCACTTGGGGCTTTAATAGTTCGCGCTTGATAATTAGATCTGATATTGATTCCGTTTAAAAGTGGAATCTTAGACTTTTGCTCCTTAATATACTTAAGACTCATCTCTAGATTAACTTTTTTAGATGTTGCAATCATTGAGAATTCATTGCTATTGGACTTTCCATACATTATGGCAACTTCGTCATCGTCAGTGTGAATATTTCGGTATTTCATCTCTTTTGGAAGAGAGACTTTTAGTTGAGTTTTACTCAAAAACCTCTTTTTTAAGGCTTTTTGATGTTGAAATTCTTTTTCAGCTATAGACACCTCTTTTGTTTCTTCAACCTTGGGACTATCCTCATCCTTTTTATCAACCACATACTGAGAGAGCTCCTCAACAATGTCCTTTTGTTTACTTTTAAGAATTTGCCTCATTTTCTTGTCTTGATGAGAAACTTCCGTTTTAGTTATAGTTGCAGGAGGAGCTTTTGAAAATTTTTTATAGATGAAAAATGTTGCTATAATTGGTAGCAATATTAGTACTTTAGAGCCTTGCTTGTCATTTTTATTTCTAGCCATAATATTTTATTTTGCAGTAAATTGTTGTTAGTATTATATCCTAATATGAATCTTAACACTTAAAGAGTTAATATGAAAAATTTTAGAGATTATGGATTTTCACTCATGGAAATAACTGTTTCCATGGCACTTCTTGGAGGGTTGACTCTTGGTGTTATGAAGCTTGGTTCAGAAGTGTCAACAGCAAAAAGTAGAGGGAATTACCTAATGGATGTTACCTTGTTTGGTAATACATTAAACCATTACCTATATACTGAAGCTGCCTGTAAGTATCTATTTACTAAAAGCGAAACTGGTGGCCCTGGAATAATTGTTCCTCAAACTACGTCTCCATTTAATCTTGGTCCCTTTAGGTTTCAGGGAAAGCAGAACATTGTAACTGGGACAAAACTAAATAACTTTGAAATTCGAAATCTTGTCGCTAGGCAGGAATTAACAAGTCTTCCTACGACAAAAATAAACGGACAAGACGTAAAGAAAACGATTGTTGAAATTTCTCTTACTGTTGGACCAAAACGCGTGGATGTGTCTGGAGTACAAGAGCAACTAAATAAAGTTTTGACAAAAACAGAATCCAAATTCTCTTATAATGTACCAGTCATCTCAAAAGCAAATGGTGAAATCGTCAGTTGTGGGGATGCAAAAGACTTGAAAGAGATTTGTAACTCTACTTTGGGTGAGTATAATGAAATAACTAAAGCTTGTGATTTTAAAAATACATGTAAAGCAACGGGAACTATCTTTGAATTAACATGCAGTGCTGCTAGTTCTGCTAATGCGGGTAGATGTGATACAAGTAAATTTGGTCCAACTGTAAATAACCAATTCTCAAACACAACGTCTTGCCCTTCAGGAAGTGCCGCTACGCAAACAGGTTATGAAACTTGGGATCATAATATTGATTGCGGAAAGAAATGTAATTCAAAAATTACGAATCATTCAAGGTGGTATATTTGTATGGAGTGCCCTTAGAATATGAAAGGTCTAAAGATTCTTTTTACGAGCCAATCTGGAAGCGTAATGGTTCCACTCGTTGTAACTCAAGCATTGCTTATTGCTGCAATAATGTGGTTTCAAAATATAAGTACTGTCGCAAATAATGGAATTAAATCTTCAAGAGTAAAAATTACAGAAAACGACTTAAAACAAAACCTTGAGAATCTTTTTTATGATCCTAGAGTGTGTACTTCTCTTTTTAAGAATAAAAATATTCAAGCAGCTTTTGTTCCTAATATGTATAAAGATAGAAAGTATGACCACGGAGCAAGCTTTTTCCCAGCAAACCCTGTGAATGTAACGATTGAAGGAAGAAGTATGCAACTTCGACCTACGGCCACTGAGCCAATCGTGAGATCAAATTCAGGATTTGTAATTAAAAATATTAAATTTAAACGAATCCTTGAAGGATTATTTAGGCATAATGTGCGTAGAGATAGTTTGTCTTCAGCTCACCCTTACTTAGAAGTTGGGCTTGGTGAAATAATTGTTTATATTGAAAGAAATCACCTAAAAAAACAAGAATTGAAAAAGAAGAAAAAACTTTTTTTTAACGTAATGTTTTACTATGATCCTAGGACTCCAAACAGGAAACTTCACAGTTGTTTTTCTCCTTATTCAGATGCTGCTCTTTGTACAATGTCCGGTGGGACTTACAATTCAGACATAGGGGTTAGCCCTGAATATACATGTGAACCGGATGTTTCATGTTATATTGGAAAGCAAGGATTTACTTCAAACCCTAGTTCATGTGTTGCACCGTTTTCAGCTTCAAGAATTAAGGGAAATCCGGCGCTATATTTATGTGAGTGGTGTAATAGAAAACCTGTTCATCCGTAACCAAATCATTTAATAAAAACATTTTTATCAAAAAGATTTCCTTTCAGAATAAGAAAAATAGTTGCAACGCCAAATCCCCAATAGACATTCCATTGCCAAGGCCATTGAAGTATATTGTTATTTAGATAAACAGCAAGAGCTCCTAGAGCATATGAGCCAATTACTGCTTTTGCATCAATCGTTGCTTTTGAGTAGTTTGGCCAAATAATACTTGCAAAGAATAATGCAAGTAAAGATCCAGCTGTCCAAGATGTGACTTTAAGTCCAAGTATCAAAAGCCCATCTGAATTTGATGCAATCAAAGCAACAATAAGGAGCAGGATCGTGATTACAAGTGTATCTCTTTTGTACATAAAACTAATTTCTTTTTTATCAGAAGACTCATGGTGAGCAATATCGTTATAGAAACAAGAAGATAATGCATTAATTGTTGAATCAAGAGTACTCATTGTTGCTGCTAATACACCGGCAACCATAAGCCCTTTTAGCCCAGCAGGGAAGTATTCAGTTATAAAGTAAGCAAAGAGTTTATCATTCGCTATATCGGGAGGTGTGTTTGTTTGATAGTAGCTCCACAGTAGGGCTCCAATACTTAAAAATAGTATCGCAACAGCGATAGAGACAAAGGTAGATAGTATAATTGCTCGCTGTGCACCCTTCATACTTTTATTGGCAGTTAGACGTTGAACAAAGTCTTGGTCAACCCCATGTGTCGCCATGTCAAAAAGAATTCCACCAATCACACCAGTAATAAATGGCCATGGATTACTAAAATCGAAAAAATCCATCTTTCCATTATCAAAGGCAAGGCTAATCATTTCTGACCAATTAGAATGTGCGACTTCTGGTATTAAGTAGTGAGCTACCAATCCACCAATTATAAAAAGAGCCATTTGTACCATGTCAGTTCTAACAACAGCTTTTAAGCCACCGATTAAAGTATAGAAAAAAGTAATGATACAAATAATAGTAACAGCGGTGTAAATTGAAAGATTAAAAAATTGAGCGACTAGAATTGAACCCGAGAAAAGTCTAACTCCAACAGCAAGTAATTTATTTAAAAAATAAAAGGAGGCCACAGCTCTCTGTCCATTTTTATTCCCTCTTTTTGCCATAACTGAATAAATTGTAATTCCCTTATTATAGACATTAGGAATAACTAAAATCGCAATGAGTATTCTACCAAATAGGGCACCAATATAGATTTGTATAAAAGAAAAATTGGAACCATAAGCGAATGCTGGAATTCCTAAAAACGTTAAAGCAGAAACTTCGGTTGCAATTATAGAGCATAATGACTCAGTAAAAGTAAGACTTTTATTTGCCAAATATTGCTCTTCAATAAGATTAGTTGAAGTGCCTTGACCTGTTGGTTTTTTACCTGACTTAAACGCAAGGATAAAGATTCCGGTGAGGTAAATCGCTAAGACAAGATAATCGATTGCTGTTATTTCAATATTTTCCATGACTTGTATTACAAAAAAATACTAATTTAATCAAATAATTTTAGAAAGATAATTATTCAGGATTATAGGTAAAAAACCGATAAAGTACTGTGATTTAAGGATAAATCATTAAAGGATATATGCGTTATAGTATAAATGGAATTACATTCAACGTGGAAGAATTAAAGAGTGTTAAGTTGGATCAGCTTAAAGAGAGTTCAATTTTAGATGCTCATCTTTTCTTTCAACCAGTTAAAGCAATGAAGCCAATCTTATTATTGAAGGCCGGAGATATTGTTGAAGCTGAATTCCTAGAAAAATACAAAACTCAAAATATTGAATCTTTATGCTCTCTACCACTAAGCGCAGGACAAAGTAATTATCAAGAATGCTTTAGCCGGTTTACAAATGCGGAAAATGAAATAGAAAGACAAATTGTAGCTCAAGAGATTGTTGAGTTATTTATGAATGACTTTTACTTAGAAAATGAAAATATTAGTTTCCTTTCATATTCAAAGTTTTGTTTTGAATATTTTTATTCGTTACCAACAAAAGTTGCAACTAATCTATCTTCGAAAAGCTTAGTTTTATTTTCTAGAGCTCACCTGTGTGCAAGTCTTGGAATAATGACTTGCTTAGTGAATAAAATCGTTGATCCAGCCTTTTTAAAAGATTTTTATAACGTCATCTTTTGTATGGATATTGGTTTGCTCGATGAAGGAGAGTTATCTTATTCTGTTCTAGATGCATGTGAGCGAGAAAGAGTTTCACATGGAGGGATAGATTTTCTTAAAAATCAAAAACGACCTCAAAGAGAAATAGACTTATTCATAAACCATCCTAGAAGAAGTGTAGCAATTCTTGAAAAATATAAGAGTTATTTTAATAGTCCAGAGATTATAGACTTTATAAAGTATCATCATGAAAAGGCTGATGGCTCAGGATTTCCAGATAAAATACCTTATGATTCAATCACTAATATTGAGACATTTTTAAACTTTTCAGATTTTATTATTCCATTTCGCTCTATTGATTATTTCATTGGTGATGGAAGATCAATTATTAAAGATGCTTTTGATTCATTAGAAAAAGAAAAATCTAGAGAAATTGAGAAAAAAGTTTTTGAAAAATACAACAAAGTAATTATTTGGAAGCAAGGAGATGCCGCATGAGCGTAAATATCCTTGTTTTGATTCCAACTCTAAGTGAAGGGTTTGAAAAATACAGTGAAAAACACTTATTTCAAACTTTTTCTCGTGACGATAAACTAGATCTTATTGAACTGGATTATATCGTTGTCGATAGTCAGTCCATGGCAGAGGAAGCCTCAAAGCTATATTCAACTTTAGAAAATGATATTAAAATTATCTGCTTTGGTGAAGTTAAAAACTATAAAGAATTCTTTGAGTTAAATGGAAGGATATGTATTTCTTCGGAGATGGAGAGTGCTCCTCATCTAGAGCAAGCTCTTGATAACTTCTTTAGTGAAAAGCAAAGTCTTCACCTTGATCAAAATTACTCAGATGAATTTAGTGGAACTAAAAATTTTACAATTACAAATCATTTAACTAGTGGTGTGTATATAGATCAACTAGTGCTTGATGCCTTTAAAGAAGACTTCAACCCAGTTGCGGTACGTGGATACGCAGATCATATGATAGCGTATTTTACATATCTTAAACAAGCAGGCCTTGCAGGTATCCCTTATGAAGTTGAATATACAAGCAATTCTGATTTTTTTATTGTTAATGCATATATCAGTGTAACGAATTTTGTCTCAGATTATATGCTGGATTCCTTTGGTGATATTAATTCAAAAGAGCCGCTTAAATACTTAATGAGAGTTATTGCAAATAGTACTGACCTATTGGAGATAACGTATCTTGAAAAACCAGGTCGAGTAGCGATAACAGGACATTGGCACAAAGAAATAAGTTCAGAATGTCCAAGTATTATCTTTAATAATATTTTCTCTCACAAAGAGACAAAGCTAAGACAGCAAGAACAAGAGCAGAGCTATGAACAAGTTGAGGAAACCTTTAATCAATTTGATAAAGAGTCAGAGGCTTTAACTTCTAAAAATTTACCAGGTAATATTGATGTTAATTCGGAGCAAAGTGATTTGGTAGCAGTAATGCTTCTAAAGGCTAAAGAGCAAAAAATAAGCGGGGATGGATTAACTGTAGAAGAGGTGACAAAGTTGATCGCCGGAGATGACGGAGATGAAAACTTAGTTCGACTCTCAAACGAAGAAAAGAAAGAACTGCTTGATGGTCTTAGTAAAATAGGAATGTCTAATGATCTCGTTAATGAAATTGAGATGGTTAAAGGGAGCTCTGATGAACAAAAAGATAAAAGTGAGATTGTTAAAGGTGCACCTTTAGAGAAAGAACATGTTCAGGTGATAAAGGGTGGATCTCAGGAAAAAGAAAAAGACTTTAAACAAGTGATTTCTGGTTCTAAGGATAAAAAGAAAGATGAAAAATATGTTATAAAAAGTACCGTTGATTCAAAAATAGAGCAAATGAGCTATAAAATTTCTGGTGGAAATGGAGCTGATTTACCAAAAAATATGAAAGCAAACTTAAAGCTTGGGCTTAAAGAGTTTGCAAGTTCAATTGGAAAGAAAATTGATGATCTCTCTGAAGAAGATTATTCTTTTGTAAATACAGAAATACTTCCAAACGTAATAGAGGGAATTAAAAGTGATAATAGTCAGGAGGTTGCTAATGCCTTTCGTAAAAAACTTTCAGATAAATTTGGTGAAGAGTCTCGTGATCTAACATCCGAAAAACTAAAGGAAGCTGAAACTAAGAATAAAAAACTCGAATTAAAGCTACAAGCTCTTGAGATAAAAAATGAGGCTACTGAAACTGCAAGTAAAGAGTTAACAAAGATAAACTCAATTGTTGAAGATCAGTTTGACGAAAGTGTTGAGAGTCGAGGCGAAAATAATGAAGGCCTAGAGTTAAAGAGATTAGAGTTTGAACTTCGACAAAAAGATAATTTATTTCAATCTGAGTTGGAAAAAGTATCTAAGTCACTAAAGGGAAAAGAGATTGTCTTAGAGAAAACAATCAGTCGCTTCACAAAGCTTGTAAAAGATAAAGAAGCAGAAAACGAGGAACTTTCCAATCAAGTTATAGAACTCAATAAGCGTCTTGAGAACGATGAAGTTCTCGTTCAAGAACAAGAGAATTCAACATTAAAAAAAGAGAATGAATTACTTAAAAAGAATACAGATATTTTAAAAGGAAGGCTTGAGGCTTTATCGAAAAGTAAGAGTCAAAGTAATGTTCCAACTAATAACGATAGTATTCAAAATGAAAATAAAGAATTAAGACAATTAAAGAATCAGCTTGCAAATAAAGCAGAGGAACTTCAAAGAGAAGTAAAGAGTTGGGAAAGTCGATTTGTAAAATCGAAAGAACTAGAGCAGAGGCATAGAGATGAAATTTCTCAGCTGAAGTCTAGTTTAGAGGATTCTAAAGCTTCTCAAGGTAGAATTAGACAAGAAGAAGCTGCAAGATTAGCTGAGGCCACTAAGATATCTCAAGCAAGCCAAAACCAGCAAGAAAGCAGAGAGGTTCAGAATCTAAAGAATCAGAACACTCAACTTCAGAAAAAAATTAAGGATTTGATTGCAAAAGGCAAGGGCGGATCCACTTCAGCTGGACAGGGAAAAGCTGGAGGAATGTCTTCTCGTGAGAAATTATTAGAAAGCGATAAAAAGCGTTTACAGGCCGATCTTGGAAAATCTCGCGGTGAAGTAGATAAATCCAAGAAAATCTTAATGAAATTCAAGGGCGAGAATACGAAGCTGCAACACGAAGTATCCAAGTATAAGCGGGATGTAGACAAACTATCAAGACAGCTAAGAGCAATCAAAGAGAAAAGTGGTAAAAAAGCTGCATAAATATCTTGTCAAAGTGAACTTAAAATCTTATAAATATTGTCACTTTCTATTATGCCGTAGTGGTGGAATTGGTAGACACGCTAGACTTAGGATCTAGTGCTTATGGCGTGGGGGTTC
>CAKZJW010000150.1 GCA_937120495.1 uncultured Oligoflexia bacterium
AAGTTCTAAAGGTGATAAAAAATCTTTTGGAGAAGAAGGCATTTTAGATGATGAACTTGTTATCAAGTGAAGAAGGTTAAAATCAAAAAGCCTAACATAAATACAATATTCTATAGTTCTGATTCAATCTCATTTTATTGACGTCACCTCTAACTTCATTAACCTTTAGTTTTCATATATTCTTTCATGATAAAAATTTATCTAAAAATGGTTCTTTGAAAAATTCCAAAGAAAATATCAAGTATTGAAAACTCAATATTTTGACCACTAATTAACATTGATTATCAATTAGTTAACTAACAAATAGTCATCAATCAAGACATCAAAAATTTTCATTCTTCTATAAGAATTTTCGAAAATATCGACACTATCAAAAAAATTAAAAGTCTTTTTGGTATATTTTATGATAAACTATTAATAAACAAGACTAAAGAATACCATACAACACACTGATATGTTCACTATTTCAGACTATGAGAGTAAAAATACTATACTATTAATTGAGGATAATCCAGGTGATGCCAGACTTGTCGAAATTCTATTGGAGGACTCTGATCTTGATTGTGACATTACCAACAAAACAACATTAACAGCGGGAATAGAAGCACTTAATGAACAAGATTATTCTGCTGTATTACTTGATCTTAGCCTTCCAGATAGTAAAGGTTTCATTACATTAGAAACACTTCTTTTAAAATTTCCAGATATTAATGTTATTGTATTAACGGGTTTAGCTGCTAAGGAATTAGGGTTAAAAGCTGTTAAAATAGGCGCACAAGATTTTTTAGTAAAGGGAGATTTTGACTCAGAACAATTATCTAAAACATTAAAATTTGCTATTAAAAAATTTGTAACTTTTTGGCAATTAACAACAGCAACATTTGGATTGTTATTCTGAGTTAAATCAATAGTAAATCTATCTCCTGAAATACTAGATATAGAAATATTTTGAACAGGATTTGTATTTGCACCTAGCTTAAAAATTGCATAATTTTTTAATTTTCCATCTGTAAGAATTTCATAAAAAGGTCTTATAACAACATCTTTATGAATTTTTAAATGAACATTCGATTTTAAGTTAATATTTCCAAAAGAATAATTACCTGCAGATATTGTTAAAATCCCTCCTCCATTTGAAGAAATATTATCTATTGCTGTTTGAAGTTTTGGACTATCATCAGTTGTAAAATCATTATCAACACTGTAATCTAAAACTAAATTTTTATTGAAATTCGCATTTGAAACATCTGTATAAAAATTAGCTTCATTATCTATTTGAGAAAATAAAATTTGATTATTTACTAGAAAAATAAGTGCAAAAAAAAGTATTCTTTTTATCATCTTTAAAAAATTAGACACACTCTTTTAATAGAATATGTGAATAGCGTAAACTTCTCTAAATAACTATCTAATCTTGTTTTTTAGAATACATTAATTGTATCTATGGATAATTTATTATTACAACTCTTCCATTAACTCAATATCTATAAAACGAAAAGCTCCTAAAGGAATATTTATTTTTACTGAAGAACTCTGTTCTTTAAACTCTTCATTGTTTAAAATATCTGTAATTTTTTTTATTTTGATATTATTAAAATTAACAATTGCTGTACTTTTTTCTGGATTAATGTAACCGTTATCTAAAATTGTTAATCTTAAATGTTTAGGAGAAGTTTGAGCAACTACCCAAGCAACATCTCCTGAAACTGTGATAGGTAATTTTGTTGAACCTTCTTTAATGCTTTTTTCTACAACTTTATAATATTCATCTGCTTTAAAAGTTTGTTTTCCATCTGCTGAATAATAATTATGTCCATCTGTAATATATTCTTTTAAAATATAACGACAAGCCGGATTAACATCACCTTTGATTTTTAATTTCAAAGGCAGATCTCCTTCTTCGTTTAACTTTGCAACTAGTTTCTGTCTTGCCTCTAATGGTATTAACTTCAGTGGTTCTTCGTGCATTGGTGATTCAAAAAGTTTAGATCCACCTAAAATATCACTGGCCTCTTGATCATGCCATTCATATGTATAGATAGCACCATCATCAGTTTTAGAGTAATGCTCTAACCCTTTTTTAAGAAGTCTTGAGATTGAAGACTTTGCTGAACCAACTGGACCGTGAAGAAGAAGTACCCTTTTTTCTGTTCCATAACCTTGAGCTGCCGATTTAAAAAAGTTAACAAACTTCATTAGGTGAACATCGATACCAAAGATAGCGTCTTTTCCATCATTAAGAGGATCATCGAAAAAGTGATATCTTGTAATTTCTTTTTTGTATTCAGTATAAGTTGAGGTTCCATAAGACATAATCATGTCGTGAACTCTTTGAAATGAATTTCTAACAACCATTGGATTTTTAGTCACAAGATCAAGATAGTCCTGCATCGAACCAGACCAATTCAGATGAGAAAAATCTTCTTTAGAATAATTCTCTTCAATGAATTTATTTATATCAATACTACTACCCATACATCCTCCAATTTGACTTACTTAGGTATCCATTATTATTGTCCCATTTAATCGGTTTAAGTGAAAGATATATATAGGTAAAAATGTAATTTTTTTGTGGAGCCAAATTGTCACCTTTCTTTGCAGTTTTATAGAAAAATTTGATTAAAAGTGAAAAAACTTTAAACAAAAAAAAGTTTTGCTATACTATTAACAATTAATAATTATTTTAGGAGAAAACATGGGTATTCTTGTCTCAGGACATACTGATATTGGAATGAAAAGATCAACTAATCAAGATTCAATATGCATCTATTCTCAAAGAAAATTTTTTGCTGTTGCTGATGGTATGGGTGGACATAATGGTGGCGATATCGCCAGTCAAATGTCAGTAAAACTTTTACCTGAATATATTGAACAAAATATTGAAGAAGAAAACCAACAAGAGCTTCTTAAGAAATCTATCAAACACGTTAACAGATCTATCTATGACCACGGACAAAAGAACTCTGAATTAAAAGGCATGGGTACTACTCTTACTGCAATAATGGTTAACGGCAATGAAATGAATATTGCCAATGTTGGAGATTCTAGAACCTACCTAATTAGTAAAAACAGACTTTATCAAATCTCTAAAGATCACTCACTCGTTCAAGAGAAACTCAATATTGGAATATATGATAGAGAGCAAGCAAAAGCTGATCCACAAAAAAACGTCCTAATCAGAACGGTTGGGTTTGAACCTGATGTTGAAGTAGATACTTTTAAATACAAAATCCAAAAAAATGATATGTTTCTTCTGTGTTCAGATGGACTTCATGGAAAGGTTTCTGATGAAGATATCATATTCCTAGTGAACCAATTCATCCCAAATCCAGAGTCAACAACTCAAGATAAACTAGATGCGTTAGTCAAAGAGTTAATCCAGCAGGCTAATAACAACGGTGGCCAAGATAATATCTCCGTAATTATCGCTCTTGCAAAATAGAAAAACAATAAGCTCTAAGTCGTTGCTATTTCATTCGGTAAGGATTAAAATACTCATACATATTTTCTCTTAAATTAAGAGTTTGTATTTTGTTTATGACACGGAGTTTAAGTTTGGACAAGTACTTTACCTTAATGATCGTCCCTGAAAAAGATAAAGGTGTTAAATCCTTCAAAATACCAGGAATCATCTTTAGGTCTTTTGCATTCATTTTTGTTTTAATTTCAATACTGGTAGGTATTTTTCTATACGACTATGTAAAAATTGTTCAACAAATAAACGAGAATAAATTACTAAATCTTGAAAACAAGCAACTAAGAGAACAAATCCAATTATTTCAAAACAAAATAAACTCTCTTGCTTCAGACCTGGAAAGAATAAATACCTTTGAGAAAAAATTAAGAATTATCACGGGCCTAGACAATCAACAAAAGGCCGCTGTTCCACTGAAACCAACTTCAAAGAATAAGTCAGACCAAATGATGGACGACTACTCTAAAGACTCCAAAGGTAAAGATCAAACATCTATCAAGCATGAACACAATGACTTGAACCTAGAGTTTAATTTTAAAAATATTAAAAATGAGCCTGAATACCAAAAACTGAAAAAACTTTATGATAAAAAAATTGCAGCAAATCTTGGGCTAACAAGTGACTATAAAATCACTCGCCAGTTAAATAATGTTATTCAAAATAGCTTTGAGCTTTCTGATAGTTATTCAGAGTTTGATTTTAAGTACAAAAAAATTAAAAATGAAGTATCTAGCCTAGAAAACAAAGTTCATGAATTAGATCAGTACCTACTTGATAAAGATTCTGTCCTTTCTTCAACACCTACGATCCTTCCAGCTGTTGGTTGGATTACAAGTTATTTTGGTCACCGAATCTCACCCTATGCTGGAAAGCTAAAAATGCACGAGGGGCTGGATGTTGGTGCACCTTATGGAACTCCTATTGTCGCTCCAGCTGATGGACTTGTGACATACTCTGGAGTAAAAGCTGGCTTTGGTAAGTTCGTTCAAATTGATCATGGATATGGAATTGAAACACTCTATGCGCACTCTCAAAAATTGCATGTAAAAAAAGGACAAAAAGTTCAACGAGGTGAAAGAATCGCCGCCGTTGGAAGTACAGGATACTCTACTGGGCCACACCTTCACTATGAAGTTCGTGTTAACGGGATTGCCGTAGATCCACTGTATTTTATTTTAGAAAATAATTAAATGGAGTAATAAATGTTAAACAATGTAATGAAGAAAATTTTCGGAACCAAGCAAGATCGAGATATCAAAGCTATGCGTCCACTACTAAACCAAGTTAATTCTTATAAAGAACAAATGGCTAAACTTAGCGATCAGGAGCTTCAAGCTCAGACGTCAAAGTTTAAAGGTTTATTAGAAAATGGATCAACTCTAAACGACATCTTACCTGAAGCATTTGCTACAGTGAGAGAGGCTGCAAAAAGAGTTCTTAAAATGGAACACTATGATGTACAGATCATTGGTGGAATTGTTTTATTTGATGGGAAGATAGCGGAGATGAAAACTGGAGAAGGTAAAACTTTAACAGCAACTCTTCCAATGTACCTTCACGGAATAACTGGCAAAGGTGCTCACCTTGTAACAGTAAATGATTATCTTGCAAGCAGAGATGCAGAAGAAATGGGTGTTCTATATAGCTGGTTAGGTTTATCTGTTGGATGCATTGTTCATGATATGAGTGATGAAGATAGAAAAAAAGCATACGAAGCCGATATAACGTACGGAACAAATAACGAATTTGCCTTTGATTACCTAAGAGATAATATGAAGTTTGATTTGGATGAATATGTTCAGCGTCCGCATAATTTCTGTATCGTCGATGAGGTCGATTCAATTCTTATTGATGAAGCCAGAACGCCTCTACTCATATCAGGACCAAGTGAAAATGATACTGGTATGTATGGCAAAGTAAATGGCATTCCAGCAAAACTTACTCTTGATACTCACTATACAGTTGATGAAAAATCACACACAGCAGTTCTAAGTGATGATGGTGTTGTAAAGGTTCAAGAAATCCTTAATATTGAAAACCTTTTTGATATTCAAAATGTTGAAGTTCTTCACCATGTAAATCAAGCTTTAAGAGCACATACATTATTTAAAATTGATGAGCAGTATGTTGTTAAGGAAGGTAAAGTAATCATCGTTGATGAGTTTACAGGACGACTTAAAGAAGGGTCTCGTTGGTCTGATGGTCTTCATCAAGCAATCGAAGCAAAAGAAGGCGTTCCTATTAAAGGTGAAAACCAAACGCTAGCTTCAATTACCTTTCAAAATTATTTCAAAATGTATAACACTCTTGCTGGTATGACAGGTACGGCTGACACTGAGGCCGAAGAGTTTGGGAAGATTTATAAACTAGAAGTAGTCGTAGTCCCAACAAACTTACCAATTATTAGAGATGATAGAGCTGATTTAATTTATGCAAATAAAATGGCAAAATATAAAGCCGTAGCTGACCTGATAAAAGAATGTAACGAAAAAAATCAACCTGTACTCGTTGGTACAATTACTATCGATAGCTCAGAGATTCTTTCTAACTTTTTAAATCAACTTGGTGTAAAACACGAAGTCTTAAATGCAAAACAACATGAAAGAGAAGCAACTATTGTTCAAAATGCTGGTATGCCTGGCTCTGTAACAATTGCAACGAACATGGCCGGTCGTGGTACAGATATCAAGCTTAATGCTGAAACAAAAACAGCAGGTGGTTTATTTATCATTGGTACTGAAAGACACGAATCAAGAAGAATTGATAATCAGCTTAGAGGTCGTTCTGGGCGTCAAGGTGACCCAGGAGCATCGAGGTTCTTCTTATCTTTAGAGGATGACCTAATGAGAGTTTTTGGTTCCGATAGAATCAAAACTTTTATGGGCAAACTTGGAATGAAAGATGATGAGCCTATAGAGCACAAAATGATTTCGAATGCTATTGCTAAAGCTCAAAAAAGAGTTGAGGGTCATAACTTTGATATAAGAAAGCACCTGCTTGATTTTGACGATGTTATGAACGAGCAAAGAAAAGTAATTTATCGTTTAAGAAAAGAAATATTAAATGACGAAGGCAATCATGAACTAGTTCAAGAAATGGTTCAAGATGTCGCTCAAATGCTTGTTCAAATCAATACTCCAGAAAAGAAAACTCCACTTAATGAGTGGGACTGGGAATCTATAAATAATGGTTTTAAAAATGTTTTTGCTACAGAAAAAGTATTAACAGTTAATGAATGTTCAGATAAACACAATTCAAATCTTGAAGAGTACATAGAAGCTCAAGCTAAAGCTATTCTTGCGGATAAATTTGCAGAGTATGATTCAGAACAAGTAAGATTAACTCTTAGAGAAATACTATTAGCTACATTTGACCAATTTTGGAAAGACCATCTTTTAAATATGGATAATCTTAAAGAAGGAATTAATCTTAGGGCCCATGGTCAAAAAGACCCTCTAGTTGAGTACAAAAGAGAAGCATTTGTTCTTTATGAACACATGAAGGTTGAAATTAGACGAGCAATCGTTGAAAGAATTTTCTCTGTAAGACTTTACACTCAAGAAGAAATCAATGAAATAAAAAGACAACAACAAGCTGAACTTGATGCACAACTTGAAGCTCATAAAAGAGCACAACAAGCTCAAGAGGCAGCAAGTGCACCTATTTCAAGAAGACAAGTTAAGGTTGGAAGAAATGATCCTTGCCCATGTGGCTCAGGAAAGAAATTTAAGCACTGTCACGGAGCCTAAGAGGTAGAAATTTGAGTAATGAAGATGATCCTAAAAAGGATAACGATTTAACAAGGATTGAAGACTTATCTGAGTACCTGCACCAAGATGATGGTGATGAAGATTTCTCAGGTCTTAGTACTGATCCCGATATGGCTCTACCAGATGACTTCTCTTCGAGTGATGAGAGAGAAACTGATTTCTCCGCTCTTGAAGAAGATCTTGACTCTCTAGATCTAACTGACAATTTTGAACAAGAGGAATCTCCTACTGAGACTAGCTTTGATAATGATTCAGATTTTGCAGACGATAGTATCTCTGAAGAAAATACAAACTTTGATAACGAGTCAGACTTTGGAGAGAATTCAGAGTTTGATAATGAAACAAGTTTTGAAGAAACTCCAAACTTTGAGGAAGATTCAGAGTTTGAAGAAACAACAAACTTCGAAGAAAATACAAATTTTGATGAATCACCTAGTTTTGAAGAGAGCTCAGACTTTGAAGAAACTCCAGACTCTGAAGAAAAACCAGAGTTTGAAGAAGCATCAAGCTTTGAAGATAGTTCAGACTTCAGTGATGACCTAGGCTTTGAACAGACTACAAGTGATGAAAGCCCTGATAGCGAACTTCCTCCTGAGATGCCAATTCAGAACAATGAAAGTGATATCCAAGAAAGTGCTCTTATTAAGTCAGACGATGCAAGCTTGGAAAAAGTTCCTCTGGCACAAGTAAACACGGAATCACCTAGTAAGTCTCAAGAATATGCACCACCAGAGACGTTTAAAGACTTGCAGAATTTTGCCAAGACAATGTCTTATGGAAATTTATCTCAAGAAGGAAACCCGCCATTTAGTATCATTCTAAAAGAAATAAAATATCAAGAAGATCTAGATGATATTGTGATACTACTTAAAGAGTTTAAGATACTTTCCGCTGAAGACGAAGATGCTGCAAGGAAGACTCTTGCAAGAGGTTCATACTTAATTCCTCGCCTATCTGAATATGCCGCAATTCTTCTTTGTCATAAGCTTAGAAAATATGAACTAACTATTTTGATGGGTCTTACAGAAGAGATAACTCCAGCAAAGTCATACTCATCTGATGATAGTGGTCTTGCTACAAAAAATAATATCTTCAATAATAGACAACATAGCTTCCTTTTTGAAAAAAACAAAGTTACATTAAATGACATCATTGTTTCAACATCTCAAAACCTTCAAGGTTACGAAATAAAAGAATATATCGCTGTTGCCGCTCAAAGTTCTTTAATCTCAAAAGACGATTTCACTGATATTGACTCCAGTTCTTCGACAGAGAACTTTGTTTATCAAGACTTAATTTCAAAGTTAAAAATTCAAGCTTTAGATAAAAAAGGAAATGCTTTAATAGGTATAAACTACACAATGACTCCCACTGTTTCAGAGAATGATCAAGAGGCATTGTATAAAATTACTTGTACTGCAAATATCGTATGGCTTCTAAAGAACTAAAAGAACATTACGAACATATTATCATTGGTGGAGGTATTGTCGGAGCTGGTATATTAAGAGACCTTACTCTGCACAAGCAAGATGTTCTACTAATCGATAAAAATGATTTTGCATCACAAACAAGCAGTGGAAGCTCTAAGATGCTCCACGGTGGAATTAGATATTTAGAAAACTTTGATTTTTTCCTTGTCTTTGAAGCTTTAAAAGAAAAAAGACTTTGGCTCAAGCTCGCCTCTCATATAAGTGAAGAAAGAACTTTTTATCTCCCTATCTTTAAAGAATCAAAGTGGCCTTTATTCATGATGAGAATAGGACTTTTTCTATACGATTTTCTTTCTGTATTTAAAAATAATCCTCATAAGATTTTAAACTCAACTAAAACAATTGCAGCTCTTCAAGGCATAAAACAAACTGGTCTTAAAGGTGCTGGCGTATATTCAGATGGTGTTATAGATGACTCAAAGCTTGTGTTTGATCTGATTTTTGATTCATGCCATCAAGGATCTCATGCAATTAATTATCATGAAATTATCGAACAAAAGAAAAAGGATAAGATCTATTTTCTTACCATTTTAAACAAACTCACAGGGATAAAATCCACTGTCACTTGTAAAAAATTAATTTTTGCAACCGGTCCTTTTACAGATCAGGTTATGCATAAACTTAAAATCCCATGGAAAAATATTATTCTTCCCTCGAAAGGAAGCCATATTTGGATTGATAGGAACTCTCTCGATCTTGATCAAGCAATGGTAATACAGACAAAAGACAAAAGAATAATTTTCGTAATACCACAAAGAGGAGCAATTCTTGTTGGAACAACAGAGGTTATGCTTTCAGAAGACGAGGTCTTTGAAAATATTAAAATTTCTGACGCCGAAACAGAGTATTTACTTGGATGCATAAATGGCTATTTTCCAAATGCAAAGGTTTCAAAAGAAAATATTATTGCTAGCTTTGCCGCAGTAAGACCGCTTGTGAAAAAAGGCGAATCTGCTTCTAAAACATCTAGAAAACATCAAATCTATGAGCCTCAAAAAAATACTTTTGTAATTGCTGGTGGAAAGTACACCACTTTCAGGATAATGGCCCAAGACCTTACAAAAAAAGTACTCAAAGATTCAAATATTAAATATGACAAAACTCTGAGCCTACAAGAATTAAAAAAGAAATCACTTCTAAGTGATATTCATACTCAAAAAATTAACATTAATGATTTACAAGAAATCATAGAAAAAGAACAAGTTCACAACTTGGAAGATTTAATCAAAAGAAGGTTATCCTTATATTCGCTTAAACAATCTGAAAGCGAGTCGGAACTTAAAAGCCTCATAGAACAAATTGATTTAAAATCTGTATAAAAATCCCATGCTCATAACGGGCCCTGTATTATTCTTTGTCCACTTAACACCGTCATCATCTTCTGCAAAAGTATCGCCCCTAAGAGTATAATCAAATGAAAATTTTGCACCATACCCTCTTGGAGTAAAGTACTTGATACCTCCACCAAACTTATAACCTAGAGTCGCCCCTTCGCCATCTTTATCTGTACTTGGAGTCGTTCCAGAGCCTGGAGTAAATTTAGAGGAAATACTCCCTAATAAGAACCTGAACGAGCCAAAAGGAATTATTCTATAAACTTTAGTAGGACGAGTAAATGGATACCAATTTACACCGCCACCAAACTCAGTAATACTTTCTTGAATAGAATCACCTTTATAGCTAGTTGCTCCCATTCTGGTTAAATTCAATTCTCCAACAAGTGAGAAACGAGAGTACCATTTTTTTAAATTCTTTATATAAATTTCAATTCCGGTATTTAAAACTAAAAGAGTTGTATCTCCCTTCACTTCATCTCCATCATTTGATGGGCTGGCAACATTACTTTGCCCCGAATAGTGAAAAGTTGCAAAGAACTCTTTATTTTTTTCTCTTAAACTTATCGCTTGAGCCTCGAATCCCTCACTAAGATCTTTTACCTCACCGTCTAGACCTAACTTCCCTTCTGCAGTATCATCATCTGCACCCTCTGCGATAGGAATACCTAAATCACGTGGATCCTTACTACCTAATGCTACAACTGTATCATCTGCCACAAGCATTTTACTTTCATCTTTAGTAATCTTAACAGGAGCTGTAATTTTTAGCCTCATAACTTGATCATCTCTAATATAGTCAGCATTTACTAATCGATATAAAGACCAAACTGAACGAGTTGGACTAACTTTAACAACAACCCCTCTAGCAACGACTCCAATAGTTAGAAAGAATTTTGCATGATCACCTTTAATAATACCATCTTCCACACCTCTATTAATTAGAATTGTTTTTTTAGATGCTGAGACCTTAACAATCCTCATTGTTAACCTTTCATCTATCTCCAATCCATAAGAATAAAGACTCGCCAAACCTAAAAATAAACATAAAAGAAACTTCATAATTTATATACCTTTTAAAAAAACTTACTTAACCCTATTCCCATCTTGCCTTCAGTGTAGCTTGCAACATCGGGAAGCACACCTGAGCTAGAACTCTTCTTTATTCGTGAGGATTTGATATTTTCAAATCCACCAAAAATCCTTACTCCATATGAGTTTGAAAAATTATACTTAATCCCAGCTCTAATACCTGGGATTGTTAATATTGAATAAGTTCCTTTCTCATTTGTATCAGAAACTTCTAAAGCAGATATTCCCGATCTAATTAACAGGCCTGCATATATTATATTTGTATCTAAAGAATTTGGTCTCTTGAAGGGATACCAATTGATCCCACCAGTAAAACTATACTCAACACTTGTTGCATTATAACCTCCACCAATAGAATATGCGTCAACGGCCCTTCTCATCGTAAACTCAAATGCAACTTTGTCTAAAGCATCAACATCTTTGAACGCAAAGTATTCGTAACCAAATTCAAAGTCATACTTACTTTGAGCTGTATTTGTTCTGTCTTTAAGGTTTTCATTATTAACAAGGTTTAAACCAAAGTTACCATACACTTGGTGCGAAAAATGGTGCGCGGATATTGTTCTTCTTCTCTCTCGCTCTTTAATTACACCGACGTTATAAACTAACTCAGAAAGTTCTTCATCTGAATAATCATCAGACCAAGACTCTCCTTTATCCCGTAGATCTCCGTAAATTTTATCTTCTTTTTTAAGTCTAATATCTTCATTCTCAACAAACCTCGTATAGTAATCGCTAGACTCATGTGTCGCTATTAAATTACTTGGATCTTTAGTTTGGAAGTAAGCTCTTGCGATAGTAAATTTAGGGTCATTGTATTTTCTGATAAAAGCGACCACCATTTTTTCAAAAGTTTGCAATCGATGCTTCATAGCAAATGCTTTAGAATAGTTACTTTTATAGATAGAGTGAGCGATCTTCTTTTTACTTCCTTTCTTTTGCTCCCATACATCAATATCAACTAGATCAATATCGTTATCATAGAGTTTTTCTTTATCATGAAGTTTTTCAACAATATTATACTCACCCTCTTTTTTACTAAGAGCTGTGCTAGACTCTATTAAATTATCAGATACTGCAGCGTTAACATTTTTTTCGTTTGCAATAACCTTAGATCTTTGAAAGCTCAAGGCCTTTCTGCCACGAAGTAAATTGTTTTCATCAAGAAGAATTAATTTATTAGATTTTTCTAACATACTAGGCATGTAAACTTTAAATGCTATCCAAATTGAAGACTCATCAAAAATCTTTACTGACTTTAACTTTGCAACAGGCTTGTAGATAATTTTTTTATTCTTTTTTTGAGGGACTAATAATACAGCTAATTTGTCTTCTTCGAGATTACCACTTGAGCCTTTATTTAAAATAACTGTCTTGCCCGTAGTTGAAGTTTGCATGATTGTAACAATATTATCGGGACCATAAGCAGCATAAGAGGAAGCTCCTACTAGAATATTAATTAAAATAATTAAAACTAAACGCTGCACAATACATCCTTGTATGTTAATACACTAATTTTATAAACTTTAACGCGAAAAGAAAAGTCGTAAGTTTTCAAAATATAAAGACTATTTGCTAATGACTCATAGAGCAATTCTTGATTTGTGGCGACAAGTACACTATAACTATTGTTCAAATTTTATTTAAGGATATTTTGTGGCTAAAAGAAGAAGAGAAATTAAAACTTACAAATACGAATGCACTTTAACAGGTGAAAAGTATACACTTACTCAAAAAGCTGAAAATGCTGACGATCTAATGAGTGTAGCAGCTTACTATGAGATGCACGCTGAAAAAGATGACAGACCACTTGATATTAAAAAGAAACTTGGACTTCTTGACCCACAAGTTAAAGAAGAAAAGACTGATTCAGAAGCAGAAGCTGAAACTGAGTCTTAATTTTATCAATAAAACTCAACCTAAAATTTAATCCATTATCAATAAGGATCTTTCCATGAGTAATAAAAAAGTTGTTATTATAGGTAGCGGCCCTGCAGGCTATACTGCCGCAATTTATGCATCTAGAGCTAACCTTGAGCCCTTAATTATTGAAGGTCATGAACCTGGTGGACAACTAACAACTACAACTGATGTTGAAAACTTTCCTGGTTTCTCTGACGGAATCATGGGGCCAGAACTCATGCAGACAATGAAAAAGCAAGCTGAGCGTTTCGGTACACAGTTTTTAAGTACAATGGTTACTTCAGTAGATCTTTCTAAAAGACCTTTTACAATAAAATGCGAAAACTCTGATGAATTTCAGGCAGATTCAATTATCATATCAACTGGAGCAAGTGCAAAGTATCTTGGTCTTCCAAACGAAAAAGAACTTATCGGCAAAGGTGTAAGTGCCTGTGCAACTTGTGATGGATTCTTTTACAAAAACCAAGTTGTTCATGTTGTTGGTGGTGGTGATACAGCAATGGAAGAGGCAATGTTTTTATCAAAGTTTGCTTCTAAAGTAACAATTGTACACAGAAGAGATAGCTTTCGCGCTTCAAAGCCAATGCAACAAAGAGTATTTGATAACCCAAAAATCGATGTACTTTGGAATCACCAAGTTTCCGAAATTATCGCCGACAACACAGGTGTTACATCTATTAAAGTAACAAATACCTCAACTCAAGAAGAAGCAATTAGAGAAACAAATGGTCTCTTTATGGGGATTGGACATACACCAAACACAAAGTTTCTTGGTGACCAAATAACTCTAGATGATCACGGATTTATCGTTACAGGAGAGCATCCTGACACGAATATTCCCGGTGTATTTGCTTGTGGAGATGTGCAAGATTCTTATTACAGACAAGCAATCTCAGCTGCTGGAACGGGCTGCATGGCCGCAATCAGAGCGGAGAGATTCCTAGAAGAAAATTAATTATCGAACATTTTTCCGATTTATTAAGTCAACTAAGCCTCAAGTGTTTAAAATCTTGAGGCTTTTTCTTTTCTTAAATCGAGCATTGACTTAACCTCCAAAAAATTTATAAAATTAGTATGTAAGCAAGGATGCTTATTTAATTTAAAACCAAGGATGGATTTAAATGCACTCAGTTTTCAACTACAATACATTACAGGCAAAACTAGACCGATCAACAAGAACGATTTTTGTTGAACTATCTCGAAGTAAAAATGATCATTCTATTAATATGGAAATGCTATTTGAGCTTGAGTCACTTTTTGCGTGGTTAACAAATAAAGTTGAAATCCACAGCGTATTCATAACTTCTGAGCAGACACAAACAAATTTATTTTCTAGTGGTTATGATACTACAAATATAAAGAACTACAGTGCTAAGCAACTTGAAAAACTAACTGAAAAGCTACAAAAAATTGTTCAGGCAATGCAATATCTACCTCAGACGATAATCGTTGATCTCAAGAAGGGTGCTAAAAACATTGGATGTGAACTTGCTATTGGTGCAGATATTAGAATTGCTCACCAAGAGTGCCAACTAGAGTTTAATCATAACAAACTTGGACTAGTTCCCTCTTCATCTGGAATGAGTTCATTGTCAATCATAGTTGGGCTTACTCATACAAAAAACTTTTTATTAACAGGTAAGGCCATTAAGTCTCCGATGCTTTTAAACTCTGGTTTTGTGTTTGACAGCTACAGTGATTTTAACAGAGAAGATACAATAAATGATCTACTTGGTTCTATCCACGAGCAAGCACCAGTTCAAAGAATTCAGACAAAGCTTGGAGCCTTTGATTTAGAGAGAACAAAGTATGACCAATCAATGAAAGTTGAAAAGCAAATATCTAAAGCATCATTTATAACTGAAGATTGGAAAAATATTAAAGTCGATCTAGAAACGTCAAAAGATGATAACGAATTCATGCAAGCAAAAAGTATGTCTTATGTAACAAAGCTTACTCTTGTAAAAGATGATAATTCACCAGATACACTTAACTAGAAAAAAATTTCTTTTTATTCCTTAACAATTGAAGAACGATTGATATATTTTTATCAACAGAATCAAACTTAACACCTACTCTGAGATTCGTTTGGCTAAATCGTGTTTGATATGGAGTTATATAAACAACTCGACCTTTAATCTCTTCATTAAAATCTGTATTTTCGATTCCATAAAGAGATACATTCATATTTTCAAAAACAGTTGATCCTCTTTGAGCTGCTATACTAAAACATAAACCTGTTTCAGATATATCTAATAAGTCTGCCTCAAAAGATCTCTTAACTGCATTTCTATCCAAATAATTAAACTTAAGATTAAAAGATATATTTTCAAACTGAAGCCTTAGTTTTTCACGTTTTTCTTCTAAGTAGAGTTCTCCAAAACTTGTTATACTAACCCTTTTATCTTTTAGAGTATTAATTTTTCCCTTAAATAGAAATTGAAGCTCGTCTTGATAGAGAAATATTTCATCCGACTTATTAAAATCAACAAACTCATCAACTTCAACAACAATATTGCACGGACTCTTATCTGTATAAAAGACAATACTACATTCAGTTTGGACTCTAGATTCATCAATCGTTTGCCATAAAATAAATTTTAGTTTTTCCTTTGAACAAGTATTCAAGACAGATAATACTTCATTCAGAGAAGAAACTTCACGTAGGTTTTCTAGCATAACAAGATAATATCCAAGAATAGACTGAATAACTTCTTAAGATTTTTTAAGGTTAAAGTCTAATAAGATTGAAGTTAAGGGGCGTTTTGTTCTTAACCGTGTGCACTATAAAGTACCCTCCGCCACCAGCTCCACATAGCTTTAAGTAGTAATCCTTTGACTCTAAGCCTGTAAGCCAAACTTCTTTGAGCTTTTTTGGAATCATTGCCTCAAAGTATAAATATTGTAACCTGGATATTTCACGAAAATTAGAGTGAAAGTTTTCTTTTTGACCCGATAAGAGATTATCAATAATGGTATTTGTAAGATTCATATATTTTTTAATTCCTGAAAAATATTTTTCATCTGAACAATCTTTTAGAAATTGATGAACAAGCGGAGACGTTTTTCTTTGGATTCCTGAGTCTAAAAGATAAAAATCTCCCATTTCCTTTATTACAGGCTCTTCAATAATATTAATATCGTCATTACTTTTAATTAAAAGAGGTTTATTTAAAAAGCAAATTAGAGGATCAAGACCTGATGAAGTTCCGTGAAAGAAAGACTCCATAATTGACAATAATTCTTGAATAAAACCAAGAGTGCTTTTAGTAAACTCCTGTTCTCTAGAATAATTCAAAGAGTATTCTGAAAAAATTGCTGCACAAAGAGCTCCTGAGCTCCCAAGACCAAAACCTTGTGGGATCGTCGAGCTAAAAAACAATCCATGCAAGTAATCACTTTCAAGCTTATCAATATTTAATTCTTTTTTTAAAATTGAAGAACGTTTCACATAAGATATAAACTCTTCTAAAGAATGGTTCGCATCTCCAAAATCGAGAACTCCAAAAAAAGCATCAAATGGAACAGCTAACCCACGAGACCCTTTAATAATTCCGTATTCACCAAAAAGTAAAATTTTTGAATTAAAAACTTTATTCATAAAAAGACTCTAAAAGCTCTGGACCAGATCCTTTTTCATCAAAGATAAGGTCAATCGTTTTAGCTTTGATCTTATCTTCTATGAATTTTTCTACTTGTGTTTTATTTTCATCTAGATAAAGGATGTGGATATTAGGACCAGCATCAATAGTAAAAAATATAGGTAAACCACTTTCTTCTCTAAATTCTTTTATAAGCTTTATAATGCCAATTGATTCTTCTTCTAAAAGAATAAAGCTTGGTGTGGACATCATCATTAGAGCATGAAGTTCCATGGCTTCTGCTTCAATAACTTCTCCAGCACTAAAAAAATCTAAATTTTGAAGTGCTTTATCCATAAGCTTAAGGTTTCTAGCGGCATTTTTATAACGGACTTCTGCGAATGGGTTTGACTCCATTAATCCATGACCAGCAGAACTTGATGTTTTCTTCTGTGCTCGGGACACAATGGCAATACAGTCTTTAATATTTAACTTATAATCAATCTCAGATGCATACAGATTAGAACTATCAAGCAAGGGGCTTTCTCCCCAGTGAGCAAATCCATTAAAGAGGCTTCTTGAAGCACTTCCACTACCAAGGCGGCTAAGATTACTTGCCTTCTTAAGATCTATCTGGCTTCCATTAAGCTTGGCTTCAAACTCCATTAGGCACATTACAAGAGCACTAAAGCCACTTGCACTAGAAGCAATACCAGATGAATGAGGAAAGCTATTATGCGTTTCAATTGAAAGAGAGTAATTGTTTAAGAATTTAAATGATTCAAAATTTTTATCAATAAACTTTCGAATCTTCTTTAAAAATAATTCGTTAGACTTGCCATCCAGAAGTAAACTTTTGATTATAAAACAATCGGAATGTTCAAAGTTAACTTTCGTTTGTGTAAAACAATTACTTAGAGTCATACTAAGTGATGCATTTTGAGGAATTTGATCTTCTTTTTTTCCCCAGTATTTTACAAAAGCTATATTTGAAGGTGATTTGTACTCGACACTTGCTTTTTTAATTAAGAAGTCCTGCTGACTCATGACTTACCTTTTCAAAGCTCTTGTCTAGATTATCTTTAAGTGGTCTTTGTAGAATCAACTCATCAAATGAAAGGATTTGAGAAAAACCACGTGTTTTAAAATACTCTTTTGTCTCTTCATGAGTCTTATCAGAGGTAACAAGAACAAAGTCTCCTCCCCATGCTCCTAAAGATTTTACAGCTCCCCAGTAATCGCTAAAATGTGACTCTTTTATGCGAGGAAGATCAAGAGCTGAAGATACAATATTTTCGTGTTCAAAAACTAATTGTTCAAATTCTTTAAAATCGATTGATTCCATCATTGTTTGAGAGATGCGACTAATTTTGTCACACATTTTATCAATATATTCTTTATCTTTTACTAGCTCTCTATATCTTTCGATACTCTCTCTTGTATTTTGTTTTCTATTTAAATAAACAAAATAAATATTATTTCTAAAATGAGGGTTAAACTCGCAAGCTTCCCAGCGAGGCCCAGAGCTTTTAATTTCATATGTTATTGGCCCAACAGATTGAGCACAGGCAATATCGTACCCTGATCCACCGAATGTTTTTTTCAATAGATCAAATGGAGAAACATAAGCCCACTGAGCAATATTATATATAAGAGTTGAACTACTACCTAATCCCCATCCAAGTGGAAACTCAAGTCTTGTTTCAACTTTTACATCCACTTCGTCTCTTAAGAAATGTATATTTTGATTACGTGCTTCTCTAAGAATTTTTTGTAAAACAAGTGCTTCTTCTGATTCATTATCAATACAGTTAAAACGCCATAAATCATACTCCGCTTCAAACCAACACTTTCCAGTTGAATCATATGATTTCCAAAATAGTTTTGGCGTATTTGAACGTTCGTATTTAACAGATAGTGTTTGTCCAAGGTTTGTAGGCAAAGCTACAGAATGTGCTCCATCGAGAATAAAATACTCTCCTGTAAGAAGTAACTTACCATGTCCATAATAAAACTGTTCTCTCATTCATTACCCTCTCTAGTGTAATTTTCTCTCTAAAAAATTTCGAACCTCTGAAAACGAAATCACCTTCTCTCTAAAGTGAATCTTTGCGCTTTCTATCTGTTCTTTTGTTGCATCTAATTGGTTTAAAATATTTAAAAGATGCATCTTCATATGACCTTTTTGAATTCCTGTTGTGACAAGACTTCTAATAGCTCCAAAATTTTGGGCAAGTCCGGCACATGCAATAATTCCCATAAGCTCACTTGCACTTGGACGACCAAGTATATCTAAACTCAACTTGGCCATTGGGTGCAGGTTTGTTAAACCTCCAACTGTACCAATCGCTAAAGGAAGAGTTAGTGTAAATTTAAATATATCGTTATCAATAGAGCAGCTCGATAAACTTCTATAACTTCCATCTTTTGCAGCATAGGCATGAGCACAAGCAGAAGTTGCTCTAAAATCATTTCCCGTTGCTATTACAACGGCATCAATTCCGTTGAAGATACCTTTATTATGTGTAACTGCACGAGTTCTATCAATTTTTGCGATTTGAATTGCTTGATAAAACTTCTTTGCAAACTCAGATGAACTCAAGCCATCAATCTCACCAAGATCCTCTATAGGACACTCTACGCTTACCTCTACAAGGCACTCTGGAGTGTAGTTAGATAAAATACACATCGTAACGTCTAAAGGGCCTATAAGCTCTTTATCATCTAAAGCGAATCTCTCAAGTGAATTCCCAAGACTCTCTAAGATTGAATTAATAAAATTTGCACCCATGGCATCACAAGTTTCAAACTTCACATCTAGTTGATAGTAGTTTTCAAGTTCACTTGTTTTATCCAGTAGGTTTAAGGCCGTAATTCCACCGCCTCTTTTATTCATATTTATAGATATGTCTTTTGTTTGTTCTAGAAGATTATTTTTGTTTTTATTAAAGAATGTCTCTAAATTTTTATGATCTCCATCAAAGATAAAATGAACCTGACCAGATTTTGTTGTAGAGATAATATTTGTTTTAAAGCCACCGCGAGAAGCCCAAAACTTTGCACTCTTACTTGCAGCGGCTACAACGGAACTCTCTTCAATAACCATTGGAATCGTATAAACTCTTTCATTGAGAATAAAATTAGGTGCAAGCCCAAAAGGCAGATAAAAATTTCCAATTGTATTTTCTGAGAACTCATCAAATTGCTTTTGAACAATAGAGTCTGTATGCCAGAAAGTTTTAATGCCATTAATCTCAGTCTGACTAGATGGAACTTGTTCCATGAGCCAGTTAATTTTCTCATCTTTCGATAATTTAGAAAATCCTGAAATTATTTGCATCTATCTTTCCCTCAATAACTTTTTTGCTAATTTATAGTTTTGCGTTTCCATATGAGCAAAGTCTCTAAGTGCACCTAAGTCTTCGGCGTGCTTTAGAAAACTTGCGGCCATACCAATAATGCTATTTGCATTAAGTTTTTGCTGATGAGCATGACCATCCAGAACATTTTTTATCCCACCGGAGATAATAAAGTCCTTACACTTATAATGATTCGATGAACTCAGGAGTGAATTTGTCCATTCGATCATCTCACTGCATGTGTGCCCAATAGAAACTAACCTATTATGTGAGCTATCTTTATCAAATTCTTGCGCATTATGTCTATTAAGTTCTATAAGACTGAAATTTGTACCACCAAACCCTGAAAAATCTATAGCTGCGATGGGCAATTTCATAAGCGATTCTAGTGACATAGGTCCAAAGCCCTGACCAACCTCTTTTATGATAATATTTGTATCAAGCTCATTTACAATAATTTTTATTGACTCTATAGGAGCTATCTCAATCCTATCACCCTCGGGTTGCAGCCACTCTTGAAGAGGATTTATATGAATGATAAGCCCGTCGGCCTGAAGTTTTGAGATTAGGTCTGTAATCTTAGTGAGACTTTTTGATTTAATAAGCTGCTCAACCTGAGCAATACCAAGGTTTATATAAAATGCCTGATCACCAACGAGAGATTTAAAATCAAAATCCTTAATCCTTTGATCACTTTCAAGAAGGCTTCGACAAGAACCAAGTCCCATACCAAAACCAAACTCTCCTGCAATGGTTGCAAGGTTTTTATTAATCTTATAAGCCTTCTCAGTTCCACCCGTCATGCTTGATATCCAAAGAGGATAAGTAAACTTCTTACCAAGGAAATTAACTGAAACAGATTCCTCATCCGCTGGGTGAGCGCCAAGAAGTGGTTCATAATAAAAATCTTTATTATTTATATTTGTCTGAGAATTTAGTGCGAGTTTTATATGATCTTTTTTTCTATCATCACTCATACTAGGCCTTTGGTCCAAGAACTAAAATAAATTCTTTTTTCATTTTATCTACTTTTTTATTGAGCTGTCCTAGAGTTGAACGCATTAATTGTTCGTCATCTTGGTTTAATTCAATTGCTAAAAATGCCATTCTATCAGGTGCAAGTTCTGCTAGCTGTTCTATAAGACTTTTCATTCTATAAGGCGTATCCATAAGAATACTGACTTCTTTTTTTGAAAGAATTTCTTTGAGCTTCTTTTTTCTAATATCTGTCTTTGCTGATAAAAATCCTTCAAACATAAAACGAGAATGATCAAATCCACTGAGGGCCACAGCAAGTGCAATAGAATTTGCAAATGGTGCACTCGTTACTTTTATCTTTTCATCGTGACAGCGGCTAACGAGCTCAACTCCAGGGTCACAAAAAGCTGGCAAGCCACAGTCAGACATTAAAAATACATTTTTTCCTGACTTTAATTTTTGAATTAAATTTTGGCACTCACTATCTCTTGTGTGCTCATTATATAAAACAAAGCTCTCAATCGCCTCTCTTGGAAGTCCAAAACGAATCCAACGTCGTCTTCCCTCTTTTAACTCTTCAACACAGATAATATCATCTTGCTCAAAGGCCTGGGCGCAAAGAGACTTTGCAACACTCTCAAGGGGTGATTTATCATCTATAGGTGTTGGAATTAAAAATAATGTCCCTTTCATTTAATCTCTCCAAACTTTAAAAATAATTCTGGACGATGAAAATCTGCTGATTTTTCGGGATTTGGATTTAAAGAGTAATACTCTCTTGGATTCTCTCCAAGGCAGGCAAAACAGCCACCAAAAATCGAAGCCCCATCTCCAGGAATAAAGTCTAGAGGAATACTTATCTTTGTCTTCCACTCAGTGTCTATATTTGAAGTAAAATTTACTGGCAAAGTCTTTGGAATAACATGCTTTTCACGTGGTTTTTCAATCAAAAGAGCAACCGTTTGACCAAGTGGTGAGCATTGTAGCTCAAGATAGTGTTCACCGGATCTTTTAATGAATATCTCAACGACATCAAAGTCCCAAAGGCCCCAGTTTTTTGAATAATCAAAACCAAAACTATCACATGAGTGAAACCCGCAGCTTGAGCGCACTGAAAACTCAAAATCGATAGTTTTTTCAGTAACTTGCCACGAAACTTCTGGGCCATATAAGCTTGTATTATTTGCACTGTGAGCGCTTAGAATATTCATATGTCCTTATAATTAATAAAGATTAGAATGACAAATAATGCAAGATATCATAAACCTAGACCATGGAAACATTTTTTTTAATATCACCGCTTAATTTTGAAAATACTCTTGAGATAGAACTTAAAGAAAAGTTTAAGTTTTATGAGAAAGAAGATCCCGATTACAAAATAATTGAAGGCGGGATTGAAGTTACCTGCACAGCTGACCAGGGTAATCGGATGAATTATTATCTTAAATGCCCAACTCGAATTCTAAGAAGAATAAAAACACAAAAGTGCCGAGACTTTCCAAAGCTATTTAATATAATTAAAAAAGTACAATGGAAAAACTATTCAAGACAAGTAGAATTTAACTGGCTTATTACCACTAAAAAATCTCGTCTAATAAATACATCAAAAATGGAAGAGTCATGCAAGAAAGCCATTAAAGAATATTTTAAAGCCAATAGTTTTTCACAAAAGATATTGGATAATAAAGAAAACTTTCAAAAACAAAATATCCATATTCGTGTTGTTGAAGATAATCTTCAACTAAGTATTGATACTAGTGGCGATGCTCTTTATATAAGAGGTGGCGATTCATATAGAGGTCTGGCCTCAATTAGATCTACTCTTGCAAGTTGTCTGCTTATAAATTTTTTAAAAAATAAAAAGAAAATAAAACTTGTCGATCCCATGTGTGGAAGTGCAACGTTTTTAAAAGAAGCAAGAGATTATAATATTCCAAATATGAATCGCTCTTATGCCTTTGAAGACTATGCAAGTGCAGAAAAACCAAATGAGAAGTCTATTGGCTTTGATATTGAAAAGCTTCTAGGATTTGATATTGACTCGAATATAGTTAATAAACAAAAGTCTTTTGCGATAACTAAAGCTGATGCCTTTAAATACAAAAGAGACGATGAATGCTTAGTCATCTGTAATCCTCCCTATGGAAAGCGAGTAAAGCTTTCACAACCTCGTGACGTCTATTATTTAAATTTAATTAAGTCTTTAAAGGAAAATTTTAAAGCGACTGAGATATCTATAATTCTACCTTTAGATATTAAGTTAGATCATTATAAATTTCGAAGTAAGATTTTTAATAGTGGAATTTGGCTGTATAGCTATATACTCTAGCGCCTTTTTGAAACTCTTTTCATCCACTCTAGATATTTTCCAGGATTGGCAACTCGATTATTTTTTCTAATTTCAAAATGTAGATGTGGTCCACTTGAGCGTCCTGTTGACCCTACTTTGCCAATCACTTCACCTTGAGAAACACTCTGTCCTTTTCGAACAAGATTTCTTGAATTGTGTGCATAAACTGTATGGTAAGAACCGGGATGAGTAAGAACAATTACATTCCCGTAACCACGCATTCTACCTACAAACTTCACTTTACCTGAAGCGGAAGCCAGAATACTTGATCCTCTTTTAGCTGCAATATCTACACCATCGTGGTGGCGTCCATGTCTAGGTCCAAAATAAGAAGAAATTCTTTTTGAACTTGGAACTGGCCATCTAAATTTTCCAGAATCTTTATAATTGAAATTTGAATCATCTACTCTTGGATTAGAAAAGTAATTTGAAAAACCAATATTCTTAGATACAAAAGTCCACTTACCATTTTTTTGCGTATAATAACCACTTTTCATTGCACATGAGGCAAACATCATTGAAGCAGTTAATAGAATAAGCAGTCTTAGCTTTTTCATTATAAATCGTTAATGATGGATCTTAGTTGCTTTAACTTTTCAGAGTCAGAAGATTCTTTTCCTGATAAGTCTTGAAGATTTAATGTAATGAAGCCGTTATTAACTTCAGTACAATCACTTCCTTGAATATTTTCATATCCTTGATAAGTGCCACCTACCCAAAAGTAGGATTCTCCTCGTCCATCTTTCCTTTCAATAACCTCTTCGGAGTAATTCTGGATACCTGCAGTTGTATACTTGACCCCGGCAATTTTATCCGCAGGGAGATTGGGCACATTGATATTTAAAATTGACATTTTTGGTATTGTACTAATAATACCTTTATCTATTAAACTAACTACGAAGGCTGCTGCAACTTCAAAGTGTTGAACATCTTTTTGGCTTTTAGATACTAGGCTTATAGCAATTGAGGGCACCCCTCTAAAGGATGCTTCTCTAGCGGCGGCTATTGTTCCTGAGTAATAACGATCTTGCCCGAGGTTAGCTCCATGATTAATTCCTGATACAACAAGGTCTGGTCTATCGTCTTTTAAAATATTACCAACACCAACAAGAATACAGTCAGCGGGATAACCACTACAACTGTATGTATTGTCGTTAATTTTTTTTACTCTAAGTGGCTCTCCCAAAGTTAGACCATGACCACAACTCGACCTTTCTTTATTTGGAGCGATCATTGTTACATCATGTTTTACTTCTAGGTCCGCTTTAAGAAAATTAATTCCATCTGCTTGGTACCCATCATCATTACTAATTAGTATTTTCATTATATTTTCCATTATTAGTTAATTTATTTTTAAATATACTCTCACTGAAGGCTACTGCTTGATTTAGTTTTGCTAAATCAAGATTTCTAAAGCCAAGCTCAACCGTCTCATCCAACTGAAATAGGCATGATTCAAAATCAACAAAATCGATAATACTCTCCATCATCTGCTGTCCAAACTTGCCAATAAGAACTAGAGGTATATTTGTTTTTGATAGACTTGTGATAAATTCAGAAAGTTTTGAAAAGTTAAGTAATCTCTCAAGATGATCGTAATCAATCATAAGATTTTTTAAATACTTCTGTTTTGAAAGATCATTTAAGTTTAACCTCTCTGAATACTTTAAAGAGTAATTTGTATTAAACTGTTCACAAAAATCAAACGATTCACTTCCTGAAAAAAACAGTGAAAAACTTTGATCAAGTTTCAAATCCTTTTGAATATTTATAATAGTTTGTTTTACAACAAAGTCTTTTTCATCTTCGAATTGAAATAAAAATTTTGTTTTATTTGTATTTGAATTATTGATAATTTCACAAGCCTTATAAACTTGAATAAATTTCATACTCAAAGGCCTAAGATCAAATACATAATCATTAATGTTCATTAGGCTTAAATGCCTAACAATATCATTATTATATATTCCACCTATTTTAAATTTCATCCCTACATTTTAGCAAAAATTCCTTAATAGGACTATAGAGTAGATTCTTAGAGATTGAACCGATTGATTCTGGATGAAATTGATATGTTAATTTGTTCTTAGCTCTAGATGCGTAAATATCATTGTCTAAAGTATAAAAAGTCCAACCTGATGCCTCAAGCTCATTCAGCCTTTGTTCCGTGAATTGTACAACTAAAGAATTATAGCGTTGTACAAGAACTTTATTACTGCTTTTATGTTTTAGAAATTGTGAGAACCTAGGAAGCTCAACCTGCTGACCGTGCATAATATTTTCAGATGAAATGCACTTTGCCCCCATGTAATCCAATACTAGTTGATGTCCAAGACAAATTCCAACCAACAAAACTAATTCATTTTTTAATGATTCTTCAATTAATGTATGGATCTGATTATATTCTTCAGGGTGTCCCGGGCCTGGACCTAATACAAGAACAGACGGGGATCTACTCGCTGCTCTTTTCATCAACTTTAAAAAGTCTTTTTTGTAATGAAGAACTTCTATCTTAGGTGTAAACTTTGAAAGATCTGAAAAAAGATTGTAAGTAAAACTATCATCAAAATCACATATAGTGATCATAGATCAAGCCTATTAAATTTAAAAAAGTCATTTCTATAGTCTTTAAACTCTGTATTACCAAAGTTAAAAACCCAATTGAATGAATACCTACTATCAACAACTGTTTCTCTATAATTAATATTCAAAATCCAACAGTTATTATTAGGCATATAGTCAACTTGATAGATTGACCTTATATTCTCTTTTGCATCAAGGTCTTGTTCTTTTAAAAGCGAAAAGCCAATTGCATCAAATGGTCTAATTTGAAATCCAGCTTTTAGTGTTCTCAAATTAGATTCCCCAACAGAGTTTAGGTTATAATTCGCAAGAAGATTTATTGATTCAAATTTTTTCTCAATATTTGCATTGAGAATATGATCACTTTTTTCGTGAAAATAGTAATCGGAATAAGACAAATTCCAACTAGAAGCTGTATACCCAGCAGCAGTATAGAGCCTTGTTAATCTATCATTAAATGAATCATCAGAATCATCAAGAGTGAAACCTTGTGATAGATTAAAATATCCAATCTTTTGATATCTAAAATTATCTCTTAAATATCTATTATCTAAAAAAGGATCCAATGAGCGTGGGCTTTTTCTAATAAGAGTATTATTCCATTGAAACTCGACTGTGTTTTTTAAAGGTAGCTCTTGCCTCGTTGAGTTTGACCCCTTTGAGAACTCATCCTCTCTGATTGCATCTTCAAAATCAAACCACCCCTCAGGAGAATCAATCTGATCTCTAAATCTTGAGTTACCACGCTCATCACTATGTGAAATTAGATGGTGTAGAAATTTAAACTCTTGAGAGTGTCTATAGCTATTTTTTACAAAGACAACAGTGTCTTCTGTTAAACTTTTTTCAAACTTAGGTATTTCACCAATTAGATGATCTGTCTTTTGTTTTGAATCAGGTTTATTCTTTTTGTTTTCTTGTACATATTTTTTACTTAACTCAGATACAGGAACTTCTTGCTCATAAGCCAGCCCAAAGACTTTATCCATACTAAAACTTAGTTCAGTAGTTATAATACCTGTATTTTTTCTAAATTTTTTCTCTTCTTCATTATTCAAAGTATACATCTGAATATCATATGTATAGCTCGTCTTAGCTGTTAGAGGTCCTACTCTAAAAAGATTCCACTTTAAATATGGCTTAGCGTTTACTCTTGTAGCATTACGAATATACATATCTGTTGAGTCCTCTTCTTGTTGCTTAAAGACAGAAACCTCAGACTCAAGACCAACTGAAATATTTCGCAGAAAAGGTGTATCAGACTGATACAAAGTAAATGGGCTAGAAGCAATATATATATTTGGGAGCGTTTGAACATAACTTTTATCAAATTCTTCTGCATCATTCACAAGTAAATTTTTTCTAAAATGACCATCAAAACCAATGTTAAATTTATTAAATCTCATTTCACTAAATAAAGTAAGTCCACTATCAGACTCACCTAGATGGTTATCCGTATAATCATTAAAGTCTCTAACAAAATCTAAATCTTTCATTCCTGTAAAAGACATATGAGTAACAGTGTCGTTACTCCACTGAAGATGACTCTCTAAATTATAAAAATGTCGAAAGTAATTATCTCCAGACTTATCTGTGCTCGTTTTATTTGGTTGATATATTAAATCGTCTACGAATCGATTAGTTAGGTCAATATAGCTATGATCAGAGATGGCTTGTCTATATTCATAGTCCAAACCAAACCCTCTTGAAGCCATTACAGTAGGAGTAAAAGTCATGTCTTTAGAATTATCAAGTGCCCAAAAAATTGGTTGTCCATAGCTAATACCCTCGTCAAGACGCGAGGAAATAGTTGGAAACAATAAGCCCGATTCTCTTTTGTTTTTAATGGGTATTGCTATGTAGGGAAAATAAAGAACTGAAACACCTTTAATTTTTGTTAAAGCATGCTTAATTTGTACATATTGATCAACCTCTATGTAGATTTCGTCACCAAATATCTTCCAACTCTCTGTACAATCTTTACAAGTCGTAAATTCAGCTTTTTCAGCAAAAAAGTTTTTTTCATTAACTTTTCTAAGAGTGTTTGCAACAATATTAAACTCTGACGTAATTATTCTTGCATTTAACATATCAAGAGTCCCAGTATTCATATTAAATGAAATCTCAGAACCATAGATCGTTATATCGCCAGAAATAAATCTTACGTTTCCTTCTATCTTAACTTCTCCACTCTTTATATTAAAACTGGCCTTCTCACCATAAAGAGTATCTTTGTTTGAAATGATAACAACATTACCAATTGCTTCAAAGAATGTTCCATTATTTTTACGATATGCTTTTTCAGAATAGATACTTACAGATTCACTAAGTTTTAGTTGTAGATTTTTTTCAGATGCGCCACTAGCTTGAACAAGAAGAAAGAAACTCACCAATAAAATAATTGGAGCCCGAAATAAGAACTTTTTTGTATTTAAATATAACTGTTTTGTCTTCAACAAATTCTAATCCATTATCTTTTGCTAATTGTTTCATTTGGTATTTCTCAATTGCCTTAAAATGATCAAAAGAGAGAAGAACAACCTTTACCCCTAAAGTCTTGTAAAGGGTAAGCATCGCGTCTAGTTCCTTCTTATCTCTTTTGGAAAAAGACAGAACAACCAAATCAAAATATTCCTGACTATTAGTATAGTAGTATTGTGATAGATAATGAACTAATTTTCTTACCGCATCTAGATTATGTGACCCGTAGGGACAAAAAACTGTATTCTCTATTCTATATTCATGAGTCTTTTGCTCGGGATTAGTTCTGATATTTAAACAACTCAACGCCTCTACAGCCAAGGCTAGATTCAACTGTTGAAAATTTAAGTTATCTGTGTTTATTTTTTTTATTTGGAATTGATAGTCTTTTTGGAATTCATCAACAAGTTGATGTAAGTAATCTAGAGAGAATGCAGTAATTAACGGTTTATTTTTTCGAGAGATTGCAATTTTCTCACCTAGAATTTCTTTATACGTATTTCCTAAGTAATCTTGATGATCTCTAGCAATACTTGTCACTAATGCTACATCTGCATCTATAGCATTTGTTGCATCGTATTTTCCGCCTAAGCCCACTTCCAAAACAAGATAATTTACCTTAAGACTAGAGGACCACTGATAAAAAATAAAAAACAAAAATTCAAAGTATGAAAGATCAATTTGACTTTCTTTAAGTCTAATAAACCATCTTTCACATAGCTCTAATAGTTGACTCTCTCTAATTAATTCACCATTTGCTGAAAATCTCTCTGTAATACTTTCAAAGTGAGGTGAAGTAAAAAGCGCTGCTGAATTAGTTTTTAATATTCCAGAATATATAAGCCTACTTGTTCCACCTTTGCCATTTGTCCCAGCAACAGTAACAACTTTAACTTTATTATCAATAGGAAATTTTTCTATCGCTCTTTCAATCCTACTGAGTCCAAGCTTTGGATTTTCAAAACCAATATTTTTTGAAAGCCATAACTCAATATCTTTTGAAGTCACTAACTAATCTTTTGGGTTAAACATTTTTACAAAGAATGAGATTTCTTTTTTAAGGTTTTTTCTATGTATGATTCTATCTATAAAGCCATGCTCAAGTAAGAATTCAGCTCTTTGAAAGCCATCTGGCAGGGTTTGTCTAATAGACTGCTCAATAACTCGAGGTCCGGCAAATCCGATAAGAGCTCTAGGCTCTGAGATGTTCACATCACCTTGAATTGAAAAACTTGCAGCGCAACCGCCAGTTGTTGGGTCAGTAATAAGTGAGATATAAGGTATTCCTGCTTCTTTTAAACGCTTTCTAGCAGCTGAAGTCTTCCCCATTTGCATAAGCGATAATAATCCCTCTTGCATACGAGCTCCACCAGAGCAAGAAACAACAATACAAGGAACCTTTTTTTCAAAAGCTAAATCCATTGCAAGTGCGATTTTTTCACCTGTTACAACACCCATTGATCCACCCATAAAGTTAAAGTCCATTACGGCCATAACAACTTCACGAGCGTCAACTTTAGCAAAGCCACAAACAGTACCATCTTTTTTACCAGTCTTGGCATATGCTTTATTTAATCGATCATTATAGGTCATCTTGTCTTCAAAGCTTAAAGGATTTTTTGTTTCAAGATCACTACCAAATTCTCTAAAACTATTTTCATCCACAATCGTATCAATTCGCTCTAGTGCCGTAAGTCTGTAGTGATGATCACAAAATGGACAGACATTTTGGCTCTCTATAAGTCTTTGAGTTTGAAGGATCTCTCCGCAACTGACACATTTTTTCCAAAGCCCAGTTGGATTATTATTTGATTGTTTTTTTGTATTTTTAAATTTGGGATTTCTTACTGTATTAAACCAGCCCATATCCTACCTTCTTCAATTATTATGTTTTTTGTCATTATCGTGTCTTTACAATAAAAAGGCAACACCTTTTGCCGCAGGGCAAAAGCCAATAATTTCTTTTTCTTAACTCCATATTGGGTTATTATTTTATTAGACTTACATTTTATAAGGATCCTTTATGTCTTACTACGTCAACCCTCACGGACACTCATGTCCATGGTACCCATCAGCTGAACTTTTTGGTGCCCCAAATATTAAATGGTGTGAGGAAACTCTTTGCCACTGGGTAAGTGAGCCGGCAAATACGTGGTCAAATATTTTATATCTCCTAGTAGCATTTTATATTTTTTACTCTGCCAACAAGACAAAACAAAAAGAGTTAATTTGGCTGGGGCCAGCGATGTTTATCATGGGCCTATTTTCTTTAGCTTTTCATTTATCTAATAATTATTTTACACAAGTTTTAGACTTCATAGGAATGTACCTTTTTGTTTTTTGGCTTTTAATTCTAAACCTCAGAAGATTAGATATAGTCAAAGAAAGCAACCAGGTTAAAGTCATGACAGCCCTTTCTATCGGCTGCACTGTCTTGGTTCATTTAATGTATATAAACTTTTTAAAATTTCAGGTTATCATTATGTTTGCTGTAGCAGCAATTCTCTACACTGAATATCTTTGCTATAAGAAAGAAAAAGGGCTTGGCATAAAATATAAAGTCTACACTATTGGTATTGTCTTTGTTGCATTGGCCCAACTTGCCTCACAACTTGATCAGCATAGAGTTTTATGTGATCCACAAAACCACTGGCTTCAAGGGCACGCTGTTTGGCATATCCTAGCTGCTATTGGATTAACTCTAGCTTATAAATTTTATGAGCAATTTCAATTTTCTAAACCTATTTCAAAAGTTGAAACGACTGAACAATGGGAAGAGGATGAGCCAGAGGAAGATCTTTAGTGAAAGAGTTATTACCTAACCCACATGCACTGGGCTGTTTTTGGCATGATGCTGCTGTTAAATACGGAGCTCCCAATATAAAATGGTGTGAGGAAACTCTTTGCCACTTCATCTCTGAACCAGCAAATACTTTTTCTAATATTGCATATTTTGTTGCAACTATCGTTTTACTTTACTGGACAAAGAATCTCTCAAAAGAGCATAAATTCGCACCAATAGCAATGCTCCTAATGGGAGCGGGGTCTTTTTATTACCATATGTCTAATAATTATCTTTCACAGATAATCGATTTCATCGGAATGTATATTTTCATCTTTTGGCTTTTGACTTTAAACCTAAGACGTCTAAACTTATTCCAGTTTAAAGGAAGTATTGCTTTCTATTTATCTTTTATTGTTTTAAATACTGTGGGCTTGCACATAATGTATTTAAATAGAATACCATTTCAAATTCTTGTTGCCCTCGCTGGCGTATTAATTGTTGGTACAGAGTTTATGATTTACAAAAAATCCCAAGAGAAGTATCAATATAAATTTTTAGGTATTGGCGTTGTTCTAATTATTATCGCTGAATCCTTTTCTATTTTAGATGCAACTCGAGCAATGTGTGATCCTCAAAACCATATCGTACAAGGTCACGCTATATGGCATGTTTTAAGTGCTATTGGTTTAACGATAGCGTACAAGCATTGGAAACAATTTAAATTCTAACTATATTTAAAATTATTCATAAAAAAAGACCGACTTTAAAGTCGGTCTTTAGTTATTTTACATTCTGTTGTTTCTTTAATTACTTAAGTATTTTATTCTTTTTAAAATGTTTTTCAAATACACTAGCATAGTCTTCATTAGGATAAAGTGCCTCTGCTGTTTTAACCATAACCTCTGCCATGTCTCTCATCTTTAATCCAGAAGAAAGTCCAAAGTGAGATTCAATAACTATAGTGTCGATAGCACTTCTCTCTACTCCTCTATCGTAGAGTTCTACAAACGCTTGAAAAACTGGCGTAGACCATAATTCATCACTCACACCACCGCTTAATCTTTGGTGAGCACCATATTTTTTAGAATGAGAGTATTTCATATTTGTTCTATCAAGTTGTCTTCCGCCCCAACATGAATTATGTCCATCCCACTTAAAAACCCAGTTAGGGTTAAAGTCGCGTCCATTAGGTGTAGTATAGCTATATGAAGCTGCCCAGTAATCACCAAACCCCTCTCCCATTGCACCAGTATCTCCGCCACTCCAGTTAGAACCTACAATATTTCTTTGAATAGCGTGTCCAAGTTCATGAAGAATAACATCAGCGTCTTCATTGTCTGGAACACAACCATGGCCAAAAGAAAGAGAGTTAGAAGCTGGTGAGTAATAAGAATTATCAGCCCCACGTGCTCCGTCACTATCAACCTTTAAAGTTCTTTTCCATATTTCTTTAGCCCCTGAGAATCCCAGGCTTCTTAGGTAGTCAATACTTTTTTGAAGATGAAAATATGTCATCGTATCTAAAAATGGTCCTTTTTCATTTCTAGAAAAGTCCCAAACTCCATCAGATGAAGTTGAAACAGTATTTGATGGAGAATCAAAATCAGACAATACAATATCTTTATTCGCTAATTTATAAACACCATTTTCTTGTGTTAACTTAACCAGGTTTACTTCTGAGTAAGCATCATCAAATTCAACATCAGAAGAGCTTGTTTGTATACTCGGTGAATTAAGTGCTGTATTTGGATTTGGATCAAATACTTTAGCCATACCTTGCTCTAAATTGAATAATTTTGAAGCTTTTGAAAACTTCTTAACTGCAAGCTTAGCTTGTAA
Source organism: uncultured Oligoflexia bacterium (assembly GCA_937120495.1). Classification (GTDB taxonomy): domain Bacteria; phylum Bdellovibrionota; class Bacteriovoracia; order Bacteriovoracales; family Bacteriovoracaceae; genus CAKZJW01. Next base: position 33,041 of record CAKZJW010000150.1, read on the forward strand.
CTCTTTTTGAGCTTCTATAAAACTCATTCTACTTTTATTCTTTTTATTAGAAGTGATTACCTCTTCTTTAGTTGGAGACATCTGCTGTGAAACTCTTAAAACTTTTCCATCAAAAGCTCTAATTGATACTACCCAATGCCCATAAGGCTCTTTTACACTCATTGAAACGGTGTAGACAAGTTCGTGCTCATCTCTAATTTTTCTAATATCTAATTCAACCTTAGGCATAAAAGTTAAAGACTCATCGGCATTTAGTACATTCCAAGCAAGTGACTTCACCTGATCAAAAGAAACTAATGTGGCTAACTTTTCAACCTCAACTTTTTCAATAGTATTATATACTTTTTGCACCATGTTTTTAGAGTTTACAGATACAATTAATGACTCTGACTCTACTGTATAGCCATTAATAACAAGTTTATAAGTGTAATGAGTTGCCAATATACTTTTTTGAGTACTAATTAGTTTTAAACTTGAAGAATGTAAATTTACATTTTTTTGACTCAAAAATTTTAAAGCGTATGCCTTAACATTTTTAATACTTTCAGATTTTTTTAAATTACTTTGCGGGTAAAATACTTTTGCTTCTACTGATCCTAATAAGACAAATTGGGCCACCAGAATTACAAATATTATAAGAGCTTGTTTTTGCATAAATTTCTCTCCTTGAAATCCTCTTTAATTATAAGAATTAATAGTAGAAATAATAACTTGAAAAGTAATCATACTTTTTCTGTCAATCAATTGAGGCAGTAAGCGAACCATAATATAATCTTTTTTGTTCAGATAAGTAGCTAATATCACGATAGAAGTGACATAATATTACTTGAGTTTATTAACAAGGTATTAAGATATTAATATAACTTTCCGATAAAGGAATTGATGAATTTTCGTAATGTACAACAATTTATTTTAGGATTCATACTAATGATTCCTCTTTTAGGCGCTCAAAGCACTTATGCATCTCAGTTTGTAGATATGCATGCTTTTTTAGGTATGCCTATTGAACAACAAATTGAAGTTATTAAAGAAGCTCAGAAGATGGCCATTAAAATGGAGGAAGTTCAAAACTCTCAATTTTCAAATGGAAGTGAGCAAGTTAAACGGACACAACAATATCAAACTTATTTAAAAAATTTAGTAAATATCTTTATCAACACAAGCTACGCCGGTCCTGCCAAAATAAATGGAGATGGTGATGCATGTATATATGCTGGTTGGTTAAGTATTATAAGGTATGGTAAGTGTACACACCCTAAAAACTTAAAAAAAGAATTGTATAGTTTAAAAGACAAAGGTCTTTTGGCCGGAAAAAGAAAGAATTTAGAATTCATTCTTGCACAAACAATTGAAGCTATAGAAAATAAAGATTTTAGTCAATGTCCAGGTAAGCATATTGTATGTGCTCCACATTTATTTGGTTATAAAGACTATGAAAAGAAAAAACCATTTTGTGCTCTGGCAAATACAAATCCATTCAACGCTTCTATGGACTGTTCGAGACAAATTGAAAAACTTCCAACTCAAGAAGCTAAAGATGAAGTATATAAAAATATCGTAAAAGATATATTTAGAACTCAAAATGCGGATAAAACCGCAATCTCTAGTATGCTAAAAGTTTTCTACGATGTATGTGCGTGTAATAATGATCAAGGCTTAATTCATAATCCATACGCGAAAAGAATGTTCCAAGAAAGAACATGTTACTCATGGTTAAAGCAAACGAGTCTCATAATGGATGCCTTTAAAACAAAAGGGATATGTATTACCAATGGTGAAATCAAGGGTAACGAAAACCTCGCGCAATTTGTAAACTGGATGAATCAGGCAGACACAAACCTTGATACGATTCTAGATGATCCAAAAGCAGCCTATCTAAAAAACATGAGTATAAAAACACCAACGAGAGCGGAATTAGCTCTAAGAGGGCGAGCACAAAAAGAGATTGGTGAATGGGCTGAGTATAGAAAACAACAGTTAAAAGATTTTCAAGCAAATAAAAAGTGTCCAATTGAAATAGCACCTACTCCTATTGTAGATCCTCTTGAAAAAGTTGTTTGTACAATCACTCAAGATAAGAAAAACAAACAATTAAAAGTTCAATTAACACTTGAAGAGAACCAAACTCTAGAGAGTGTAAGTGCTGCCTCATTTGCAGATGTTGACGGCTTTAAGTTCGAAAAGATTGATAAAACTTTAGCAAAAGATAATTCCATTACCTTTAAATATGAAGGTGAAATCAAAAAAGATACTGAGTTAAACTTTGGCTTTACGTATAAAAAGGTTCAAAAAAGCTGTTCTACAACACTAAAGGCTGATGGGAAAAAGCCTAGTGATGGCATCACTTACAAGATAACAATTAAAGAAAGAGAATCAAATAATATTGAAGCTATTATCATTGTCGATAAGGTTATTAGAATTGAAAATGGTAAAGAAGAAGACTACACATTGAAAGTTAAAGATATTGTTAAGTGGAGCAGTATTGGAAAAAAAGATGAAGAGCCAAAAGACCCTGATGCTCAAGATGGTGATGACGCAGGAATGGGTAATAAGCCTCAAGATAAAGACCCTGATAAAAAAGATGACACTTCAACAGAGAAAGTAATTAAAGAAAACGATGCAGAAGGTGTAAAAGTTACTAAAGATAAAGATGGCTATAAGGTAAAGGCGACTCTAATTGTAGAAAGTGGTAAAAAAGCAATTTCAAATATTGTTGATATAGCAAAAATATCAGATTCAAAAGATGATGCTAACAAAAAGAAGCCAAGTGGTGGCGGACCTAGGTTCCAACAAAGGAAACAAGCTAGACCTGTTAGATTTAGTCCTAGTACTATGATGCGTGGTAATCGTTAATAGTATTGATACTAAGACGAAAATTTTCTTGAATATTCAATTTTTTTTAACTGCCTACTAATAATAAGCTCCGCAAGACGCTCTGAGACCTTGTTAATCTCCCCTAGATCAAAAGCTTCATTACTAGCACTATCGTCAACATCAATTCGATATAGAGCTTGCATAAGCTTGTCGATATCTGTTCGTATAAAGAATATAATTCTTTGGGACAACTTAAATTTTAAATGCTTTAAAAATGCACTCTCTGAATCTAACTTTGACTCACTCTTTGTCACTCCAAAGTGATTCTCTAGGATTAGGGCTAATTCTTCAGTACTACTCACCAGTTTTTGCCATATGAACAGTCATCTGCGTAAATGGAATCACATAATGATTATCATTACACACTTTTACGAATGCATTTTGAATTGTTCTTTCTAGAAGAAGTTTCTTAGATGCTAAGGCTCCTGAACAAATTAAAAAGAACCTTATGTCTAAAGAGCTGCTTCCACTCCTTAGAAAATCTATTTGAAACTCGTATACGCTTTTATATTCATCTTTTAAAAATTCTTTTAAACTTTTAGTCACAGCCTCTTTAAAGTTTGGAACAACCTCATCAAGAAGAATTGATTGATGTTGATAATCAACGCCTATTATTTGTTTTATTCCAAAACCATTTGATAAGTTAAGTGGATTCATTTTTAAAAATTCATCAACTTTCAAATACTTTGTAGCTCCACCAATAAGTTTAACAAGCACTTGCTCTGGTGACTGAAAGGTTACCTTTCCATATACTTCTTCATCCAATACAACCCAATCATTTGTTTTAGTTGGAAACCAAGGTTCATTCACTTGAATTGGTCTTGAGTGTGAATTAACAAGTTCGCGAGAACCGATTCGAAGACTACCTCCGGTTAAAAGAGGATTTTCAAGTCTACAGTAATAGCCTAGAGTTTTAATTTTCCAGGGAATCTCTTCAAAAATCACAACTTCATTTTCACGAATTGCACCAAGATTTAACACGATCTTACTTTGCTCAAAAAATGTAGGGAAATACTCTTTAGAACTCCAAACAAGTGCTCCTAAAGTAAATAGAATAAACGTCACTAATACCCAGTCATTCATAATATAAAGAATGAGTATTCCTACAAAAAGCGCCAGTAAGAATCCCGTCAATGAGTAAATTACCTTTATAGGTCTAATAAACCATAAGCCTTGATCATGTGGTCCATATAACTTTAAAAATTTATCCACAAAAAATGAAATGACTCTATTTTTAACTCTTCCTAAAAACCAAACGATTAGGATGAATGCACTTATTGATAAAAAGAGGTTTTTACCTTTTGTCTTTAAAAAATCAAATATAGCTTTTGAGAATACTCCAACAAATGATCCTTGATTTTTTTCAAGCTTTAAGAGGTTAAATTGAGCATCTTCAAGCTTTATTTCAAAATCATTTTTTACCGTTTTTAATTTTTTCTTACTTTTTTTAAGTGTCCTATAAAAGTCTTTGTACTCTTTATCTTTTTGGTAATTTTCAATTTTCTCTAAAGCGAGTTTTACAGTATTCAGTTCCGCAGTATAAACCTTAATATTCTCTTCAAGCATTTGAATTTGTCTTGGTCTCTCACTTAGGCCTTTAATTCCAGATAACGCAGGTCTTAAGATATCAGAGAGGTTTTCAGAGAATGATTCATCCTTGGCTGCAACTTCAGATGATTGAAAAATTGGAAGCCCAGTAATGGTTTCAATAAAAAGTATTCTTTTTGCGTTATATACCTTTTGAAGTTTTTCATTTTCAGATTCTAGCTTTAATTTTAAAACCATATCTTCTTGTTTTTTTATTTCTTTTTTATTTAAGTATATTTTAGATTCAATCTGAACAATCTCTTTTCTCATTCTTTTAAGTCGATCAAACCTAATACTCTCAAAGGATTCTTCTCCTATTTGCTCCATTTCAGACTTTATCTGACTTGGGCTTTTATCCTGCGCAGCAGAATAATGGAGAGGAACTATAGAAAGTAGAATTAGAAAGAAATATTTATTTAACATACTAATATTATACATTAGTATGTATTCATGACAATACTGGCAAATCTGCAAAATATAAATTTGGCCTTTGGACAAAAGGTTCTTTTTAACCAAGGTAATCTTACCTTAAACTCGAGTGATAAAGTCGGTCTAATCGGACTTAATGGTCACGGGAAAAGTACACTTTTAAAAATTATAAATGAAATTACTAAGCCAGATAGTTCTGAGCCACCATTTATTTTTGATAAAAATCAAACTTTAGATATCTTATACATCCCTCAAGATATAGATATTGAATCTTTTTCAGAGCTAACAATTAAGAATTTCTACCTAGCATTCTATCCAAAATACCTAAAGATATTCAAAGAGCTTTGGAAAATTGAAGACGCTCTATCAAAAGGTGAAGATCTTGATAAAAATATAAAGAAACAAGAATTAATCCTAGATGAATTAACACAAAATAATGTTTGGCAGATTGAACAAGTTTACGAAACATATCTAAAGAAATTTGATCTTTTTGACAGAGAAGATCTTTCAGTTTTATCTGGTGGAGAAAAAAGAAAAATCGCTCTATCAGCGGGTCTCTCTACAAATGCGACTTTAGTTCTATGGGATGAGCCAACCAATCATCTCGACATTGAAACAATTGAATACTTTGAAGATGAGATGATGAATTCAAACAAAGCCTTTGTTATGGTTTCCCATGATAGATACCTACTAGGTAATATTTGTAACAAAATCATCCATATTGATAGAGGTGAAATAATCCCCTTCTCTGGAAACTATCTTCAATATATGGAATACCTTGTTGAGAAAGAAAAAGAGAGACTAAAAGCTCTTGATAGAATGACCAATCAACACAGACGTGAGCTTGCTTGGATGAGACAGGGAATCAAAGCCCGAGGAACTCGAAGTAAAAAACGAGTTGAAGGCTATGAGAACTTAAAGTCTGATATTTCTCGACTTAAAGCCATGAGTAAAAAAGAAGTAAGCCTTGACCTTGCTCACAGTGGTAGAAAGACTAAACAGCTAATTGAAGTCAAAGACGCTTCTTTTAGTTATTCAGATAAAAATATCATCAATAACCTCACTGCTACCATTTTTAAAAATGATAAAATTGCCCTTATTGGAAAAAATGGACAAGGAAAAACAACTCTTATTAATCTTCTTCGAGATAAGCTTCAATTTACAAGTGGTAATATAAAAAGAGCTGAGTACCTAAATATTAAAGTATTCTCTCAAAATAGGGATTCTCTCGATTTAAACAAGACGCCTTTTGATATTATTGGTGATGGACAAGATTTTGTTCACCTACCCGATGGCAGAAACCAACATGTAAATTCTTATTTGGAAAATTTCTTATTTCAATCAACAGAAATAAGGAGACCCATCTCTACTTTAAGTGGTGGAGAGAAAAATAGACTACAGCTTGCTCTATTTATGAAGGAAGTTGCAGATGTATGGGTATTTGATGAACCAACAAATGACCTTGATATAGAGACAATCGAAATTCTCGAATCAAAGCTTCGTGACTACAAAGGTGCTGTAATTATAATTTCTCACGATAGAGCATTCCTTGATAATATAGTTAAGTCCACCTGGGTTCTTCACAATAAAAGGCTTGAAATTTTTCAAGGTGGCTACACTCAGGTCGCTCCGTATTTACATGCGCTAGAGCTTGAGGCGGAACTTGCTGATTCAACACAGACAAGTGAAGAAGTCGAAACTACAACGCAAGCAATTAATGAAGAGCCAAAAGAGAAGATGAGTAATAAAGAGAAAATGAGATCAAAAGTTATTGAATCAGAAATATCTGAGGCCGAGCAAAAGCTTGAGTTCTATACAAAAGAGCTTTCAGAGTTTGATTTTTCAAATATGACTCCCGAGATGAATCAAAATTATAAAACTTCTCAAGACAATCAAAAGAAATGGGAAACTACTCTAGAAGCACTCTACGAAGAATGGGAAGTTCTATCTAGTAAAAAGGCTTAATAATGATTAAAAGAGATGAATTAACAAAATATATTAATAAGTATTTAAATATCTGGGACTATCAAGACTATGGGCCAAATGGTCTACATATTGAAGGCGCAGAAGAGATAAAGAAAATTGCATTTGCCGTAAGTGCAACTCGCTACTCTATCGAAGAGGCAATAAAGCTTGGAGCTGACACACTTATAGTTCATCACGGACTTTTTTGGAAGTTTCATGGAACTAGAACTATCACGGGTGCATTTGGAAAAAGAGTTAAACCTCTTATAAAAAATGATATCAATTTACTCTCTTATCACTTACCTCTAGATGCTCATATGGAAGTTGGAAATGCTGCAAGCATTGCCAAAAAAATTGACCTCGCAAACATCAAACCTTTTGGTGATCACAAAGGCATGCCTACAGGAGTAAAAGGAAAATTAATTACACCTTTAACTGCAAATGACTTTGGAAAAAAACTAATGGGGGTTCTTGAACATAATGTAATTGTTAGTACACATGACCAAGATGCGATAATCAAAACAGTTGGTATCATTACTGGTGGCGCTAATAGTGATTGGATTCAAGCAAAAAGAGATGGTTTAGATGCCTATATAACAGGTGAAATATCTGAGCACGATTGGCATGAAGCTCAAGAAAGTGAATTACATTATTTTGCTGGAGGACATAATGCAACGGAACAATTTGGAGTTCAAGAGCTTATGAAGCATCTCTATGAAAAATTTAATGATAAGGATTTAGAGTTTTTCTATATTCCAAGCTCAAACCCTGCTTAAATCTTACGGCACCACATATCTAGAAGTTCAGTTGTATCCCACTTTGAGATCATTCTTGCGTGATAATTATATCTCGTTCTATATGGACTTGGGGTTTGTCTTTCTATCTTATTAATTATCAATGACTCTTCCGGAGCATCATGATCGTTAAAATTATAATAATTAACAGACTCTTCTTTAACTAAAAGATAATCTTGAGTCTCGCAATGAGTGATATCGAGCTCACCTTTATCTGTTTGTGCTAATATTTGAATATAAGCTTGTCCTGGTTTTTTTGAACTACAAAGACTTCTTCTTTCCTCTGCTGTAGGTCCATAAACGGTATTGATTTTTATACTCGTGTATTTATCCGCAACTGCATATTTTGTCTCACCTTCAAGAAGTGAATATCCTGCAATTTTACAATCAAAGTTCTGTGCAAATGCACCAAAAGAAATAAGGCCAATAATTAAAGCAATTGATTTTGTCATAAGTTCTCCAAATATGCTTTCTTCTAGCAAAAGGAGCTAGTTTTCTCAATTACAATGTAAGTTTTACCTTAAATTCTAGCTAGGAATTCTATTGATTTGCGTATAACAATAGGTGGGATTTCGTGTGCTCCATCAAAGGGTACAAATTCTCCTTGAAATCGACATAATTTTAATAATTCGAAAAGCTTCATCGATTCATCAAAGTTTAAAACAGGATCTACTTTTCCATGGCTTTGGAAAAAAGGAATTGAGTCTTTTCCCTCAAGCTTTTCGATTAGCGAGTCTTTGGCCAGTAAAGTCCCAGAGAACAGTATTAAAGCTTTTAAATTTTTAATATCCATACCACTTAGATGACTTGAGACCATGGCTCCTTGAGAGAACCCTCCAATTATCACTTCATCATATTGTGAAGATAGACTCTGAACAAATTTATTTGCTAAAGAGAGCGCTTCTTGAAATTCCTTTGGATTTTTGTCTTCAAACCTTCTGAATTCACCAGTTCTCATAGCTCGTTCAAGCTCTTGCATATTTATTGGGAACCAAGCTCTTCCCTCCATATGCATTCCCAAGGCAATTTTAATTGGTGCATTTGGAAAAAACCAGTCGTACTCATTGTTTTGGTCTAGTGCTGACTCAAGTCCAGCGAGGTCATTCATACTCGCCCCATATCCATGTAGCATAAAGATCGCTTTTTTAGATCCTCTGCCTACTTTTAAATACTCTAAGTTTGACTCTGCCTCTACTAAACTTTCAAAATTGCTCATTGTTCCTTCTTATTGATTATGTTAGTTTGGCATATGTTCTCAAATATTTCACCTGGTGTGAAACATATATTAATCGCAGGTTTATTTTTTAGTCTTATTAACGCGGGTGTAAAACTCTATTCTCATATACCTGCAATAGAGATTGTTTTTTTTAGATCAATTGTTACGTTTTTCATTTCTTTTTATATGGTCAAGAAACTGAAAATTAAGATTATCAACAAGCACTTTAAAAATCTTTTTTTGAGAGGGCTATGTGGAGCAATAGCGCTAACCCTGTATTTCTATACTATACAAAAGATGCCCTTAGCCACGGCAGTTACAATACTTTACCTGGCCCCAATATTTACTATTATTTTAGCAATCCCAATGGTTGGAGAATATCCAAACAAAAAGCAGTGGCCATTTTTATTTCTTGGATTTTTAGGAGCAGCGCTTTTAAAAGGAACCGATATACGAGTTAGCTTTACTCATTTTTTTATGGGACTAATTGCTGCTCTTTTTGCGGGACTAGCATACAACTTTATAAGAACACTAAAAGGAAAAGTAGATCATAATTTAATTATATTCTTTTTCCCCATGGTTACACTCCCCTTTTGTATTCCTATGATGATTCCTATATGGGTAACTCCAAATCTTAATGATTTTTTAGGGCTTGTTACTCTTGGTGTCTTAACACAATTTGCACAAGTTCATATGACAAAAGCCTACCTTTTAGAGAAGGCTTCAAATATTTCTCACTTTAGTTACTTAACTAGTGGGTATGCATTAGTAATGGGTCTTCTATTTTTTAATGAGGGTGTTAATTTATTAAGTGTCATTGGTCTTATTGTGATTGTAATTTCGGTTTACTATACAAGTAAATTTGGTTCTAAAGCTTAGATTACTTTTTATTTTTATTCATAAACTCAGTGATATATTTTTTGATCGTCAGTACGTCATTTTTTAAAGCGGGAACTTTTTTGTGAATTCTTTGTAACACTTGGTTTACTTGATGATCCATCAGCTTTGCATCTGATATATATTGAACTAGATATTCACTTCTGGCTTCAGCAACTGCAACCTTAAGGTCAGCTGAGCTTTTTATATCGCGCATCTGTTCTTTTAATTCATCTAACTCACTTCTTAATTGATCAAGTTCATAAGATTGATTCTCGCTATCACTATAATAACCAGGTTCAACTTTATGCTGTGAAGTTGGTCTCGCTTGAACTTGAGATGTAGCCTGCGCTTTTGGATGCGATTGAATACTCTGAACTTTTGCCATGGGTTTTGAAGTAGCTGCAGGTTTTTGAGCTTGAGCTTTAGGCGCAACAGTTTTCTTCACTGCTTGAGCAGCTTGTTGTGGTGGTGCTTTAGGCGCTTGTGCCTTTTTACCATGAGCAGAGAAATCTAGATCTACATCAACATCTAGTGCATCACTCTTTTCAATTTCAGCCTCTTCTTCAAATTCGAGGTCTAAATCTTCTATGGCCATTAACATCCTTAAGGGACAATTCCCTAGTATACAGATCGGAATAAATTGCCAAAACTTTAATAATTTTCATAAACAAATTTTATTATCATGGATTTCTTTGCTATAATTACCGATAGATAGAACTTAAAAGGTAGAAAGATATGAGTGACGAACAAGACGATAAGCCAACTGTAGTGTTAGATATAAGCGCGCTAAAAGAAGAGCTTGCCAGCAAGAAGCAAGTTGATGCCATTGATCAAGATATCGAGTTTGCTGTTCACGATGAAACTTCTCCGAATATTTCCTCTGGAAATACAAATGAACTATCACTCGAAGAGGAACTTGAGGATGAAGTTGATCTTCTAGGATCAGGAAAAAGAAAGATTATATTTTTTGATTATTCATCTCAATACTTTAGTAAGCTTGCCCCTAAACTTCCTCAAGAGAATTATGAATTTAATATAATTACAGAGTTAAAAGAGCTCAATGCTTACTTACAATCAGGTGAAAGCATTGTCGTGATCTTCCATTACAACGCAGCTCCTAAGGCCGTAAATCAACTTTCTACACAGATAAAATCAAAGTTTCCAAGTGCCAAGACAATTATTGTGGCCAAAGGATTATCTCCAGATAAAGCCAGTGCACACCAAAAATCAAAAGCTGGGGCCAATGCTTATTTAAGCGTTCCCTTTAGTGTTAAACAATTTACTGGGGCGATTGATTCGATATAGAATCCTTAGCAATAAATGGTACTCCTTTGAGAGAGATACCACTTATCACTGGGAGGTACTTTGGGGGTCAAAAGCAACTAAAACCCCTTCAGTATTGGTAGAGTTTACTCCGAGTCCCAAATTAAATAAATCCAGAAAATTTACAAAATGCTCAAATGCCCTTATTTTCGCAAGTTAACATAAAGCGCTGTAATTTTATTTAAGTTGACACTTATGCACCATAATTGACATGATTTCATATATATAAATGGAGTCATACATGAAATCAATAACTTACATTACGTTTGTTTTTCTACTTTTTTCTACTAATTTTGTTTACTCACAAGACTGGACAGCTAGCTCTGAGCTTCCTGGGATAGAGAAATGCAAGGACTCTCATGGACATAGGGTTTGCTATAAAGACGGCAATAGAAAGAACATATACGAGCTCTCAGAGTCTCAAAGACTTCATTATATAAACGAGGGTGCAAAGCACGTTATGTCTTATCCTGTTGAGATAACACCAATGCAAATACCACTTAAATCCCTAGAGAACTTTTTTAAAAATGATCAAGGCTCACCTCTTAGAAGGTTAATATATAGAGCATCTCAAGACATAAGTAAGTTTAGAAATATTCAAGATATATACTCAAAACTCGGGCTTCACCAGTACCCAGAATTTGAAGCTCAAAGAGGGCCAAATCTTATTCCTTTTATGGGAGAGCTTGAAAAAGAGGCCATGGGTGTAACAATTTTTGGTAAAGGAAAATCAAGAGGAATTACTTTTAGCTGTGCTGCCTGCCATAGCAATAATTTATTTGGAAAGAAAATAATTGGACTTACAAATAGGTTTCCTACTGCAAATGAATTTTTTCATCTTGGTAAGAAAATTGCCTCAAAAGTTCCCTCACCTCTTTATAGGAGTTTCTTTAAGGCCTCTGACGAAGAGATGGTTATCTTTAAAAGAGTAAAAAAAGCACTCACAGCTCACTTTTCTGAGAAAACAGAACATTTCGAAGCAACTTACAGAGTTAAAAATAAGCACAACAAATGGATATGGATATTAGACCGTGGAAAAATAGTTGAACGTGACAGTAGCAATAAACCATTAAGGATGACTGGTACATTAAAAGATATTAGTCAAATAAAGAAAACCGAAGAAAGTTTAAAACTATTTGCTCGATGTATTCAAAATATATCGGACGCTGTTGTGATCTATGATCGCCAATATTTCGCTGTTGATGTGAATAAGGCTTTTCAACGAATCACAGGAAAAGACAGAATGAATATGCTTGGACAACCTTTATCGTTCACGCAATATCCAAGCAGTTTCACTGATGATATTAAAAAGCATTTATTATCTCAGGGTAGCTGGCATGGAGAAATTGACAGTATACGAGAGGACGGCACTGAATACAGAATAGATTTAAATATAGATATTATTTATGATGAAAACCATAATATATCTCATTTTGTAAGTGTATTTTCAGATATAACGAAACGAAAAGAAAACGAAGCAGAATTAAGAAAATTAGCTAGCTCTGATGTATTAACTGGCTTACCAAACCGTTCATTTTTTCAAGCAAACCAAGCTCGATTAGTTAAAAGTAACATTAACCATGCATTACTAGTTTTTGATTTAGACAACTTCAAAAAAATCAATGATTCAATGGGCCATCAAATTGGTGACGCTATTTTATGCCAAGTTACTAAACGTATGTTAAACCTTGTAAGAAAACAAGATACTATTTATCGATTAGGCGGTGATGAATTTAGTATAATTATTGAAGGAACAAATGATATTCATACAATAACAACGCTTGCTAAAGAAATTTTAACCACTATTGCTTTACCATTTAAAATAAGAAACCAAGAAGTTGTTCTGTATAGTAGTATCGGTATTGTTTTATTTCCTGAAGATGGTTTAACTGGTCACGAGCTGCTTAAAAATGCCGATACAGCGATGTACCATGCAAAAGGAAGTGGTGGAAATCGATATCAATTTTTCAGTGATTCTATGAATAAACAGGCGGTAAAACGCTTACAAATTGAAAATTTAATCCGTCACGGGCTGAAAGAAGATTTGTTCACTGTTTACTATCAGCCAAAAATTGAAATTGCTACCGGAAAAATTTCAGGTATGGAAGCCCTAGTCCGCTTCGAAACACCAAGCAAAGGTATTATCAGTCCTTATATTTTTATTCCTGTTTCTGAGGAAACTGGTCAAATAATTGATATAGGTGAAATAGTATTGAAAAAAGCTTGTTTTGCTGCAAAAAAATGGGTTGAAGCAAGACTCTTTACTGGGCGCGTAGCCGTTAACTTATCTGCTGTACAATTCACCCAATCTAATTTAGTTAGCCAAATTGCTAACATATTAAAAGAAAGTAAATTACCGCCTAAACATTTGGAGTTAGAAATTACTGAAGGAACCGTAATGAATTCTCCGCAAACAGCCATAGATACTATGCTACAGATAAGAGCGATGGGCGTTCATTTATCTCTAGATGATTTTGGCACAGGTTATTCTTCGCTGGCTTATTTAAAACAATTTCCATTAAATACGCTAAAAATAGATAAAGCCTTTATTGATGACATTGAAGATTCTGAACAAGGTAGAAACATGGTAGCGACCATTGTTACAATTGCGCATAACTTAGGTATGGATGTCGTTGCAGAAGGTGTAGAAACAAACCAACAATTGGATTACCTCGCAAGTTTAAAATGTGAACAATTACAAGGGTATTTATACAGTAAACCTTTAGCACATGAAAACTTCCAAAAATATTTACTTTCACATCAAATTACCAATAGATCTACAACATTTAATTAATTGGTAAGTTATTAAGAAACGTCAAGAAATTGTCTTATTTGAAGTGAAAATAGAATAACCCAGCATTTTTATAAAATTTGATAAAAATACAATCTTGTCCTATACCCTGTCGCCAAACACATAAACTATATATTTTTAAATATAAAAACACATGGCATAAAAAATGCAGCTTTTACTCTAAACAACTAAAAAGAGGAAAAAGTAAATGCTAAGTTCAATTATGCTTTCAATAGCTATATCTGTATCTCCTGTGTCTGATGGTCAAAATTTCAATGATCAATTTAATCTTAATATTGAAACTACTGGTCGTAAACGCGGAACACGTCGATTAAATGATGAAAACAACCTTAATATTGAAACTATTGGTCGTAAACGCGGAACACGTCGATTAAATGATGAGAATAGCCTTAATGTTGAAGTTGCTGGTCGTAAACGCGGCACACGTCGATTGTAATAGCCTAAACAGAAATCTAGAAAACTTTTATGAGGTAAAACCATGTTAAATTTATTTAAAATGATTTTCATAAATAAAAAAGCTAAAAAAGAAAACCCTATAGCAGCTCGAATTGAAATTAAAGAAACATCAGCTAATGGCTGGTGGTCTTAAGCTATATAGCTTGTAGTTCAATTTATTAACCTAAAACATCAAAAGAGTAAAATTTGTAATTGATGTTAATCTGACTACATCGGATGTTAATAAACTTAACAAAAACAAGGATGTAAATTAAAAACAAGGAAGTATAACTGAGTTTATTAACACCACCCAAGTACTACTCCCTCCTTCCATAAACGAAAACTTAGAATTAAAGATTTTATTACGCTCTAAATACTAGTTGTTCAAATCCAAATAATCTATTTAGTAACATACGTTTTTTCATGTTGAACATTGGCCAAATCAAAGGTCCGAATACAATTCCTGCAACAGTCCACCGCTTACGACCAAAACCTGTGATTACAGCCTGGCAATAGAAAAAAACGCCACACAGCACGCTTAACACAATGCCTAAAACCATCAAAAGAATCAAAACATTACTCCTAGTGAATTTCTTTATGTAAAAAGAATTTCATTAAATGAAAATAATTATTCAAATAAGTTTATTTATTAATATGCTCAATAATATAATCAATTTAGAGTCTTTACTCAAATCTAAAATACTTATGATTACTATTTATTTTATTAATAACATGGAAATAAATTGCCATATCAATCGGATAAAATAGTCCGCGCAAGAGGTAGTTTATTGCCAATATTTGAATTGTAAAACTATAGGTTTTTGTTTATTTTTGGTATAAAAAAAAACGATAATTGATGAAAATATTCATTTTCATCAATTATCGTTTTCAATTTAGATTAATCAGATTTTAGCTTATTTTAACGTACTCAAATTTGTAGGCGTTAAATTGACTTTTTCACCGAAAAAATTATCAATAATTTAAACCATTAATAATATCGTTCATTCTTTTCAGCCATAGTAATTAACGCATCACATGGCGCGTAACGTTCACCGTATTGCTTAGACCATAGTGTTAGTTGTTTAATAACACACTCAACTCCAATACTGTCAATGTAGCGTAATGGTCCTCCTAAAAACGGTGGAAAACCTATACCAAATATAGCGCCAATATCTGCATCTCTGGCATTACGAACAACCCCTTCATCTAAGCAACGAGCAGCTTCATTTAACATCATAAAAGTGCACCGTTTTGCTATTTCTTCGCTAGGTAACGTGTTAGAAATTGTAATATTTAAAAGACTATAGATAGACTTGTCTACTTGTTTATTATTTTTTTTCTTTTTTGTATTGTATAGGTAAAACCCTTTGCTAACTTTTTTACCTAATCGTCCATCTTCTGATAAAGAGGTAAATGCACTCGGTGTTGAAAATCTTTTCCCGAGTTTAGATTCTAGTACAGGTCCGATTTTAGCACCAACATCAATACCGACTTCATCAAGTAATTGAATTGGCCCAATTGGAAAACCAAAATTAACAAGTGCCTCATCTATTTTTTCTATAGGTACACCAGTCAGTAATAATATTGCTGCTTCATTCATATAAGGAGCTAATATTCGATTAACATAAAAACCAGCTTTATCCTTAACAACTATAGGAGTTTTACCTTGTTTTTTTGCAAATGCTACTGTTGTAGAAACAGTTTCATCTGAAGTAGAAGTATGTGGAATTATTTCAACTAACGGCATTTTATCAACGGGTGAAAAATAATGTAACCCAATAATATTTTCAGGTTTTTCTGCATTAGCTGCAATATTACTTATGGGTAAACTTGATGTATTGCTGGCAAATATAGTTGATTCATTAGTGTTATTTTCTATATCAGTCACCATCTGTTGTTTTAATTTTAAATCTTCAAATACAGCTTCAATTACGAGATCAACATCTTTAAATCCAGAAAAGTCTATACACCCAGTAATATTAGACATTTGTTTTTGTAGATCACTTTTACTCATAAATTTTCGCTTTACTTTTTTATTAAGTAAATCAAAACCATATTTAAAGGCATGACTAATTCCTTGCTGCGTAATATCTTTGATTCTGACAGGAATTTTAGCTTTGGTAGCTGTTACAAAAGCAATACCACCTCCCATTAAACCGCCACCAAGCACACCTACTTTATTTATTTTTTTAGCGGTAACATGATTAACGCCCTGTTCTTTTTTCATTTCAGTAGTAGCAAAAAATATATGACGGAGTTGATAAGATTCTGAACTCATTGTTAGTTCAGCAAAATTATTTGCTTCAACTTTATAACCCTCTTCTTGAGTTTTTTCTATACCGACTTTTACACTTTCAATTATTTTTATAGGTGCAGGATAATTACCTTTAGTTTTAAATAAAACAGATTCCTTTGCCTTTTTAAATATAAGGTTCCGCCCTATTGCAGTCTCCTCTAATAACTTATTTACCAAAGAATTTTTTATTTTATTATTAGTATTTAATTGGCCAGAAATAAGCATTTTTTCAGCTGTGTCTATTAAAATACTATTAGGCACTATTTTATTTACTAAGCCTATTTTTAAAGCTTGAGTTGCTCTGATTTGTTTACCCGTTAACATCATATCTAATGATTTTTGTAACCCAATTAATTTAGGTAATCTTTGAGTACCCCCACTGCCGGGTAATAAGCCCAGTTGAACTTCAGGTAAACCTAAAACTGTTTTTGGGTTATTGGTACAAATTCGTGCATGACAAGCTAACACAAGCTCTAACCCACCACCTAAACAGGTACCATTTATTGCGGCAATAATTGGAATGTGAAATTGCTCTATTTTTGAAAAAATCATCTGCCCTCGGCGAGAAATAGTTTCTACTTCTGCTTTCGTTTGGCAATTATTGATCATATTAATATCGGCACCAGCAATAAAAGAATCTTCTTTCCCACTAAATAAAATAATACCTTTGATAGAGGTATCACTTTTAATTTCTTCTAATAATTCTTCAATTTGGTCGGCAAACTCCTCCTTTAACGTATTAATACTGTCTTCTACTACATTGATAATTAAATGAACTATACCATTATCTTTTTTAATCAAAGTAAAGACACTAGTACTGTTATTTTTTTCTTGGTTTATATTTGTTTCAATATTTTTGTTGCTCATTAATCTGTCTCCAAAACCATAGCGACACCTAGCCCACCTGCAGCGCAAGCAGTAGCCAAACCTACTCCACCACCGCGACGATTTAATTCGTTTAATGTTTGTGTAATTAATCTTGCACCTGTTGCCGCAAATGGATGGCCATAAGCTAATGATCCACCCATCACATTGAACTTAGACATATCGATGTTTCCTATCGCCTTTTTACGACCTAAATATTTTTTCGCAAAGTGATCACTTTCAAACATTTTCATATTTGTTAAAGCTTGAGCGGCAAAAGCTTCATGCATTTCAATTAAATCCAAATCGGCTAATTCTACACCAGCACGCTCTAACGCTATTGGTGTGGAAAAACTAGGACCCATCAACATATCTTTCCATACATCAATTGCCGCGAAACCATAACTTCGAATATAACCCAATGGCTTATACCCTAAAGCTTTCGCTTTACCTTCACGCATTATCAAAATGGCTGATGCACCGTCTGTCAATGCTGTGCTATTAGCGGCAGTAACAGTGCCATATTGCCTATCAAAACATGGTTTAAGTTTCGCGTATTCAGCTAAAACAGAGTTATCGCGGATACAGTTATCTTTTTCTATAAAAGTTTTATAGGGTTCAGTATGAGCACACATTACTTCACCATTAAGTTTTCCTTCTGCCCAGCTTTCTGTGGCTAGTGAATGTGATCTATGTGCTAATGCATCTTGATCTTCTCTAGATATATTATAGGTTTTTGCCATTTGTTCAGCAGTTTCGCCCATAGATATTCCTGTTGAGTATTCAGCTACCGCTGGCGCTACAGGTAATATATCTTTAAACCTTAATTGACTAATGAGAGATAACTTTTGTCTCAACGTTTTTGTTTTACTTAAATCTAACAAAGTACGAGCAAACTTTTTAGATACACCGATAGGAGCAACTGAAGAAGAATCTGCACCGCCTGCAATACCAACATCTACTGTACCAACCATGATTGATTCAGCCACGTTTACCGCTGATTGAAAGCTCGTCGCACAAGCACGAGATACGCTGTAAGCATCTGTATTAGCATTCATACCTGTGCCAAGAACAATTTCACGAGCAATATTAGGCGCTTCTGGCATTTGAACTACTTGACCAAAAACGCACTGATCAATAATAGATGGATCTACATTATATTTTTGCAATAATTCATTAACGACTAATTTACCTAAATCTACGGCAGGAATACCGTGAAATGCAGTTGCTTGTTTAGCAAAAGGAGTTCTTAGCCCTGCAACAATAGCTATACGCTCTCCGTTAGAAGTAGTCATTTTAATTGTCATTTGTATTCTCCATTTACTAATACTCTTTGTTGTAGCTAAAGTATGTTTCAAATTTTAGAGGTCAGACCTCTTAATGTTTATTGATTTTAAACAACTAAACGAAAATATCAATCGTTGATTTATTTGTTCTGTAATTAATATCATTTATTTAACTAAATTTTTAAAGAAAAAATTTGTTACAACTAAGGCTTATTTGGCTTGTTTTATTTAACTATACCCTTATATATAATTAAGAAGATTCATTTAAAAAATATCACCTTAACGTCATTAATAAATTAAAAAGTATTTAACTTATTTATATTCAAATCTTAGGTAAAAAAGACAAAATATGGCAATTGAACATTTTTCAACTTTAAAACAACATTTATCTCAACAAATTATTGGTCAACCCGCTTTTGTTGAAAACTTACTTATTGCTTTACTAGCCAACGGTCATTTAATTGTTGAAGGGCCTCCAGGTCTTGCTAAAACACGTGCTATTAATGCTTTAGCTGATGGGTTAGAAGCTGATTTTCATCGTATACAGTTCACACCCGATTTATTACCAGCTGATTTAACAGGTACAGATATTTATCGCCCAGAAGATGGTAGTTTTGTTTTTCAGGCAGGTCCATTATTTCAAAATTTAGTGTTAGCTGATGAAATAAACCGCGCACCTGCTAAGGTACAATCTGCTTTACTAGAAGCTATGGCTGAAAGACAAGTAACTGTAGGTAGAAAAACTTACCAACTACCAGAACTATTCTTAGTAATGGCAACACAAAATCCTATTGAACAAGAAGGTACCTACCCTTTACCCGAAGCTCAACTCGACAGATTTTTAATGCATTTAGAAATAGATTACCCTGATGCCGCTACGGAACATAAAATTCTAGCACTCACTCGCAGTGAAGCAATTCAGTCTTTACAAAATGAAAGTGCAATTGATAAACAAAACAAACTGACTCAAGAAAACATTGCTAAAGCGCGCACTGACATACTCAAACTGCATGTTTCTGAAGCGGCAGAAACTTACTTAGTACAATTAATTATGGCGACTAGAGAGCCAGAGAAATACGATGCCGACTTAGCCCAATGGATAGAGATTGGTGCAAGCCCACGAGCCACAATTGCATTAGAACGGTGTGCAAGAGCACATGCATGGCTGCATAAACGTGACTTTGTTAGTCCTGAAGATATTCAAGCTGTATTAGGGAATGTGCTTAGACACCGTCTTATATATAGTTACCATGCTCAAG